>JACDOI010000009.1 GCA_017656145.1 Bacillota bacterium | reverse complement strand
GCCCGCGCGGCGGGGGGGGGGGGGGGGGGGGGGGGGGGGGCTTTATCCGGGCGGGGGGTGTGTTACCCGGCGCGCCGGCCCGCCCCCCGGCGGGGGGGGGCGCCGCAGCGGTGCACCCGCTTTTCCGTGCCGGTTCGGCACGCGGGGCACCAAAACCGCTCTTGGACCGTGGCCCCCAGGATGCTGTCAAACGCCATGCCGATGACCCCGCCGCCTGCGGCCGCGACCAACATCCCCGGGGACGCCGCGGCGGCCGGGCCAAAAAGGGCCGCCGCGCCGGCGAAGACGGCCGCTGTTAATACCGATCCGGTAACGCCCGCGATGGTTCCGAGCACCGATACAGCCCCCGAACGCCCCGGCGGCACCGGCGTCCAGGTGGTCACGAGCACCGCCCGGCGCGCCAGCACGCCGGCTTCCGTCGCCCAAGTGTCGGCCGCCGCCGCGGCCAGCGCGCCGCCCAGGGCCGCAAGCCATCCGGGCCCGGGCGACAGCCGGTAGGCGACGGCCGCGAGCGCCGCCGCGGCGCCGTTGGCCAACACTTGCAGGGCTCGCCGGCCCCGGCTGTCAGCATGGTCAAGCCGCCGGTCCTTCACCGCCCGGCCAACGCGGGCCAAAAGACTGCCGGAGACGAAGAAAAACAGCAAGGGCGCTGCCATGGCCCACCCCCCGAAGCCGAAGACAGCGCCCCCGACGGCTGTCGCCGCCACCGCCCCGCCGGCGGTGAGCATCCCCGCCCGCCGGGCGGTCGCGGCGACGAAAGCCGCGGCCAAAAAGCCCCATGCAGCGCCGGGTGCCGCGATCATGGGGCGGCTTCCCCGTCCGCTCCGGGAGACCGCCTCGCCGCGTCCTCCCCGGCGAGCCGCATCCGGGCCACCGCCCGCAAGGCCGCGTACTCGGGATCCCGGAAGTACTGGCTGCCCTCGGTCCCCATCCGCCCGGAATACTTGGTGTACCGCTTGGCCGCGTAGGGCAACTGGGAGGCCTCGCTCAATTGGAAAAAGCACAGCTGGGCCACCCGCAAGCCGGCGTAAAGCGGCAACGGCACTTTGCCCGAGTTCTTCAGCTCAAAGGTCAAGGCGCCGGAAAAACCGGGATCCACAAACCCGGCGGTGGCATGCACTTCCAACCCCAGCCGGCCCCACGTGCTGCGCCCCTCAAGCCGCGCGGCGATGTCGAACGGCAGGCGGATGAACTCCAACGTGCTGGCCAGGGCGAACTCCCCCGGGTGCAGCACGAACGGCTCGCCCGGCTGGATGACGACGTTTTCCGTGTAGCGGGCTACGTCGGCCTCGATTTCCGCCGGGTCCTTGAGCGGATCCAGGTGCGTCAGCCGGGACGTGCGCACCAGCTTGAAATCTGGGCCAAGACGCACGTCCAGGGAACTGGGACCGAACTGTTGTTCCGGCGCGAGCAATGGCGTAACGACAAGCCGCCGCGCCGGATCCGGTGACAAGAGCCGTTCCAAAATCTGGCTTTCGTTGAGGATCATTCCACCGAACCCCCGGCCGCGAAAAAGCGGTGGATGGCCGCGACGTCCAGCGACCGACACAGCAAGTCGTCGACGCGGTCCACCAGGGACCGCATGCGCCGCCAGGCGCCGTCCGCCCCGGATATCTCTGCGAGCTCCACCAGTTCCGGCGCGACCCGCGCGTACCAGTGGATCCACCCTGCGCCTAGGATCTCCCCCGGGTGCGCCGGATCGTCCTGCACCTGGCCCAGCCGGCTGTAAATTCCCTCGCCGCCCGAATTCCGGGCCCCCCGGCGATGCCCGCTGATGAGAACGCCTTCAGCCAGCGCCCGGGCCAGCTGCCACGGGCGATCCGGCTCGCCGTCGCCCGGCGCCAGAAGGCCGCGGCCGCGCTCCCACAACTCGCGGGCTTCCGTCCCGGAGCCAAGCGCCGCCTCGGCCAGGGCCAGCCACAGCCCGCCTCCCACGGCGCCCTCCACGTAGCTTTCCGGTTGATGCACGCCCGCGAGCGCGGCGGCCTGCAGGGCGACCAGCGGCCACATGAGCGGATTGCGCCCTTCGGCCAGCGGCATGACGGCCACCGGGCGTCGGGGCCGCTGGTGGGCCTTGGGCCACACGGGTTCGGGCACCCCGGCCACGACCACATCCCGGTCCCGCGCTTGGCCCAGGACGTCTCGCAACAGGCCGTAGACGCCGGCGGGCAACGGCGCCCGCGGCAAGTAGGCAAGCTCCCGGTGGACGGCGCCGACGGCGGCCAGGAGCTCGTCCGGTGCGGCGAGCCCGGCAACAGCGTCCCGAAGCTCGGACCGCAACCGCCCTGCCAACGCTGCCTCGGCCCGGGGCGCGACGGCGGCCACCTCCTCCAGGTACCGGTCCAGCCGGCAGGCCAGCCCAAGCCCTCGCGCCCGGCACACCGTTTCCCACGGGATCGCATTCCATCGGCTCTCCAACTCGTCCACCGCGTTCCTCCTCGCCCGCCGGCCCGGTGGGTACTGCCGGCTCGTTTGCCAAACGACACAATTACAGGCCTTAATTCGGGGGGCACTGGATATGTCCTGCCCGGCCGATGCCAGAAGAGGATCCGGCCCGCGGCGGCGAAACTGTCTGTGGAGGGATGCATCGCGGTGGTCGAGGAACTTTTGGAACGCTACTGGGAGATCAGCATGGAAACGGGCCCGGATCTGGAAGGCTTCGTCCGCCGGGCCGCCGGCGGCGAATTCGGCCCTGTGACGCCCCGGGACATTGCCGCCTTCTTGCGCCGGGTCGAGTCCATCACCATCGAAAACATCGAGACGAAGGCGGCCGAGGGCGGACCCTTCGCCCGCATGCGGGACCAGGTGATCGAGGAAACCCGGGCTGAAGTGGCCCGGCTCGTGCAGCTGTACGGCGAGGGTTGACCGTCAGCGCCGCTCCCACAGCTTTCGCAGCCGGACCCGGGCTTCTTCGGGAATGACGGCTACCGGCGCGCCGCCGTCCGCCAAGGAGCCGGAGAACACAAGTCCCCAGGCTTGCAGGCGGGCGGCGACCAGGTCTTCATCTCCAGCTTTGCCCTCTTGGCCCAGGCCTTCGGAGCCGCACTGCCGCTCCAGCGCCTCCCGGGGGACAGTGCCCCCTTGCTCATCCATCCACCGCAACGCCGCCTGCTCTTGAGGGCCGAGCTGCTGCCAGACTTGCTTGAGCCGCCGGCGCAGCAGCCCCGCCACCTGCTGGACCAGGTCCGGTTTGCGAAGGCCCTTGGGCACTCTGGCTCCCAAGCGCCGGGAGAGGGCTGCCAGCTCGTCGCGCGTCAGCCGCGCAAGCGCCGTTTCCCACGACAGCCCGGGGTCGATGGCTTTCCGCCGCCGGGCTTGGCGGCCCCGCCGGCCGCCGGTTTCGCCGGCCGCAGGCTCGCCCCCGCTCATGAGGCGGGCAGCCAACAATCCTGCCTGAAGCTGCTCGTTGCCCGGTTCGCCGGCCAGCCCGCGCCGGAACGCCGCAGCCGCGTCCTGGGGCCGGTTGAGCCGCAAGGCGACATGCCCCACAAGGCCGTAATACGACGGGCGCAGCGCGGGCGGCAACCGGGACGGCTCTATCTCCTGCAAAATGTCCTCAGCCTCGGTGAACCGTTCTTGCTGGGTTCGGAGAACACCTATGTGCAAGAGCACCACCGGGTCGCCGGGAGCCTCCGTCCGGGCCCGGGACAGCAACTGTTCGGCCTCCTCGTAACGGTCCTTGTTGCGGCAAATGTTGGCCAGGTGCACCAGCGCCGGGACAAATCCGGGAGCCAGCTCCAACACCCGGCGGCACGCGTCTTCGGCTGAAGCTTCATCGCCCTGCTCGTGGGACTTGACAGCCTGTTCGAACCATTCGGCGGCCTCCGGCGGGAATTGGGGCCGGCCGCCCTTGCGGATGACGATTTCTTGCAGCTCGCCCTCTAGATGCATCTCGAGCGGCTCTTCCTCGCCCAAAGCCCCACGCTCCGCGAGCCACACCGCGGCCCGCATCTTCAGTTCATCAGAAAGGTCCGGGTCGCGCACGATCTGAAACAGCAAAGCCGAGGCCCACGGGTCTTTCCCTTGCGCGAGGAGATCGAGCGCGGATTCCCGGGACCCGGCATCGGCACCTTCCCACAAGGTGCGCAGCGCGAAGGCCACGACGAAGCCGGGCGGTTCGTCGCTTTCGATGCGGACGTCTTCGGCTCGCAGGCGGTAATCCAAGCGGAACGGGGGCACCCGTTTCCTCTCGACCCGGTCGACAGCGAAGAGGAAGGCCGTTAAGACGTCTTCCAGATCGCTCGGCTCGCTCAAGGCCCCCCGCCAGAGCCACCGGGCCTCCCGGTACCGGCCGAGATTGAACGCCGCGACGCCGAGGAACGTGAGAGTCGTCGGGTTCCACGGACCCGCCACCCCACGCACGCTCCGCCGGTACAGCTCATACAGCCGCCGGTCGTCGCTCACCGCCGCCAGGGCGCTGGCGACCCGGTCCAGGTCGTCGGGTTTCCGCCGGGTGCCGGATCCCAGCCCGTACAAGCAACGAAACGCCCGCCGGGCCGCCTCCCGGGCCGTCTTGACGTCCCGCCGGGCCTGGGCCCGGGCAAGAGTCGTAAGCGCCAAAAGGTCATCGGGATCGGCGGCCAAAACGGCCCGGGCTTCGCCTGCGGCCTGTTCGAAGCGCCCTTGGAGCAAATATGTCAAGGCCAAATGGCTGCGGGCCGCGATCGACGTCTCGCACAGGCGCAACGCCTGCTGAAACTTGCGCTGGGCGCCCGGGATGAGCGAACGCCTAAGGAGGCGGCACCCTTCCTGAACCAGCTCCAGCACTCGCTGGTCGCGGGTGCCCTCATGCTCCGCCCCGGTCCCTTCGTTTTGATCCCGGGCGGAATCCCACCAATTTCGGGTCATCGGTTCCCGTCCTTCCGGGAGTCGATACGGGTACCCGGTTCGTCGCCCCGGCGGAGATCCCTGCCCGGGCCCGATTGCGGGAAACCTTCCTAAAGGATATTCAACCGGAGGAAACCTGTGCAGGAGCCCGTTTAGCCGAACATCCCCCACCGGCGCATGAGCTTCAATTCCTCGCTCATCCGGTCCTCCGTCCAGCGGGGCTCGAACACAAGGCGCACTTCCGCCTCCCGCACGCCCTCGACCCGCTCGATGACCTGCTTGGCCTCCTCGACGATGAGCGGCCCCGCCGGGCAGGCCGGCGTTGTCAGCGTCATCTCCACCTCCACCCGGTCCCCGTCGATGCGCACGCCGTAGACGAGGCCGAGATTGACGACGTCGAATCCCAGCTCGGGATCTTTGACCTGCTTGAGGGCTTCCCGGACCTGTTCCTCAGTGACCGGCAAAGACATCCCCTCCCCCGAAGACGTTCCGCGGCCGTAAGCCCCGTAGCCCGCAAGAACCGCCGGGCTGCTCCAAGACCGCGGGGCAATACCATTCTACCCGCCCCCCGCGGGCCCGGCAACCTGAGCGAAAATCGGCCCTCCGGGAGGATTCATTCTCCTGGCGCGGTAGTGTATCATGTATACAGGATACTCAAAGCGGGGTCACAGGCCCCGCGCCGCACCATGCATAACGGGAGAGGCGGTGGTTTACCGTGGCGAGGGTGGAGCAAGATTCGCTGGGAACCCTGGAAGTCCCCGACGACGTGTACTACGGCATCCAAACGCTCCGGGCGGTGCGCAACTTCCCGGTGACCGGGCTGCGGATCGATCCCGAGCTCATTCACGCGCTGGGGTTGGTCAAGCGGGCGTGCGCCCGCGCCAACCGGGAGGCCGGATGCTTGCCGGCGACGCTGGCGGATCCCATCGAAGCCGCGGCCGGCGAAGTGGCCCAGGGCGTGTGGGACGATCAGTTTCCGGTCGATCCGATCCAAGGCGGTGCCGGAACGTCCATCAATATGAACGCCAACGAGGTCATCGCCAACCGGGCGCTGGAACTGCTGGGCCGGCCCAAAGGCGACTACAGCACCGTCCATCCCAACACCCACGTCAACATGTCCCAATCGACCAACGACGTCGTGCCCACCGCGTTCCGCCTTGCCCTGCTCCGGATCTTGGACGACACCACGGCCGCGCTGGACGGGCTGGCCCTCGCCCTGGCCAGGCGGGCAAAGGCGTTTGCCGGCGTGGTCAAAGTGGGGCGCACGCACCTCCAGGACGGCGTGCCCATCGGCCTGGACCAGGAGTTTGAGGCGTACGCCGCGCTCGTTGGGCGAGAGGCTTCCCGCATCCGGGACGCGTCCTTTGGACTGCTCGTCGTCAACATCGGCGGCACCGCGGTCGGCACCGGCCTCAACGCGCCGGCGGGATACGGCGAGCGAGTGGTGGAGCTGCTTGGCTGGTGGAGCGGGCGAAACATCCGGCAGGCCGCGAACTTGGTGGACGCGACCCAAAACGTTGACGTCCTCGTGCACGTTTCCGCCGCGCTCAGATCCGCCGCGGTGTCCCTCAGCAAGATCGCCAGCGACCTGCGCCTTTTGGCCTCCGGCCCCCGCGCGGGCCTGGCGGAACTTCGCCTGCCGCCGGTGCAGCCGGGATCGTCGATCATGCCGGGGAAGGTCAATCCCGTCATCCCGGAGCTCATCAACCAGGTGGCATTTCAGGTTCAAGGCAACGACCTGGCGGTGGTCCTGGCTGCCCAAAACGGCCAGCTGGAGCTGAACGTCATGCAGCCGGTCCTCATGCACAACCTCTTCGGTTCAGCTCGCATGCTGGCCCGGGCGGCGCGAGCGTTCGCCGAGCGGTGCATCGAAGGGATCGAGGCCGACCGCGACCGCATCCGCCAGAACCTTGAGCGGTCGATCAGCGCCGTCACCGCCTTGAACCCGTACATCGGCTACGAAGCCGCGGCCCGCATCGCCAAGGAGACCTTGAACTCCGGCCGGCCTTTGCGGGAAGTCGTCCAGGAGCAGGCCCTAGTGCCCGATGACGTGCTGGACGCTGTCCTGGATCCGGCCAATCTCACGGGAAGGCCGGCAGCGGTCTCACGGCGTGTTCCCGTCGCCGCCGGTGTTCCCGCACGCTGCGGGGAAAGCCCGCTCGAGGGCGCCCAAACCGGAGCGGAACCGGCCGGAACCTCTGCAGCAGCGTCGCGGGGGGCCTGATCCGCCCGCGCCCCCGCTTTGAGACGATCCGGCGCCTTCCCCCGTGGAGTTGGGGGAAGGTTTTTTTTGCGGCTAGCGAACTAGGATGAAAGCGGGCATGTCCCGCGGAGGAGGAATAGCCGTTGTCTAGCCGACAGACCAACGAACCCCGCACCGCGCCCCAGCCCGAACCGCGCGAGATCCCAGTGCTGGACCGGGGCTACGTCCGCCTCGAGGACGTGATGGGAACCGATCTGACCCCGGTCAACGACGCCCGGGCGTCGTACATGAAGCGCTCCGAAACGCTAAAGGATCGGGACATACGGCTTTTGGACTTTTTGGCCGAAAACGAGCACACATCGCCCTTTCGCGGCGGCCTGGTGAAGCTGGAAATCAAGGCGCCGCTCATGGTGGCCCGGGAGTGGTTCAAGTACCGCATCGGCTCCCACCACACGGTGGACACCGCCCAATTTTTGGGAGTGGAAATTCCCGAGGAGTTTTTCTGGACCGGCCAAGGCGACGACGGCGGCCACGGCATGATGGCCGATCCGATGCAAAGCCGCAACGAAGCGTCCCGGCGCTACGTGACACTGCCGCCCGAGTACTACACCCCGTCCTGGTGGCGGGCCAAACCGGCCAAGGGCAAGCAGGGCTCGTCCGGCCCGGTGGCGGAAGAACTCCAGCGCAAGTGGGCCGCCCGCTGGGTCGAACGGCAAGAGCAGTCGCTGCGAGATTTCGAGGAGGCGCTGGCCGACGGCATCGCGGCGGAGCAGGCCCGGCTGTTTCTGCACGCGTACGGCCTGTACACCGTCTGGCGGTGGACCGCCAGCATCCAGGCCGTCGCCTGGTTTTTGCACCAGCGGGACGACGGCAAGGAACCCGGCGCCCCCGAAGAAACGCCGGCCCCTAACCCCCACGGCGAGCTGGCCATGTGGGAAATCCGCCAGTACGCCCGGGCCGTGCGCAAGCTGGTCGAACCGGTGTTCCCGCACAGCCTGCCGCGCCTTTTGTCGTTCTACAATTCGGCCACCAACGGGATCAAGCTGCCTCCTGACGTCACCGTCGGCCAGATCCGGGACTGGATCCGGGACTGGCCCGACGACGCCCCGCTGCGGCAAGCGGTGCCGCGCCGCGCCGGAACTTCCTCGGCGCCCGGCGCGTAACGCCCGGGGCCAGCCCGGAGTGGCCCCCGCCGCGACTCCCGCCTGATGACCGCGCGCCCCGGCAACGCCGGGGCGCGTCAACTGTCCCGTTCCCGCCGGCGGCGCCGCAGGATTTTCGGCTTTCCCGTGGTGCCGTCGGCCCTGGTTTCCTCGAACGTCGCCTCAGCCGCTGGGCACTCGTCGTTGAACCAGCGGAACGCCTCGGCCTTCGAGTCGAAGCCCCGCACCCGTTCCTGGACGCCATCGCGGTATCGAATCCGGTACCGGCTCATGGGCTGACGTCAAAATGGTCCCGGATGACCTCGACGACTGCCGGCACCAACTCTTCCCACGGGCGCGCCGGGTCCCGGGTGACGGTGATGAAGTTGTTGAGGAAAAACAGCGATCGCACGCCGTCCACCGTGAACAGGCGGGAAGCCAGCGGATCGGCGGCCGCCTGCTCCGGGCTCACAAACGAGCGGCTGCCGCCCTCAGTTACCGCCCGATCCAGGGTGAACTTGTACGCGTTGGGATTGGGAGTCGGCTCGGCCATCACGTCCACCGGTCCGCTCATCCCGTGATACCTCCTTGTCGCTTGCCGGCCGCTCCCGCAAAAGATGCTCCGCTACCCGGGCCGCGGCCTCGCGGGAGCCGACGCCGCACTTTGCGTATATGTTCCGGATATGAGTTCTGACGGTGGCGTAGGACAATGTCAGCTCGGCCGCGATCTCCCGGGCGCTGTACCGTTGGGCCAAGAAGCACAAGATGTCCCATTCCCGGGGCGTCAACCGGTCGAAAAGCCGCGGCGGCAACGGGCGGGCACCGCCAGCGGTTTCCGCCACGTCCAGCACCCGGGCAACAAATCGTTCGGGACGGCTCCGGAAGGTCAGCACCGCGGCCGCGCCCAAGTTCCGGGCCCGCTGGGCTCGGGCGGGATCGGCCGTCCGGTCGAACAGCACCACCGGCACCCCGGCAAACCGCGCCTTGAGCGCCCGCATGAGCGGCCGGACCCCGCCGGCCACATCCGCGTCGGCCAGGATGACCGCCGGGCGCGGTCCGGAAACCGCCGCGGACAAATCTGCCAAATCGTGGACTTCGAAGACGACCCGCACCCGGGGATCCCGCCGCAACGCCGAAAGCAACGGCGAGCGGGGAAGCGGGTGCGGCAGGACAAGACCGACACCGACCGTCGTCATCGTGATGACGCACCTCCGCCAATCGCCCCTGTGGGCACGGCCGGCGTCCCTTGACATTCACCCCCGGTTCCCGTTCTCCTGCCCGGACGCGGGCGAATGTGCGGCCGCCGCGTTGGTCCTCTCCACCAGCGCCGCGGCGAAGTTCACCTGTTCCCGCACGAGATCGTCCCCGTGAATTTCGATGCGCACCCGGTCCCCGACCACCTGGGCCCGCCGCTTGAACCCGGTAGGGATGCTTTGCCACTCCCGCTCAAACAGCTCCCGCCACCGGGGCGACGGCTCCCTGGATAGCCGCAGGTAAATCGCGTAATAGCCGGGTTCCGATGCCGGCTCGGTGTACTCATCGATATCCACGACGTCCACCCGCTCGACAGCCGCCAAAGCTATGCCCCCCTTTGCCGCCCGTTTTCCACAGCGCCCCGCGCCTTCCTGCCCGGTCCGGGCAACGGGCAGGCGCTTGAAGGACAGGCCACCGGGCCCGCTACCGGGCCCGCACCCGCCGGGCGGCAAACGACCGGATGGCTTCGGCCACCGCCTGGATGTCGTCGTCGGAGAGACCGGGATGGACCGGCAACGACAGCACTTGCCGGGCGGCTTCCTCCGCTGCGGGCAGCGACTGGCGGCCGTACCCCAGCTCCCGGTAAAGCGGTTGCTGGTGCAAAGGAATCGGATAGATGACGGCGGTCTCCACGTCCCGCTCCCGCAGCCACGCGGCCAGCTCGTCCCGGTGGGGATGGCGGACGGTGTACTGGTGGTACACGTGGCGATACCCCGCGGGCTCCGCGGGCAGCACGAGATCCGGCGTCTTGCCGAGCAGGCGGCTGAGCCGCACCGCGTTGGCCCGCCGCCGCAAGTTCAGCGTCTCCAGCTTGCGGAGCTGCACAAGACCGATGGCTGCCGAAACGTCCGTCATCCGGTAGTTGTAGCCGAGCACCGCATGTTCGTACCGGTCGACCCGGCCGTGGTTGATGAACTGCCGGACCCGTTCGGCCACCTCGTCGGAGTTGGTGACGACCATGCCGCCCTCGCCGGTGGTCATGTTCTTGGTCGCGTAGAAGCTGAACGTCCCGCATACGCCAAACGTGCCCACCCGGCGCCCGGAATACGCGGCGCCGTGGGCCTGGGCGCAGTCCTCGATGACCGCCGCGCCGTGCTCGGCCGCGATGGCCGCGATGGCCGCCATGTCGCATGCGAGGCCGAACAGGTGCACTGCCAGCACCGCCCGGGCCGGCGTGCCCGCCGCGGCCAACTGCCCCAGCACTTCCGCCAGCGATGTGGGCGATAGGTTAAACGTTACCGGATCGATGTCGGCAAACACCGGGATGGCGCCGCAATGCAGGATGGCGTTGGCGGTGGCCACAAACGTGAACGGGGTCGTGACGACCCGATCCCCCGGGCCTACGCCCGCGGCGGCGAGGGCCGCGTGCAGCGCCGCGGTTCCGTTCGCGGTGGCGATCGCGTGCCGGACGCCCACATAGGCCGCGAACGCCTCTTCAAACCGGCGGACCTGCGGCCCTGCGGCCACACGGCCCGAGCGGAGCACTTCCTGTACGGCGGCGATCTCTTCCTCCCCCAGGTGAGGCTGGGCCAGCCGGATCAATGGGCGCGCCCCCTAAACGGCCACGCCGTCCAGCGACGGCACGGCCCGTTCGTCGTACACTTGTTCTTGAATCCGCTCAACCACTTCGAGGGCCGCCCTGCCGTCGGGAACCCCGATCAGCGGCTGGCGACCGTACAAAACGCATTCCAGGAAGTGCTGCGTTTGCGCAAGCAACGGCTCCTCGTCGGGCACATAGATGCGTTCCCCGACGTTTTCCAGAGTACATGTCTGCTTGCCGTTGTTCCCGTAGTGCAGCCGGCTGTCCCGGGAGAGGGTGAGGCGCCGGTCGATATAGTCCATCTCGATGTAGGCGCCTTGGCACGTCACGTTCATGACCCGGATCCGCTGTTCGGTGACCCGGCTCGCGGTGAGGCTGGCGATGACGCCGTTGGAAAGCCTGGCCGTGCAGACCGCATGATCGGCGAAGGTGGAAGACTTGACCTTGCGGGCTTCCGCGTGAACGTCGACGATCTCGGCCTGCAACAAGTAGCGGAGGATATCGATGTCGTGCACCATCATGTCCTGGATGACGTCCAGATCCCGGACCCGGGGGTCGAACGGCCCCATCCGCTTCACGTCGACGGCCACGACCGGATATCGCTGCAACAGCTTGGCCAGCTCCTGCACGGCCGGGTTGAACCGCTCGATGTGGCCCACCTGCACAACGCAACCCCGATCCTGGGCGAGCCGCTCCAGCCGCCGGGCCTCGGTTACCGTCCGGCAGACCGGCTTTTCCACCAGGACGTGGACCCCGGCTGTGAGGGCCTTCTCTGCCAGCTCGTAGTGGTAGCCGGTCGGTGCGGCGATGGTGACCGCGTCCACCTCCGACAACAGGTCTTCGACCCGGGGAAAGGCCGTGACCTCATATTTCTCAGCCACCGTCGCCATGTTGACCGGATTCACGTCATGAACGCCCACGAATTCACACAGATACTTAAAATGGGCGTACGCCCGGGCATGATGGCGGCCCATCGTGCCGACCCCAATGACGCCCACTCGGACTTTGTGCATCGGTATCCTCCTGTTCGGACTCGACCGGTAGCTGCCGTTGGGGCGTGCTGGGCCGCCCGCAAACTCCATCCCATTATATCACTTCTTGCGGGCTTGTCCCATACTCACGCCGGACCCTGCAACGATCTTTCGTACGGATGAAACAGCGTATCGTACAAGTCCATGGCATGCCGGTCCGTCATCGAACTGATATAATCGCACACGACCCGAAACCGGCTTTCTCCCGCCCAAAGCCGCTCCTGGGCGACGCGGGGCAGGAGCTCCGGGCGCCCGTAGAACGCTTCGAAGAGGCGGTTTAGGATCATCCGCCCCTTGTACATCATGCGCACCGTGCGCGGGTCGCTGTACACCCGTTCGGTCAAGAAATCTTTGAGCGCGGCGAGCCCAGCCTCGACCTCGGGCGGAAACCCGGCCGCGGGATCCGGATGCCGCCGCACGTCGTCGGGTTCTCGAATTCCCAGTTGCGAAAGCCGCCGGAGCGTCTCCTGGGCCGCGGCCCGCACCAGCCGGTCGATGAGGCTGCGCACCCGAAAGCTGCGGGTCATCGCCTGACGGGCCAAGGGCGGGTACGGGTGAATGTCGTCCACCGGCGGCAACTCTTGCCACAATTCGACTTGACGCTCCAGTTCCTCCTCGCGCACAAAACCGATGGCCAGCGCATCTTCCAAATCGTGGGTACAGTAAGCGATCATGTCGGCCAGACTGGAGAGCTGTGCCTCAAGCCCCGGTTGGGGGAAGCCGGCAAACTCGTCGGGAACCGGAGGACGGTCGAAAAACGTCTCATGGCGGGCAATGCCCTCCCGGACCTCCCATGTCAGGTTGAGCCCCGGATGGGACGGATAGCGGAGTTCCAGCTCATCGACGATGCGGAGCGCCTGAAGGTTGTGGTCAAAGCCGCCGGCCGGTTCCATCAGGCGGTTGAGTTCTTCCTCGCCGCCGTGGCCGAAAGGCGGATGGCCCAGATCGTGGGCCAGAGAAATCGCCTCCACCAGGTCGGGATTGGCGCCCACCATGCGGGCCAGCGCCGCTCCGATCTGCGCCACTTCCAGGGAGTGGGTCAGGCGGGTTCGGTAAAAATCCCCTTCGTGGAAAACGAAGACCTGGGTCTTGTACTGCAGCCGCCGGAAGGCAGCCGAATGCAAGATCCGATCCCGGTCGCGCTGGAACGCCGTTCGCGGATCGTCTGCCAACTCGGGCCACCGCCGCCCGCGGCTGTGGGCTGCCGGTGTGCCGTACGGGTACAGCCGGGCTGCGTCCCACTCCTCCTGATCCGCCCTTGTGCGTGGCTGAAACGAAGCCAACCGTGAAAGGCCTCCCAACTCCGACCGCCGGGGCGTCCCGCGCCCGGGCTTGTCTTCGACGCCTGGCAAATAGCTCCTGCTACTCGCCCCGCCGCAGCAAAACGACGATGTCTGCCGGTCCCGGCACTCCGGCGAAGGATCGGGGGCCTTGGCGGTGAATCCCTCCGTATCATGAGGATGAAGGGCCGTTGGTAACCAATACTAGCGGTGACGCCCGGCACACGAGCCGGGGTCATGAAACCGGGGACGGGTGGGGAACCCATGAGAGAGCGGTCGCTGTTGTTGCCATCGCAAAAAAAGGACGTCGTCTCGTACGAGGACGACGTATTCGCCTGGATGTACCTCGACCAGGTGGACGGCCTGATCCGATATGAGGCGTACGTCATCGGGTACAGCCCCGCGGGCGAGCCCACCACCCTGGAATTCGTCTTCGAAGAAGGGGCGTTCCCCCTGGACGCGTACCCGCCGGTCCACGCGATCTGGATGGCCCGGCAACCGGGCCCGCTCCAAGAGGAGGATTGGGGCGCGCTCCACCGGTTTTTCGCCGAACAAGAAGTGCAGCTCAAGCGGGCATGCCGCCATCGATGGACGTACCGACTGCGGGCGCTGGGCTACGACGTCATCAACAGCTTGTGAAGCCGCTCCCATACTTGCGGGTAACGCTTCATCACGTCGATCGGTTTGTACTTGGAGTCAATGAACGCGTGGTGCGTCTCGCCCTCGACCGCGAGCCGCTCGGGGGAACCTTCCCGAACGACCCGGTATCGAAAGCTCATCCGGGTGCGGGTGCAGGCGGTGAGTGCGGTTTCAAGCCGGATCAGGTCGTCGTAGCGGGTTGGGGAAACATAGCGGCAGCGGGCTTCCAGTACCGGCAACAGAAGCCCCTGCCGCTCCAGTTCCGCGTACGGCAGGCCGGCGTCCCGCAATAGCTCCGTCCGGCCCAGGGTAAACCAGTCGAAGTACGTGGCATAGTAGGTGATGCCCATCGGGTCCGCTTCGTTGTAGCGGACCCGAAACCGTTGGACACCCATGACCTCACCCATCGCGCTCACGCATCCCGTCCAGCCGCGGCCGCGGGCTCCCGGGCGCCCTCGCCGAATCGCCGGTAGTTGTCGGCGAACTTCCGGGCCAGCTCGGCCGCCTTGGCGTCGTAGGCCGAACCGTCGTCCCACATCCCCTTAGGATTCAGGATCGAGTCCGGCACGCCGGGGCACCGTTCTGGGATGAGCAGTCCGAAATGGGGTTCCCGATGCCACGGCACGTCTTCCAGCTCCCCCGCCAGGGCCGCCCGCACCAGGGTCCGGGTGTAGGCCAGGTCGATGCGCCGGCCGACGCCGTACGGGCCGCCGATCCAGCCGGTGTTCACCAAAAACACCCGCACGCCGTGGCGGGTAATGCGCTCGCCCAGCATCCGGGCGTACACTTGCGGGGGCAACGGCAAAAACGGCTCTCCGAACGCGGTGGAAAAGGTGGCTTCGGGTGACGTGACGCCCCGCTCGGTGCCGGCCAGCTTGCTCGTGTAGCCCGACAAGAAGTAGTACATGGCCTGCTCCGCATCGAGCCGGGCGATGGGCGGCAACACGCCGAACGCGTCCGCGCTCAGGAAGAAGATGGTCCGGGGATGGCCGGCGACGCCGCCGGCCAGGGCTCCGGGAATGTGTTCCAACGGATACGCTGCCCGGGTGTTTTCCGTCAGCGACCCGTCCGCGTAATCGGGGACGCGAGACTGCGGGTTGACGACAACGTTTTCCAGCACGCTGCCGAACCGGATGGCGTTCCAGATCTGCGGTTCCTTTTCCTGGGAAAGGCCGATGGTTTTGGCGTAGCAGCCGCCTTCGAAGTTGAACACGCCTTCGTCCGCCCAGCCGTGCTCGTCGTCGCCCAAAAGCCGCCGGTTGCCGTCCGCGGACAGAGTCGTCTTGCCGGTGCCCGAAAGCCCGAAAAACAGCGCCACATCCCCTTGCTCCCCGACGTTGGCGCCGCAGTGCATCGGCATGACGCCGCGATCGGGCAACAGCCCGTTCATGACGGTAAATACCGCTTTCTTCAGCTCACCGGCGTACCGGGTGCCGCCGATGAGCACCAGTTGCCGGGAAAAGTCCAGCACAATGAAGGCTTCCGAACGGGTGCCGTCCCGCTCGGGCACCGCTTGGAAGCCGGGGGCGTAGATCAAGTTCCAATGGGCAAACGGCCCTTCCCCGGCCGGGTCGCGCAACAGCAAATTGCGGGCGAACAAGTTGTGCCATGCGAACTCCGTGATCACCCGCACCCGGATCTGGTGGCGCTCAAGGGCCCCCGCCGCGCCGTCAAAGACGAACAGTTCCTTTCCCTGCAAGTAGGCGGCCACCCGATCTAAGAGAGCGCCCGCCACCTCCGGCTCCATGGGTTGGTTGACGCTTCCCCAGGCCACGCGCTCCGCAGTCCAGGCGTCCCGGACCACGTACTTGTCCTTCGGAGACCGGCCGGTGTACTTCCCCGTAGCGGCCACCGCGGCCCCGTTGGAGGCGAGCCGCACCTCTCCCCGCAAAAGCGCCTTCTCGACCAGCTGCGCCGGAGAAAGATTGTGATGCAGTTCACCTGCCCCGGCGAGGATCGCCTGCACGACGGTGTCCGCCTTTGCTGTCACGTCGGTCATCCTTTCGCATCGTCTCTCCGGAAAAGGGCTGAACGCCGGATTCGGCTCCGGGCGCGGCGTTCGCGGCAAGGGCGCCACGCCGGGAACAGAAACCGCTGGAGGGAGATGCCAGGGCCGCCCGCCCGTCGGCATCCTGTATACAGCAAGTTTAGCCCTGCTTCTGAATTCCTGTCAATAGTCGCCAGCCGTCGTGGCCCGCCCCGTCAACCGGCCAGCGCCTCGGCAAGCTTGTCCAAGGGGCAGGTGGGGAGTTCGATCCCCGCCGTCTCAAGGGGTGTCAAGTCTTTGGTGCCGTGGCCGGTCAAAACGGCCACCACGGTCTTATCTTCCAAGGAACCGTCTTTCTGCCGGGCGATGACCGCGGCCAACGACGCGGCCGCATCGGGCTGGGCGAAAACGCCGGCTTCGGCCGCAAGGAGCCGGTAGGCGGCCAAAATCTCCTCATCGGTGACGGTGATGAACTGGAGCGGCGCGCCCCGGCGATGAGCCCGCAGCAGGCGGTTGCCGCTCGGAGGCAATGGGTTGCTGATGGCGCGGGCGATGGTGGCGGGATTCTCCCACCGCTCCACGGCCTGCCGGCCGTGCCGGTACGCTTCGACGATCGGCGCGCATCCCGCGGCCTGCACGCCGATGAGGAGGGGCACCCGCCCGGTGAGCCCAAGCCCGTGCAGTTCCTCAAAACCTTTGAGCAGAGCGGCCATGTGCCCGCCGGAGCTGACCGGCACCACCACCGCGTCGGGCACTTGACCCCCGAGCTGTTGCCACAACTCCAGCGCCAGCGTCTTCTGCCCCTCAACCCGGAACGGATCATCGGAGTTGATAAACGCGATCCCCAACCGCGCGCCAAGCTCCAGGCTCCGCCCGTACAGGGTCCCGTAATCGCCCTCGACCCCGACAAGGCGCGGGCTGTACGCGACGATCGGAGCGAGCTTCGCCCTGGGAATGTCCGCCGGTACGAGCACCACAGCCTGCATTCCCGCCCGGGCGGCATACGCGGCGACGGAGGCGGCCATGTTGCCGGTGGACACCGTTCCCACCCGGGAAAACCCCAGCACCCGGGCCCGCTGAACCCCAGCCGCGGATCCCCGGTCCTTGAACGACCCCGTCGGATTGGCCCCCTCCACCTTGACCAAAAGCCTCGGAACGCCGATCTGCTCCCCAAGCCGCTCCAGGTGCAGCAAAGGCGTGTTGCCCTCGCCCAAGGTCAGCGCGGGAGACCGGCCAAGCCCGAGGGCCCCGGCCGGCAAGAAGGCGGCGTACCGTTCAAGCAACGGGGCATCGGAACGGACGGCGCCGCCCGGCGGCGGGCTCACTTCCAGGGGCTCGCCGCACGCGGGACAGCGGGCGCAGAACACGTCGATGTCCCGCCGCTTTCCACACCCGGTGCACACCAGATACTCCATCGGAACGCTCCCTTCATCGCCCGGGCCCATCCTGGGCCGGATCCAGGCCAGCCACCCTCAGGCCCGCAAACCCCGGGCTTCGTTCGGCCGCCGAGATGAGCCGGATGCTGAACAACGCCGTGAACACCGCGTAGGCGAACACCCAGCGATAGGTACCGGTCACATCAAACAGCCAACCGGCAATCCAGGGGCCCACGGAACCGCCCATGCCGTGGCCGAGCGTCATCGCGCCGAATATGACGCCGAAGTTGGGCCCGGAAAATTTCTCCGCCGCCAGGGACGCCAGCACCGGGGCCCGGGACCCGAAGCCGAGCCCGAAGCACAAGGCGTACAGCGCGACCAGCGCCCCGTGGGGGCGGAACGTCATGACGAGCATCGCGGCCGCGCCGAGAGCCGATAAGACCGAGCTGGCCGCGGCCGAGGTCACATGCCCCCACCGGTCGGATACCCAGCCGAACAGCAGCCGGCCGGAAAAGCTCAAAAACCCGACCGCCGCCACCGCCGTGGCGGCCACCGCCGGGCTGAAGCCCGAATCGACCAAGAACGCGGCCTGGTGAGGAACCATGGAAAACATCCCGAGCGCCACAAAAAAGAACGCGCTGAACCCGTACCAGAACGCCCCCGTCCCCAGAGCGTGCTTGAGCGCCTGCCACGGGCCCGTGGCAGGCTGGCCCGGCTCCGGCGCGGCCTGAGATCGGGGGGGATCCCTCATGAGCCCGACGTTCGGCACGATCAACGCGGCCACCAGGCCGCTCAACGCCATGAGCGCGCCTCGCCATCCCAGCGATTGGATCAGCCATTGGACGACAGGAGCCATGGCCATCGCGCCCAAGCCCTGACCGGAAAACGCGACGGCCGTTACGGTTCCCCGGTGATGGCGAAACCAACTGGTCAACACCGCGCCGTGAACCGACCAGCCCAAGGCCGCGAGCCCCACCGCGGCCAGGACCCCATAGGTCCAATACAAGCCCGGGCCGCTCGCGATGCGGGCGGTGGCTGCCAGCCCCGCGGCCAGCGCTAGCACCCCTGCGGCCAACCAGCGGCGGGCGCCAAGCGCTTGGAGGCCGTAGCCGACGAGCGGCCCGCTTGATCCGATGATCAGCATGCTGAGGGAAAAGACGCCCGCGGTGGCTGCCCGGCTCCAGCCCAAGTCATCGAGCATCGATACGTAAAACAGCGGAAACGACTGGTGGATGCCCTGGCTGACCGCCAGGTTCAAAAACGATACGGCCAAGACCGCCCGGGCCGCTGCGGGGCCCATTCGCTTTCCGGCAGCGCCCGTCACCGGATCCGGGCGAAGCGCTCGGGATCGCCCGCAAGCCGCTTCACCCGCCCCTCCCCTTCGAGCTTCATCAAATGCCCCAGCACCGTGCGGCGGGCCATGTCCATGACTGCGCCGCGCGCGCGGTCCCGGTAAATGGCATCCGCAAGCGACCGGACGGTCTGCGGCCTTTCCGTCAGGAGGGCGAGGATCTGCTCTTCCCGGGCAAGCCGGTGGCGGATGAGGGACCGAACCCGGCTGGGCGGTTCGTCGACCGGGGGCCCGTGGCCCGGGGCGATGATCCGGGCTGGAAGCCGCTCCAGCCGCTCCAGGGAGCGAAGGTACGCCGCCATATCGCCCCCAGGCGGACCCACCCACGGCGAGCCGTCGCCCAGCACGTTGTCGCCGCTGAACAGCACGCCGGTGGCCGGCACGAACAGGCTCAGATGATCCGGCGCGTGGCCCGGCGTGTGCAACACCTGAAGGCGCCAATCCCCAAGGGAGATCTCGTTCCCGTCCGCGAGGGCCGCCGCCTCAACATCCGCCAACGGAGCGCCAGCCCTTTGCCCGGCCGGGTGCAGCCACACCGGGCAACCGAACAGCCGGGCCAAGTGCGGCGCGCCGCCGGCGTGATCCCGATGCGTGTGGGTCAAGACGACCGCCCGGATCCGCGGGCTTCCGGCTGCGCGCCACGCCTTCCGCACCGGGTCCAACGCCTCCTCCCCGCCGCCCGAGTCCACCACCAGCCCCTCGCCGGCCCGGGCGATGACGTATGCGTTGACCTCGGTCACAAAGGTCCCGCCCGTTATCGGCACCGGCGCGAGCCACACGCCCAGTCCCGCCAGCACCGACCGCAGCACCTCGGGAGTCGACTCCTCCACCACTTCCTGCCGGGGCGCCGCGGGATCAACGAGCCGGTCCGCCGCCGCAAAAGCACCCTCCGCCGCCAAATCGGCCAGAATGGCCCGGGTGGGGCGCATGAGCCTCACCTGACCCCGGCTTGCGCGCTCAAGGACCCCGGCCGGCGACAGCCACTCGCCGGTGGCTATCTCGTCCGGTGAAGGATCCGGCTCGACGCCGCCGGTGAGGTCGGCCAGGAAAAACCGGGTATCGAACCGCCGGGGGGCCGCAGGCGGCGTCATCCAGCGGGCAAGGTAAATGAGCCGGTCCCCCGCGAGCCGCCAGCCGTAGCGGTTTAGCGCGTCCTCCAGGCTTGCGGCGCCCGCCCGAAGCAGCCCGCGGGCTTCCGCCAGCGCCTTGCTGTGCGCGGCGGCTCCTTCGGGACGCCAAAGAGGCCGGCCGTTTTCGTCCAGGGCGAACAGCACGCCCACTTCCTCGAACGTTTCCCGCACCGCCGCAGCCGCATAGGCTTCCTCCCCCGCGGGCAATCCCGGCGATCGCAGTTCCTCCCGGCGCCGGGCCGCAAGCCCTTGGTCGGCCGGGTCTACCGAACCGCCCGGGAACACGTGGAACCCCGCGAACATCCGCAGCGTGTCGGACCGGCGGGTCATGTACACCTCGTCCGGTCGCCGCAGCAGGACGACCGAAGCCGCCGGACGGGCCGCTACCGGGGTCAACGGCTCCGTCATCGCCCCACCCCCCCGTTTGCCCGGATCAGGGTGCAATTCCCTATATCCTTATACCTGTTCTCTTTCGCCGGCCGCCCGTCCTTCGGATGATGGGCCTTCCGCCGGTTGGGCCGCCGGCTCATCCGCCAGCCCTTCTCGCAGCGACCGGCGCAAGATCTTGCCGGAAGGACCCTTGGGCAATTCCTCCCGCCGCACGATGCGGCGCGGGATCTTGTAGCCGGCCAGCCGCCGGCGCAAGAAGGCCAACAGCTCCTCGTCGGAAACGGCACACCCCGGCCGGGTGGCGATGTAGGCTACCGGCACCTGACCCCAGTGGTCGTCGGGCGCGCCCACCACCGCGGCTTCGGCCACCGCCGGGTGGGCGGCCAGCGCCGCCTCCACTTCCGCCGGGTAGATGTTCTCGCCGCCGGAGATGATCAGATCCTCCCGCCGGTCTGCCACGTACAGGTACCCTTCCGCGTCGAGGTATCCCAGATCTCCTGTGTGCAGCCAGCCGTCCCGCAAGGCGGCCGCGGTCGCCTCGGGCCGGTTCCAGTAGCCTGGCGTGACGTTGGGACCGGCCACCGCAATCTCCCCGATCTCCCCCGGGGCCGCTGGGCGGCCGTCCCGCACGATGCGGATTCGAGCAGGAAACAGCGGCTTGCCCGCAGCCCCGGGCTTGCCCAGCGCTTCGCCCGGCGCCATGCATGCGACTTGCGAAGCGGTCTCGGTGAGGCCGTATGTCGGCAAGATGGGAACGCCTAGCGCCTCCGCCCGGGCCACCAGGGCGGGCGGCGCGGGCCCTCCGCCGAGCAGCACCGCCCGCAACGTTCCCGGGTACGGCTCATCGCCCCGCTCGGCAATCATCCGGTCCAGCATCGTCGCGACCACAGACACGATCGTTGCTCCGTCCTCGTCGATGGCCCGGTTTGCCGCCGCGGGGTCAAACCGGGGGTGCAAGATGACAGGAACGCCGGCGATGGCGCTGCGGATCAAGATGGCCATGCCGCCCACGTGAAACAGCGGCATGGCCGCCAGCCACCGGTCGTCGGGTCGCGCTCCCAAGTGCATCCACGTGCCGGCTGCGCTCCAAAAGTGGTTGCCGAACGTGATCATCGCGCCCTTGGGCCGCCCGGTGGTGCCCGAGGTGTAGATGATGCTGTGGACTGAGTCCAGGGCGATCGTGTCCCGGCCGGCCAGCGGTTCCGGCGAAACGCCGGTCCACGCTACGGCGCCGGGCTCCGGTCCCGCCAGGCTAACCGGCGTTACACCGGGCACTTGGGCCAGAGCCGCCCGGGCCTTTTCGGCTGACCCCGCGTCGTAGACGAGCAGCGACGCGCCCGCGTCCTTGAGCTGCCAGGCGATTTCATCCGGCGCCAGGCGGGTGTTGAGGGGCACGAGGATGCATCCGGCCCGCGGGACGCCGTGCACAAGTGCGACGTAGTCGGGGCCGGCCGAGGCCAAAAGGGCGATGCGGGCGCCGTCGCGGGCGCCGAGGGCGGCGAGCTTGCCCGCCACGTTCCAGGCGGCCGCGTCGAGCTCGGCAAACGTCCAGGTCGACCCCCCGAACAACAAGGCCGGGGTTTGCGGTGAATGCTGGGCCCGGCGGGAAAGCCATTCGGGAACGACGTTCGCGGCGGTCATGACCATCCAAGACCGGCTGCAAAAAGCAGCCCAAACAGAAGGTGAAGCCGGCCGGTGTCTTTCAAGACCGGGTTCAGATCCGGCCCCGAGGCGCCGCCCAGCACCGTCCGGATGAGCCGCGCTGCGAAAATGAGGGTCAGCCACGGCAGCCAAACGGACGGGCCGGCCGTGTACGACCAATACAGAGCCGGAGAAATGAGAAACGCCCCCGCCACCAGCAGCGCGTACTGCACCCGGGTCCCCCGGTCTCCCAGGCGCACCGCCAGCGTCCGCTTGCCCGTTTCCCGGTCGGTGGGGATATCCCGCAAATTGTTGACCGTGAGGATGGCTGTGACGAGCATGCCCACCGGCAGCGCCGCGGCGAAAGCCAGCCCGTCCAGGGCGCCCGCGTGGAGGTAGTGGGTGCCGACCACCGCCACGAAGCCAAAGTAAATGAATGTGAAGACGTCGCCCAACCCGTGGTAGGCCAGGGGCCACGGGCCCGCGGTGTACAAGACGCCGCATGCGATGGCCGAAAGGCCGATGAGCAAAATGGGCCATCCCCGCAGCCAAACAAGGTACATCCCCACCGCCACCGCCAGTCCGAAGCAAATCAGCATGCCCCGGGCGACTTGCTCCGGAGAGAGCAGCCCCGCGTGGGTGACCCGCACCGGCCCCATGCGCTCTTCGGTATCCGCCCCCCGCCGGACGTCGTACAAGACATTGGCCAAGTGCGACCCGATCTGGATCAACAGCGACGCGATCAACGCCGCTCCGAACGCCCCCAGGTGAACCGGGCGGTCCAGTGCGACCGCGGTGCCGCTGCCGACCAGAACGGGCACCACCGCGGCCGAAAGCGTCGGCACCCGGGCCGCCATCACCCACGCCCTCAGGCTGCCGGGACGGGCGCCGGTGGCCGGGTGGGGCCCCGGCTCACGGGAAGCGGGGAAACCGGGAGAAGTCGGGCTTGCGCTTCTCAAGGAACGCATTCTTCCCTTCTTTGGCCTCCTCGGTCAGGTAAAACAGCAGCGTGGCGTCGCCGGCCAGCTGCTGCAGACCGGCCAGGCCGTCGGTGTCGGCGTTGAACGCCGCTTTGAGAAACCGGATGGCAGTCGGGCTTTTTTCCAAGATCTCCTGGGCCCAGCGGACCGCTTCCTCTTCCAGCTTGTCGAGGGGCACCACGGCGTTGACCAGGCCCATGGCCAAAGCCTCCTGGGCCGTGTACTGGCGGCACAAGTACCAGATCTCCCGAGCTTTCTTGTGGCCCACCACCCGGGCCAAAAGCGCCGCCCCGTACCCCGCGTCGAAGCTGCCCACCTTGGGGCCGGTTTGCCCGAAGATCGCGTTGTCCGCAGCGATGGTCAAATCGCAGACCAAATGCAGCACGTGCCCCCCGCCGATCGCGTAGCCGGCCACCACCGCGATGACCGGCTTGGGCAAGTAGCGGATCTGCTTTTGCAGGTCGAGCACGTTGAGGCGAGGGATGTTGTCATCGCCCACATAGCCCCCCTCACCCCGCACTTTCTGATCGCCGCCGGAGCAAAACGCCTCCTTCCCCGCGCCGGTGAGCAACACGACGCCGATGTCCCGGTCGTCCCGGGCATCCGCAAAGGCGTCCATCATCTCCATGACCGTAAGCGGCCGGAACGCGTTGCGGACATGGGGCCGGTTGATCGTGATCCGGGCCATTCCTTGGGCCTTTTCATACAAAATATCCGTGTAGGTCTTGGCGGTCTTCCACTCGATGCTCATTCGACCGACCGTTCCTCCTTTCTCCGGCTCCGCGGCGCTGTTCGACGTCCGCCCGCCGCTCAGATCAGCGGCCGGCCGCGGCAGCCTCCTGCTCGCGCCAGAATTCCTCCGCCAAGCAAGCAAACTCTTCGGGCCGCTCCAGGTGAACCGCGTGGCCGGCGCCGGCCACGACAACCGCCCGGGCGTTGGGCATGGACGCGGCCATCTGGCTCATGAGGACCCGGTATTTCTCATCGAGCTCGCCCGCGATGAGCAGCGCAGGAACTGCAAGTTCGGCCAGCCGGTGAAAGAGCGGCTGCTGGGCTCCCGCGCCCATACCCCGCAGCGAATAGGCCAGCCCCTCGGGTCGCTGGCGCAATCGCTGGGCCCGCACCGCTTCCCGAACCGGAGCGGGCAACCCCGCTTGGCTGGCAAACAGCGGCAACCGCTCCCACCGCTCGACGAAAGCCGCCACGCCCTCCCGCTCGATCGACCGGGCCAGCTCCTCGTCATGACGCACTCGCGCCCCCCGCTCCGCCGGGTCCGCGATGCCCGCCGATGCGCTCTCCAGGACGAGCGTGCGGATGCGGCGGGGTTCCAGCAGCGCCAGGTGCAGCGCCGCCCGGCCGCCCATCGAGTACCCAAGGACGTGGGCTGGCGCCGCCGCCAGGCGCTCAATCAGCGCCGCGAGGTCCGCCGCGCACCGCTCCATCCGGTACCTGGCCGCGTCCAGCGGCCCGCGGGTTTCGCCGTGGCCCAAAAGATCGACCGCGATGACCTGAAACCTGCGGGCCCAAGCCGGCACAAACGGGTCCCAAGTCTCAAGGCTCCCGGTGAACCCGTGCAACAGCAGAACCGGGGTTCCCCGGCCTTCCACCCGGACCCGGTACTCGACGCCGTCCACCGGCACCCGCATCAGCATCGGGTCATACGCTCCCCAAACGGTCCGGCCAGTCGGAAAGCCCTGCGGCCACCGCGTCCCACACCAAGCGGTGCTGCCGGGCGTTGGCATCCCGCCGGGTCACCAGCTCCACCACGTGGAGCCCGGTTCCTGCGATCCCTGTTCGCACCGCCTCCCGGAAACCCTCCCAGTCCGGGACCCGGGTGAACGTCCCGCCGTACATCTCCACCGCGGGCCGAAAATCGAGGCCGATGGGGGTGCCGAACAGCTCCTCGAAGTGCTCGGGATAGCTGGCCTGGGGCAAGAACGAAAAAATGCCGCCGCCGTCGTTGTTGATGACGACGATGGTCAAGCTCAAGCCGTGGCGCTTGGCCGCCAGAAGACCGTTCAAATCGTGGTAAAAGGAAAGATCGCCCACCACCAGCACCACCGGCCCGGGCCATGCGGCGCTCACGCCCAAAGCGCTTGAAACTACGCCGTCGATGCCGCTCGCGCCCCGGTTGCCGAACACCCGCACCGGGCGGGCGACGGCCGGGAAGAACGCGTCCATGTCCCGCACAGGCATGCTGTTGCCCACATACAACGCCGATCCGGCCGGCAAAAGGTCCGCCAACTCTTGAAACACCCGGCCTTCGAACGGTTCGGCCAACGCGTCGACCGCGCTGCGCAACAATCGCCGGGTCGTCTCGTTGACGGCCAGCCACGCGGACCGCCACGAGCCGCGCGGGCCGCTCTTGGACCCGGGGCCGGCAACGCCCCGATTCTCCGGCCCACCGTCGAGCGATCCGTCGCTGCGATTGTCGGCCTGCTCCAACAACGACAGGAGCCGTCGGCAAAGCTCCTTGGGCTCGACCCGGACCATGGCGCAAGCGTTCAAGATCGGATCGCGCCAACCGGATCCGGGCCATCCGGCCCCCGCGTCGATCACCACCTGCGGCACGGCCGCATGGGCGTCCAGATACTCCGTCAACGGCTTGGACACCGGCATCGCGCCGAATCGCACGACCAGGTCCGGCACGAGCCGTTCCCGGAGCGGGGCGTGGCGCAAAAACGCGTCGTACGCGTCGACGACCGCACCCGGCGCGCCCGCGGCCGCCCGCAACCCAGACAACGGGTCCGCCAGCACAGGCCATCCGAGCCGCCCCGAAAGTTCAAAGAGCGGATCCGAAAGGTCCGCAGAAACGTCCGGCCCGCACACGAAAAGCCCCCGGCGGGCATCCCGGATCATCCTAAGGAGCTGTTTGAGGCCGTTCTCATCGATCCCGGCGGCATCCCACAGCTCGGCGTAGGGGTTTCCTTCGTCCCTGCCCCGCCACGCGGCCGCCGCCCCGGAGCCGCCCGGATGCGGATCCGCCGGCGGCAAGGGCACCAGGGGTTCCCGGAACGGGAAGTTGATGTGCACAGGGCCCGCCGGCGCGGACCGGGCCGCGGCCACCGCCCGGCAGGCCACCGTTCGGGCGTGACGCAAAAGGAACGTGTCCGCTTCGGGAACGGGCATGTCGACGAACCATTTGACGTGGCCGCCGAACAGCCGCACCTGGTCGATGGTCTGCGGGGCGCCTGCATCCCGAAGCTCCCGGGGCCGGTCGGCCGTCAGAACAAGGAGCGGCACCCGCCCGTAGAACGCCTCGACCACCGCGGGCAGGAAATTGGCCGCTGCGGTGCCTGATGTGCACACGAGGGCGACCGGTTTGCCGAGCGCCTTGGCCATCCCAAGGGCGAAAAACCCCGCGGACCGCTCATCGATGTGGGTCCATACCGTAAGGCCCGGGTGCGCCGCGAACATCATGGCCAGCGGCGTGGAACGGGACCCGGGGCACAGGCAGACGTGCTCAACGCCCGAGCGGGCCAGCTCGTCCGCGAACGCGCCGGCACAGGCGTGTGCGGCTTGCTGGACGTTCGGCGCCCCGCGGTTCACCGCTGGGCTGCCTCCAGCGCGGCCAACATGGGCCGCAGTTTCAGGCACGACTCCCGGTACTCGGCTTGCGGATCCGAGTCGCCCATGATGCCGCACCCGCTGAAGAGCCACGCCTCATCGCCCACAAGCAAGGCCGAGCGGATGGCCACCGCGAATTCGCCGTCGCCCCCGGCGCCGGTCCATCCGATGGGCCCGGCGTACCATCCCCGACCGATTTCCTCCAGGTCCCGGATCAGCTCCAGAGCAGCCCGGGCGGGATATCCGCCCATGGCAGGCGTCGGATGGAGACGAGCCGCAAGCTCGAGGACGCCTGCCGGTTCCTTGAGGCGGCCTCGAACGGGGGTGAACAGGTGCTGCACGTTGGCCAGCTTCCGGATGGCCGGCTCACCCGGCGCGTCGAGGGACGAGCAAAGGGAATCGAGAACTTCCACAATCCGCCGCAGCACTACCCGGTGCTCCTCCCGGTCTTTGGCGCTCTCAAGCAGGGCCCGGGCCAATCGCCGGTCGTCGGCGGGCGTGGCGCCCCGACCGATCGATCCAGCCAGGCAGTCGACGTCCACGAACCCGTCCTTGAGGCGCACAAGCCGCTCCGGCGTGGCGCCGAGGAAGCACGCCCCGTCCCGGGCGACGGCAAAAATGCAGCAGTCCGGATAGCGGGCCCGCAACTGGTTCAGGGCCGCCCCGGGCACAAACCCGCCCTCGCCGCTCACCCGGGCGCTGCGGGCGAGGACTGCCTTGGCCAGCCGCCCTTGCCGCACGGCCGCGGCCGCTTGGCGCACCGCTGCTTCCCAGCGGTCCTTAGGCGGCACGTCCTCCACGACGAGTTCCCGGGCCGGGCCGGACGGTCCCGCATCGACGGGCCGGGCGTCCTGCACCACCCGCAGGCCCTCGTCAAGGGCCGCCTCGATTTCCGGCGACCCTGGGGAGCCGTCCCCGCCGCTGTGCCCCATCCGGTGGACCTGGATCCGCGCGTTTCCGGTTTCCATCACGAACACTGTCTCGGGAACGACGAGCCGGGCATCGCCGAAGCCTTGCCATATCGCGCCATTGGACCCGGGCGAAAAGGCAAACCCGCCCATGAGCACCGGGCCGGCCGCTCCCGACGGGCTGGCGCCCCGGGATGCGGCGCCCCCGGCGATCTCCTTCCAGCGCCGGGCCACGTCGGCGAACCGGTTGGGGCCTTGGGCTTCAAGGACGAGCGTTGCGCCGATGCCGACCAGCGCGAAGCCTTCCGCGGGCAAATACCATAGCATCGCGTCCTTGCCGCGCCGGCGAGCCGCTTCGAAGACGGCGACCGGATCCGCCGGGGACGAAGGGGCCCAGGCGGTGACGATGCGGGCCCGCGGCGCGGCCGTTCCGCTGCTCGCACCCGATCCTGGCCGGACGACCGCGGCCGGCTGGGGCGTCATGCCGACGGCCCCCCTTCTCCGGGCTCGCGCTCGGGCGAGGCGCCGATGCTGCGCAACAACATGGCCCGCAGCTCGGGCAACGCCCGCTCCAGAGGGTCCGGCTGGCCCGTGTGGAGCCAGCGGATCACCACTTCGTTAATGGCGCCGAGCCACGCGTAGGCCGCGAGCTCGGTGTCCACGGGGGCGATGGAGCCCTCGGCCACCGCCCGGTCCAGGTAGCGGCGAATCAGCCCCGCGAACCCCGAATGAAGCTGAAACAGCTTGTCGTTAAACGCATGGCCGAGACCTTTGGCCTCGATGAGCAAGATGCGGGACAGCCGGCGATGGCGGGAGAACTCGGCCACTACCGCGCGCAGGGCGGCGTCCACCTTGTTGAGGGCGCCCCGCTCCCGCTCGATGGCCGCCTCCACCCGGCCCAGCAGAACGGCGTACATGTGGTCCACCAGTGACAAAAAGACGCCCTGCTTGTTCGGAAAGAAATGGTAAAAGGAACCTTTCGACGTGTCCGAGGCGCGGACGATGTCGTCTACCGCCGCCGCGTAATACCCCTTATCGGCAAACACGTCCGCGGCGGCTCGGAGAATGCGCCGCTTCGTGGCCGGCTCGTGCGGCGCCTCCACCCACCCCGCGGCCGGCGTGCCTTCCATTTGTCCAAAACATCCTTTCTTCGCCCGGATGCCTTCGCCCGAGCGTTTGCCGGGACCACCGCGCGGGACTAGACCGACGCGTCGGTCTGATTCCCTTCCAGCATAACCCACCGTACCGTTGCGGTCAACGGGCCGCCGTACCGGCGCCGGCCGCGACCCGCCGCTCCAGCGCCGCCGGCTTTCGGAGGCCCCGATTTTAGACGACCCGCCATGCTTGCAGCTGCCAGCTGCCCCGCGGGCCTCATAGACTAGGCACCAAACGGTGCCGGCGTGGCTGCCGGGCCACGCCGCGCCCGGCCGGGCGCGGGCTGGCCCCGGCGCAAGGGGGCGATCGGATGGCGATGTATCTTCTGGCGATCGTCATCGGGGCGTGCATGGTGCTGGTCGTGCCCATCAACGCCGCCCTGGGACGGCATATCGGCCAGGTGGAGGCGGGCGTCGTCAACTTTACGGTAGGACTCGCCTGCGTACTGGCGGTGTCGGCCGCGGCCGGCCGGGGCGATTGGGCGGCCATCGCGGGAGCCCGCCCCTGGCAGCTGATGGGCGGTCTTTTGGGCGCTGCCATCGTTGTGCTGTCGGTGGTGGCCATCGGGTCGCTGGGCGCCGCGCGCCTGTTCACCGTCGTAGTCTTGACCCAGCTGGCGGTTTCCGTCATCATCGACCACTTCGGCCTGCTCGGCGTGGAGACCCGGCCCGCGAACGGATGGGTTTTTGCGGGCCTGGTGCTGGCGGCGATCGGGACGCTCCTCGTCCAGCTGTTCCGCCCGGGTCCGTGACGCGCCCTGGCCGGGCGGGCGCGGTCTTAAGGATTACAAGTATACACCATACCTGGTGCTGAATGCAGGACGGGCCGAAAGAAGCAGCGAATCAAAAGCGACATTTCGGTGTAAAGTTTCTCAACAACAGGTTTGCCGTGCCGCTTCACCAGCGCCGGCGCAGGAGGCTGTACCATGAACGTCGATGCAGTTGTCAAACAGTCGTCGAACCCATTCATCAGCGCGCAGCGCCAGCTGCGGAACGCCGTCGACCGTCTCGGTCTTGACGAAGCGGTGTACGAAATCTTGAAGGAGCCCGCTCGGGTCGCGGTCGTCTCCATCCCCGTCCGGATGGACGACGGTTCCGTAAAGGTATTCACGGGCTACCGCTCCCAGCACACCGTGGCGACGGGCCCAGCCAAGGGCGGCATCCGCTTTCATCCCGGCGTGACGTTGGACGAAGTCAAGGCGCTCTCCATGTGGATGACGTTCAAGTGCGCGGTGATGGAGCTACCCTTCGGCGGCGGCAAGGGCGGCGTCGTCTGCAACCCGAAAGCGTTGTCCCGGGGGGAACTGGAGCGGCTCAGCCGGGGCTACGTCCGGGCCATCGCTCCTATCATCGGCCCGGAACGGGACATCCCCGCGCCCGATGTCTACACCGACGCCCAGGTGATGGCGTGGATGATGGATGAGTACTGCCAGCTCGTGGGTGCCGACGCCCCCGGGGTCATCACCGGCAAGCCCTTGGTGCTGGGCGGATCCGCTGGCCGGCATGAAGCCACGGCCCGGGGCTGTGCGATCGCCGCCCGCGAAACGGCCCGCTACCAAGGATGGGACTTGCGCGGCGCCACGGCCGTCATTCAAGGATTCGGCAACGCGGGCAGCATCGGCGCGCGGCTGTTGCACGAGATGGGCGTCCGGATCATCGCGGTGAGCGACTCGACGGGCAACGCGTACAACCCCCAGGGTATGGACCCTGGGGCAATCGCCGAGCACAAGCGGCGCACCGGGAGTGTGCGCGGGTTTCCGGGCAGCGAGGAAGTGCCCGATTCGGAGTTCCTGACCCTTGAGTGTGACATCCTTCTGCCCGCGGCGCTGGAGAATCAGATCACGGCTGACAACGCCCGGGACATCCGGGCCCGCCTCATCGTCGAGGCTGCGAACGGGCCGACGACGCCCGACGCCGATCCGATCCTCTTTGAACGAGGCGTAACGGTCGTCCCCGACATCCTGGCCAACGCAGGCGGCGTCACGGTGTCGTACTTCGAGTGGGTGCAAAACCTCACCCGGACGTACTGGACCGAGGATGAAGTGAACCAACGCTTAGAGCAGTCCATCGTGCGGGCGTGCCGGCGGGTGCTGGACATCGGCCGTCAGCACGGGGTCAACTTGCGGGAGGCAGCCTACATGGCCGCCCTCGAACGGGTGGCAGCCGCCTTGCGGGCACGGGGATGGATTTAGAGGCCGCCCAGTGCGCGGGAAGTTCTACCGGCGAGATCAGCGCCGGTCGTTTGACTGAACGGCCGGCCGGGATGCGGGGCGGCGGTCCCGCTCCGGCCGGCGCTATTCTTGCACGACGGTGATGCGGCCCACCATGCCCATGAGCTGATGGGCGCTGACGGTGCACAAAAACGGGTACTCCCCCGGCTCCTCCAGCACAAGAGTCCACTGCGTGCCCGGCTCCATGAGGGGCGATTCGAACGCGGGCGGCTGCGTGCCGACCCGTTGGGACGTTCCGTGGACGACGTTGTGCGATTCCTCGTCCCGGTTGACGAAGACGATGGGCGTTCCCGGCCGCACCCGGATGTCGTCGGGATGGTAGCGCCAATTGCGGATCTCGACGACGACCGCACCCTCGGGTACCGTTGCCGCGGCCCTCGCCGCGGCATCTTGGGCTTCGGAGGATTCCCCTCCGGGCACGCCGATGCTCGCTGCCAGGCCGGAAGGCCGGTCCGCGGGCCCGTTGTCCGCCGCGCGGAGGCAACCGCCGGCCATGGCAGCCAGTCCCAAAACAAAGCCGATGAGCCACCGGGATTTGCGCTGGAGAGCCAAGGTGTCGCCCCCTTCCCATTGTTCCCGGGCGGGAACGGGCAACGTTCGAACCACAAAACCCCAGCGGGAGTCTAGCAGACGCCGCAGGGGCCAGGCAGGTGCGTTTTCCCCGGAAACCTGGGACAAATGTCCCGGCGTCTGCGCCGGGCGGGCCTGCGGGCAACTGGTCGGCACTTCCAAAGGAACCGGGCCCGCACATGCGAACTGATAAGCGGAAGTCGGTTGGTAACGAAGCGGCCGGGAAAACGGAAAGGAGTCAAGACCGTCATGAACACCAAGCCTGCCCACAGGTTGGCGTTTTCGGCCGTGGGGGCCGCCCTGGTGGCGGTGGCCACTATGTTGATCCAGATCCCGATGCCCGCCGGGCAAGGGTATGCCAACGTGGGCGATGCAGCCATTTTCGCCCTGGCCGCCTTGTTCGGCCCCCTGGTGGGCGCCGCGGCGGGGGGCATCGGTTCCGCCCTGGCGGATCTGATAAGCGGCTACGGCGTCTGGGCCCCGTTTACCCTCATCATCAAAGGGGTCGAAGGGTGGCTCGCGGGGCGTCTGGTCCATGGGGCATTCAAGGAGCGGGGCGTAAGCGGTCCGGTGCTGGGAGGATTTGCGCTGGCCGCGCTGTGGATGGTGGCCGGCTATTTCGCATCCGGCGCCGCGCTGGCCGGAAACCTGGCCGCGGCTTTCGCCGGCATCCCTCTCAACATCTTCCAGGGAGCCATGGGCGTGGCCGGCGCAACCGCGCTGCTGTACGCCGTACGGGTCGCAGTGCGCGGCACGACCGGGTCGCGCAACACATCCCACACGCTGTTTGTATGCCTGGCAGCGGCTTGGCTCGCCGCCGTCGCCGGGACCGGGCCGGCGTATGGGGCGAGCGAACCGGTGCCGCTGATCCCGCGGCAAGTGCTGTTCGGCGACCCGGACAGGGCGGCGGTTCGGCTCAGCCCCGACGGGACCCGAATCAGCTACCTGGCCCCCTACGAGGGGGTGCTCAATGTCTGGGTAGCCCCCGTTGACGATCTGTCCGCGGCCCGTCCCGTCACCAGCGATCGGGGCCGGGGCGTGTTGAACTACGGGTGGACGTACCTCAACACCCATATCGTCTACGTACAGGACACCGACGGCGATGAAAACTGGAAGCTGTACAGCGTCAACGTCAAGACGGGTGAAACCAAGCTGCTGACGCCCGAGGCCGGCGTGCAGGCGACGCTCGTCGCCACAAGCCCTCGCCGTCCCGAGGAAATCGTGGTGGGGCTCAACGACCGGATCCCGCAGCTGCACGACTTATACCTGATCAACCTCGTCAGCGGCCAACGGCAGTTGCTGCATCAGAACGAAGGCATGCTGGGCTACTTGCTTGACGACGATTACAACGTGCGATTCGGCATTGCGCCGGCCCCCGACGGCGGCCTGTCCATCTTCGCGGCCGCCCCGGAAGGCTGGCGACCGTTTGTCCAGGTCTCCATGGAGGACGCGATGACCACCGCGCCGGTGGGCCTTGATGCGACCGGCACGAAGCTGTACATGATCGACAGCCGGGGGCGCAACACCGCAGCCCTCACCGTCGTCGACCTGGAAACCGGCGCTGCCGAAGTGCTGTTTGCCGATCCCCGGGCGGACGTCAGCCACGCCATCGTCGATCCGGCGGACCGGACCATCCTGGCGGCCGCGTCCACCTACGAGCGGCGGAAGTGGCGGGCGCTGGATCCGGCCGTCGCCCAGGACATGGCGTACCTCTCGGAGCTGGCCGATGGGGAATGGGACGTCGTCAGCCAGACGCTGGACAACCGCCGGTGGGTCGTGGCATACATAATGGACAACGGGCCCGTTCGCTACTACCTCTATGACCGGGACCGCGGAGAGGCCGCGTTTTTGTTCACCAACCGGTCGGCCCTGGAGCAGTACACCCTCGCGCGGATGCACCCGGTGATCATCCCGTCCCGGGACGGGCTTTCGCTGGTCAGCTACCTGACCCTCCCGCCGTGGCATGAGCCGGCGGAAGGATACGTGCCCGGAACGCCGTTGCCGCTCGTTTTGGAAGTCCACGGTGGACCGTGGAGCCGGGACATGTGGGGCTACAACCCCATCCACCAGTGGCTGGCCAATCGGGGGTATGCGGTGCTGAGCGTCAACTTCCGGGGTTCCCTCGGGTTCGGCAAGGCGTTTCTCAACGCCGGCAACCGCGAGTGGGGCGGCCGCATGCACGACGACCTGGTAGACGCGGTCCGGTGGGCTATTGATCAGGGCATCGCCGCTCCGGACAAGATCTGCATCAGCGGCGGCAGCTACGGCGGGTACGCGGCCCTGGTGGGGTTGACGTTCACGCCCGACGTGTTCGCCTGCGGCGTGTCCATCGTCGGGCCATCCAACCTGGTGACGCTGTTGGAATCGATCCCGCCCTATTGGGAGCCCCAAGTGGAAATGTTCGCCACCCGGGTGGGCGACCACCGGACGCCGGAAGGCCGGGCGTTTTTGGCCGAGCGGTCGCCGCTTTCGTACGCGGACCGGATCCGGCGGCCACTGCTCATCGGCCAGGGACAAAACGACCCCCGGGTGAAGCCCGCGGAGTCGGAGCAAATCGTTTCAGCCATGCAGGCGGCGAACATCCCGGTCACTTACGTGGTGTATCCCGATGAGGGCCACGGGTTCGTTCGCCCGGAAAACCGGATCTCGTTCTACGCGGTTCAGGAGGCGTTTTTCCATCAAACGCTGGGGGGACGCCTAGAGCCCTTCGGCGCCGACTTCGCCGGCTCGTCCATCACCGTACCGGTGGGTGCGGAAGAGATCGACGGCCTGGCCGAAGCGCTGGACGCAGCCGGGGAGTGACCCGGGGGAAAGCTGGCGGGCCGGCCGCTTTCCCCCGGCCCGCCACCCCTCCGACCACGCCAGACGGGAGCGGGGCCCTGCATAGCCGGGCCGCCGTCCTGTTCACATGAACTCCCGGCCTTACGAAGCCTCCTGTTCCTTTCGGATGACGATGCGCCATTGACCAGGGCTAGTCTTGGCAAAGGACTCGATGACGTACCCGGCGCTGGTGGCCCACCGGGGCAAGTTGTCGGTAGCCTGCGGGCAGTCGAAGTCGATGATGAGCCTCCCGCCGGGCAACACCTCACCGATCTTCTGCTGAGCCTGGATGAGCGGATAAGGGCACGGCTCGCCCCGGACGTCCAGATGCAGCTCCTTCACCATCACTCATCGCTCCTTCACTCCTTCGCCGCTGGAGGCAGCCCTCAGCTGCTGGGGGCCTCCTGCACGACCCCCACTGCCGTCGCCGCCCGCCGGCTGGGCAGAACGAGGAACAGGTAAGACCCGAGCCAGACGCCGAAAATCGTAAACAGCGTCGCCGTCCACCCGTTGAGGGAAAACTGCGAGACGGCCACCAGACCGTTGCCGATGTTGCAGCCCCGGGCTAGCGTGGCCCCAAACCCCATTCCGAGTCCCCCTACCATGTGCTGCAACAACCGGGCGGCACCGGGGCTGCGCAACCGGAATTCGCCGGCCGCCCAGGAGGCGATGAACCCGCCCACCGGGATGCCCAGCACCAGCCATTCGCCCCAGTTGAGCAATGCCCCATCGCCCGTGACCGTGAAAAACCGAAGGAGGTTAGCCGTGCCGCCGGCAATGGAAAGCCCGCCCATGCGGCCGGTGGAGATGGAGGTCAGCCAGCCCACGACGCAGATCAGCCCCACGGCAACTCCGGTCACCGGCCACGACCACCCCTGCCCGAAGACGGCGCGCCACAGGGACGAGCGGCCCTCCTCCGTCGGCAACTGCCAGGCCTGGGCCGGCTCCCGGCGGGATCGCCAAAGGAAAGCCAGCGCCACCGCCCACAGGGCGGCCACCAGCAGCCACGGGCTGATCCCCAGAGCGCCGTAAAGGCTCGTGGCTCCGTTCACGGTAATGGACGGCCCCTGGATCCGCTGAACGAGGAGCGCCAGCAACCCCTGCCCCCGGGAGGCCAGGGCGCCGATGGCAAAAAACACCGCGGTGATGAGGGCGCCCACCAGCCCTTCGCCGACCCGGAACAAGGTGCCCGCTGCGCATCCGCCGGCCAGGACCATGGAGAGTCCAAAGATGAGCCCACCAGCCACGGCTCCCAGCCACCGGAACGGGTCGTTTCCGAACGTGATGACGCCCGCCCCGTGGAGCGCGAAGATGGCGGCCGACTGGATGGCCAACACGAGAATGTACGCCTTGAACAACGTCGCATCCCGGGTCAGGTAAAGGTCCCGGAAAGCCGATGTCATGCAGAACCGTCCCCGTTGCGCCATAAATCCGAACAGGACACCCGTCAGTCCGCCGGCCACGAGTTTCAGCATCATCGTTGGATCCCTCCTTCCATCAATTACACTTATACCAGAAAAAACCAAGTATAATGGTTCGTGATTTCATTTTAGAAACCGGAGGTCTAACCTGTCAACCGCGGCGGGATGACGGCGGTACGGGCAATGGGCGCTCGCCGGGGCCCGGGATGCCGGACGCCCCTGGGCCGCGGCGCGCCGTCGCGGCAGGAAACGCCCCTTCCGCTGCGAACTCGTTGTATAGACCGGAGAGGAGGCCGTGCGGGGACGGGATGGCGCGCGCGGGTGTGCTGTTGGTGATGTTCACATGCGTTATCCTGGCCATGCTGGCCGCGGGCCCGGGATGGGCCGCGCCGCAGACCGCCCTTCCCGGCACCGCCAAGCAGCCTGCGGCGACGGCCGCGCTGAACGCGGTTTCGCCGCAAGGCGACGCCATAGCGACGGAACAGGCCCCGCTCGCCTCGGTGCCTACGGTGGAGGACATCTGGCAGGTCCAGGCGGTTCTGTCGGCCCTGGGATATTACGAGCGGTCCCTGTCGGGCGCGTTCGACTCGGCCACCCGCGAGGCGTTGGAACGGCTCCAGCGCCGCTACGGGCTGTCTCCCACCGGGGTGCTGGATTCTGAGACGTGGGCATTGCTCGGCGGTCCCGCGACGGAGCTGGAACGGATGCCCCGCTTTTTGTACACCGTTCGGGCGGGCGACACCTTGTCCAGCCTGGCTGCCCGGTTTGGGGTGCCCATTCCCCGCATCTTGCGATTCAATCCGTCCATCACCGCCGTGGACCGGATTTACGCCGGCCACCAGCTGATCATCCCGGTGGACTTCCCCGTTCCGGCCGACTTTCGCGTCTTGCGCATTCAAGTGCTTCCCGATCGATTTCTCGGGTCGTACTTCGTCGATGTCTCCTTCGCGGCAGCCGACCGGCTGGCGGAGGAACTCGCGCAACGCTTGCGGGAGCGCGGCTTTGACGTAACCCTCGATCCGGCCCGGCCGCTGGACGGCATCACCGTCCGCAACGCAAGCGTCGAGCTGGGGCGCATCACCTTCAGCGCCTACCGGTCCGAAGGGTGGACCCGGGTGGACGTGGGCCTTTTGGCCGCGGGCAGCGCGAGCCCGGACCCTCAGTCCGCGACCAACTTGTAGCCGAAGCCCCGTACCGTTTGAATCAGTCCGGGTCCCTCGCCGTCCGACTCCAACTTGTTGCGCAAAAAGTAGATGTATTTTTTCACGTCCTCGGCGGAACCCTCGTACGCCCGCTCGGGCCAGACGGCCTGCAAAATTTCCTGGGTCGAAAACACCCGCCCCGGCCGGGAGGCGAGCAGCCGCAACAGCTCGTACTCTTTTGGCGACAAGACGATGAGCCGTCCTCTCAATCGCACCTCTTTGGCCTCATCGTCAACCACCAGCGGGCCTGCCGACAAGACCGCCTGTTCTTTGCGCCCTCGCGCCCGGCGCAGGACGGCCCGGATGCGCGCGTCGATCTCTTTCAGGTCGAACGGCTTCGTGACGTAGTCGTCCGCCCCTTCGGTCAGCCCCCGTACTTTATCGTCGGTGCTGTTGCGAATGGTGAGCATGATGACCGGGACCGAACTTACCGCCCGGATCTCCCGCAAAACCCCCCATCCATCGATGGCCGGCATGTTGACGTCCAACAGCACCAGATCAGGATCGTGGGCGAAAAACGCATGGATGGCTTCCCGCCCGTCCGCAGCCGCCAGCGCCCGGTAGCCCTTGGCGGTGAGAAACTTGGTCAAAAGCCGCTGAGCCGACGGATCGTCTTCCGCGACGAGAATGGTCGTCATGCCACAGCCCCTCCTTTGCCGGCCGGAATCGCCGCCGGCGGCCCCGCGGGCAAGGTGACGACAAACCGGCTGCCGCCTTCGGGCCCGCCGGTGACCGATACGTCTCCGCCATGGGCTCGGGCGTAGAGGCGGGCCACCGAAAGGCCCAACCCCAGCCCCTTTTGCTCGCCGGCCTCATGGGGCACCAGCCGCTCGAACGGTTCGAAGATGCGCTCCCGGTCTTGGGGCGGAATTCCGGGCCCGCTGTCGATGACCTCGACGCGGACGCCTCCCGCGACGTCCCGGCGAACGACGACTTCGATCCGGCCGGACGGCGTGTACTTCACCGCGTTGTGAAGGATGTTGATCAGTATTTGTTTGACCTTCGTCTCATCGACATGCACCGTGTCGACATCCCCCGGATCCACGGTCAGCTCCAGCCCCTTGCGCTGGGCCAGCGGACGGACGTAGTCGACGGCTTGGGAAAGCAGCGCCCGCAACGCCACCCGGGTGCGATGCACCCGGTCGGTTCCCGACGCGTTGAAGTTCAAAATGTTGTCGATGAGCGAAAGCAAATGGTTTCCTGCGGCCAGCACCGCGTGAATGTCCGCCCGCTGCTCTGGGGTAAGGGGTCCGTCCAACCCTTCCAGCAATAGCTGGCAGTATCCGCGCACGCTGTGCAACGGCGTCTTCAATTCATGGCCGATCATAGCCAGAAAGTCGGACTTGGCCCGGTACGCCGCGGACAGCTCGGCGTTGACCTGGTGCAGCTCCTCGTTGCGCCGGGCCATCTCCTCGGCCATCCGGTTGAACGCGCGGGCCAATTCCTGCAGCTCCTGAGAGCCTTGCACCCGGACCCGCGCTTGCAAATCGCCCGCGCCCAGGCGCCGGATGGACGCCATCACTTGCTCGAGCGGCTTCAAGATGGCTGAGTACAGGCCGAAGGCCAGCGCCGCGCCCACCAGGGTGAACAGTGCCGCCAGCCCCAGCATAATGCCCCAGTTTTGGCGCACCTTTTCCTGGACCACTTCCAGGGACACGCCTAGCCGAACGTAACTCGGGCCGGATTCGCCGGGCAGCATTTGGACCAAATCCAGATGATGCATGCGGCCGGTGATGGTTTCCCGGCGGGCCGGCAGTTCCGCCGGGTTCGCCTGCACCGGGGGCAACAGCTCCGGCACAAGGGCCGACTCCGAAAGCACCCGGCCCCCGTGCACCACCTGGGAGTACACCACGTCCCCGATGACGACGCGGTGGGTGAGCATGCTGAGGCTCAGTTCCCGCTCCAGGGGATCCTGAATGCCCACAAGCCGCACCGCTTCGCTCGCGAGCTCCGCCACGATCTGCTCGCCGCGGCTCACCACCTGTTCCCGCAATGCAACCGTGGAACGATACGTGGACACCGCGGCCAAAGTCAACGACAACAGGCCGCTAAAGGCCACCATGGCCAGGATGAAGGTGGACTTCAGCGGCTTGGGCAGCCGCCCGGTTCCCATGCCACCGCCCCCCGTCATGCGGCAACGGCCCTAGCCGTTTCCGGGAACTTCTCTGCCCAAGAGGCCGGCTTCCTCCCGTCACCGGGCGGTTGACCGGGTTTCCCTCTCATTTCCACCAAACCGGAACCCGGAAGGCATGGGAATGGAATGGCCCGGCGCCTTTTCGCACGGTACACTTGAGCCAGCGGGTCCAAGGGCCGATTGGCCCATTTGAGGCTCTCGCCCAGCGAGGGCCATCCTACTGCAGGAGGTGATCGTCCACCCACCGGCGGCGACAGGGATTACCCCAGGATACTCCCCGACCCCCGGACCCCTGTTCGCCGCATCCCTTCGGCAATCGCGAAATCCCCGCGCGCAGGAGGGCTGCCTGAGCGGGCAGCCCTCTTGCCTTCGTTCACCGCGGGCTGAAAGCTCCGGGACTAGCGGGCCGCGGCCCGGGCCTCCTCAAGCCACGCATCGACCTGTTCCCGGTTGGCCTCAATCCACTCCCGGGCGATAGCGCGGATATCCTCGTCGGTGTCCTCGCCCTGGCTGATGCGCAGCGTCGCCTCGCTGATCCATTCCAGGGGCAACCGCACCGATTCCAGCAGCCGGGCCGCCGCCGGATGCCGATCCAAAAACCGGTTGTTGGCCACGACGTTGATGTCGTTGGGCACAAACCCCATCGGCAGCGGATCCTCCACCGCGGCAGCCAACCCGTGGGCCACCAGCGCCTCGGGCGAAAACCCTTCGTGGGCCGGTGCAAGGCGCAACTCCGGCACGCCGATCCACATGACGTGCTCGCCCGGTACCGCCAGCAAAATCGTGTCGTTGGGCGTCCACGTGTAATAGAGAGTAGGCTGACCCGCCCGGATGCGGGCCAAGGCGTCGGCAAACGTGGCCGTGTAATCGGCGCTCACATGGTTCACGTACGGCCGCAAGCCGTATGCATCCATGTGAAATTCGATGGTCTCATAGCACCCCCAGCCCGGCGGGCAACCGAACAAATCGGCCCGGCCGTCGCCGTTGGCATCGAATGCCTCCCGCACTTCGGGTCGCTTGAAGTCCTCCAGCGTGCGAATGCCGTACTTCTCGATGGACGGGATGTCCACCAGGTACCCTTCAAGCCCGCACCCCCGGCACAGCTCGCCGATGATCGAAGCCTGCGACTCAAAGCCCGCGGGCAGCTGGGGCCGGTGGACGGGGAACCACCCGTGGGGCCAGTAATCCAGATCGCCGTTGAAGATGGCAAGATACGCGATGGGGTTGGAAGCGAACGTGGAGACTTCCACCTCATACCCTAGCTCTTCCAAAAGTTCGACGAACACCGCGCTCACAGGCTCGGCCGACGTCCAGCTGGCTTTGCCGGCCCGGAGCGTGACCCCTAGGCCCGGAAGCTCCTGGGCCGCGGCCGCTCCGGCATACACGGCCGCCACCGTCAAGACCATGGCGAGCCCAGCCCACCAGCGGCGGTGTATCGACACTCGACTGCTCATAGATCTGCGCACCTCCGTTGACGGATGGATTATTGCTCCCCCGCGGTTTCCCGCGGTCAAGGCGGCTGGGCCGGAAACGGCCAATCCCTCGTCAGCCGCCGGGAATCCCGGTCTTTCGGGCCAGCGATTGGGTGATGCGGTCAAGGACCATGGCCAAAAGGACGATCCCGATGCCGCCGATGGCCGCGGTGCCCACTTGCAGCCGGTTCAGCCCGCTAAAGACGACGACGCCCAATCCCCCGGCCCCGATGAGGGCCGCGATGACCACCATGGACAACGACAACATGATGGTCTGGTTGAGCCCGGCCATAATGCTGGGCAGTGCAAGCGGAAACTCCACCTTCCACAAAAGCTGCATCGGGGTGCAGCCGAAGGCGTTGCCGGCCTCGACCACATCCTTGGGAACCTGGCGCAAGCCGAGATTGGTCAGACGAACGATGGGCGGCAAAGCGAACACGATGGTCGCGATGACCCCGGGCCCGGTGCCGATGCTGAACAGCATCACCACCGGCACCAAGTACACGAAAGCCGGCGTCGTCTGAAACGCGTCCAGAACCGGCCGGATCAGCGCGAAAAACGCATCGCTTTTGGCGGCCAGGATGCCTACGGGGATGCCCACCAGCACGCAGAAGGCCACCGCGCTGAGCACCATGGCCAAGGTGACCATCAATTCTTCCCACAGCCCCATAAACCCCACCAGGGCGAAACTGAAAGCAGCAAAGAGTCCGACCCGCCAGTTGGCGGCCCGCCACCCGACCACGAAGAGCAAAATCAGCATGATCGGCGCAGGCACGGCCAAAAGCCCGTCCCGAACGGCGTTCAACAACTGCTCCACCGGCCAGCGCACGGCTTGAAATACCGGCCGCCAATGGCCCACCAGCCAGTCGACGAGAGCCCGGATCCATCGGTCCATGGGCAGGCGATACACATCAAACAAATGGAGAATCTGATCGATCACGATGCTACCCCCCGCTCGGGATCCTCCCCTCGTTCCGAATCGCCCCCGCTCGCAGCCAAGGCCCCTAAGAGAGCTCCCTTGACAATGACGCCCCGCAGCCGCCCGCCGTCATCCACGACGGGAATAGGAACCGATGCGGCCGCTCCAAGGGGGATCACCCGGTCAAGCCGGGTGTCCGGCGTTACCGCCTGGAAGTCCCGGCGCAAGTAGTCCCCAAGCGGCCGTCGATGGGTGGCCGCGTCCACCACGTCGTCGACGGTGAGATATCCTTGAACCCGGCGCTGCCGGTCCAAGACGAAGATGCTGGAGATGCCGTTTTGCCGCATGCGGTGGAGCGCCGTGCTCGGGCCGTCCCGATCGGTGATGACGGCCTTCACCGGTTGCATGATGGCTCCTGCGGACAATACCTTGGCCCGATCGACACCTTGGGTGAACGCAGCCACGTAGTCGTCCGCGGGCTCCGCCACCAATTGCTCCGGCGTCCCGATCTGCACAAGGCGGCCGTCCCGCATAACCGCGATGCGGTCTCCGAGTTTGAGCGCTTCGTCCAGGTCGTGGGTGATGAACACGATAGTCTTGTTCATCCGCGCCTGCAGTTCCAAAAGCTCATCTTGCATCTCCCGGCGGATAAGCGGATCCAGGGCGGAGAACGCCTCGTCCATGAGCAGGATGTCCGGGTCCACCGCCAGCGCGCGGGCAAGCCCTACCCGTTGCTGCATTCCCCCGCTGAGCTGGTGGGGAAAGCTATCCTCCCAGCCCCCAAGCCCCACCAGGCGCAAAGCCTCCCGGGCTGCCTCCCGGCGCCGGGCGGCCGGGACCCCTTGAACCTCCAGGCCAAACTCCACGTTGCTCAGCACGGTGCGGTGCGGCAACAGTGCGAACCGCTGGAACACCATGCCGAACCGGCGGCGCCGCAGCTCGACCATGGACCGCCGGTCCAGCGCCGTGATCTCTTGGCCGTCGATGCGAATGCTGCCCGCGGTCGGCTCGTGCAACCGGTTGAGGCAACGCAGCAACGTGGACTTGCCGCTGCCTGACAGGCCCATGATGACGAAAAACTCGCCGGGTTCGACAGAAAACGATACGTCCCACACGCCGACGACCAGGCCTAGCTCTCGCCGGAGCTGCTCCTTGCCGGCCCCCTCCCGGAGGCGAGCCAGTCCCCGCCGGGGATTGTGGCCGAATATTTTGGTTAGTCCTTCCACAACGATTTTGCTCATGATAGTCCGTCACCACAACCGAAGGGTCAGTGAGACCAGTTTCCCCAAGCCCGACCGTCTGTTTACTATATCAAGACTCGCAAGGATCGGCCAAACGGGCTGAGCCTTGGTCAGTTCCGAGCAGCCCGTCCATGCTCCCGGATGCTGGCTGTCGCAGCCGGATCCTGCCGATCCCTCTCCTGACCGGTCCGTCCAGGCCTTCCAGTGAGCGACAGCAGGACAGTTCCGGGCGATCGCGAATATTGGTGGAAGAGCTGTCCGGCCGGTCCCGGCCTTGCCAGCGAAGGTGGATACAGGGAGGCAACCGAGCGATGGATCGCACGTTCAACGACCGCCCTCGTTCAGCTGCCATCATGTCGGAGCACGCCCGCTGGGTAGCCCGGGCCACAACCCCCCACGCGGCAAGCCCCGCGGCCCGGGCCGAGGGCGCGGTGCTGTGGGATGTGGACGGAAAGCGGTACATCGACTTCAGCGGCGGCGTCGGTTCGCTCAATGTGGGCCATTGTCATCCCAAAGTGGTGGCGGCTGTCCGGGAGCAAGCCGGCCGTTACCTCCACACCGATTACGCCGTGGTTCCCTATGAGCCGTACATCAGCGTGTGCCGGCGGCTTTGCCGGCTCGCACCGGGCTCCTCGCCCAAAAAAGCGTTGTTGTTCAACACCGGCGCCGAAGCGGTCGAAAACGCCGTCAAGATCGCGCGGTACGCCACCGGCCGAGCAGCCATCATCGCATTTGAGGGTGCGTTCCACGGGCGAACGTACATGGCCCTCTCCCTCACCAGCCGCGTCCATCCCTACAAGGCCCGGTTCGGGCCGTTCATGCCCGAGGTGTACCGGGTCCCCTACCCGTATCCGTACCGGGGCATCACCACCCGGGATGTCTTTGAAAGCCTGGAGCGCCTGTTCCGCACCGGCGTCTCGCCGGAGGACACGGCCGCCGTGGTGGTGGAACCCATCCAGGGCGAGGGCGGCTACATCGTCCCTCCCGACGACTTCCTCCCGGGGCTGCGGGAAATGTGCGACCGGCACGGGATCCTCCTGATCGTCGACGAGGTCCAGACGGGCATGGGCCGCACCGGACGCATGTTCGCTCTAGAGCACGCGGGCATCGAGGCCGACCTGTTGACCGTCGGCAAGTCACTGGGCGGGGGGCTTCCGCTCAGCGCCGTCGTCGGCAAGGCTGACTTGATGGATGCCCCGCCGCCCGGAGGCCTGGGCGGCACGTTCCCCGGAAACCCGCTCGCATGCGCCGCGGCCCTCGCGGTGCTGGACATTATCGCCGAAGAAAATCTGCTGGCCCGGGCCGATGCCATCGGCCGCACCATGATGGCGCGCATGAAGAAGTGGCAGGCAAAGTTTCCGTTCGTTGGCGACGTCCGGGGCCGGGGGGCCATGGTGGCGATGGAGATCGTCCGGGACCAGGAAAGCCTCGAGCCTGACGGCGCCCGAACCCGCCGGATCGCGGAAGCGGCGTTGGAAGCCGGCGCAATCGTCCTTGCAGCCGGCGTTCACGGCAACGTGCTGCGCTTCCCGATGCCCCTTGTCATCACCGACGACCAGTTGGCTCAAGGTCTCGACATCCTTGAGCGCAGCCTGGTCCGAGCAGCGAAAAGCTAAACCGGCCCTGCGCCGGCAGGAATTTTTCCCTAGTCCCGCCGAACTGGTTCGCCATGGACAGACCCGGTCAGCGGCCGGCACGGCGACTGCCTCTTGGCCTGTTGGTCCTCGTTGGGGCGGCTGCCCTGGCCATCCGCCTGCTGTGGCCCGGCCCGCCGGGTGCCCCGCCGGAGCGTCCGGGCCGGACCTTTGAGGCAGCGGTGGTCCGGGTAATCGACGGCGATACCGCGGTGGTGCGCACCGGCGGCCGGGAGGAAACCGTACGCTACATCGGCATCGACGCGCCGGAACTGGAGCGGGACCGCCGGGAAGGACCCGGCTGGGCCGCCCGGGAGGCCAACCGGCAAATGATAGACGGCGCCAGGGTGCGCCTTGAGCTGGACGCGGAGGCCCGCGACCAATACGGCCGCCTCCTGGCATACGTATACGCGGGCGACGTCTTCGTCAACGAGCGGCTCGTCCGGGAAGGGATGGCCGTGGCGTTCGTCGCGCCGCCCAACGACCGCCGGGCGCAATCCATCCTGGAGGGGCAGCGGGCGGCCGTCGTCGAGGGTCGAGGGTTGTGGGGGCAAGCGGCCGCCCGGATTGTGGCCGCAGACCGGGCCGGATCGTACATCGGGCTTCCGGCTACCGTCGAAGGCGTCGTGCACCGGGCCCATTTCGACCCGGAAAGCGGCATTGCGTTCCTCAACTTCGGGCCTGACCCGCGGCGAGACTTCGTCGTCATCATCCGCCGCCCGTTCCGGCCGCTGTTTCCGGAACCCCCGGAGCTCCGGTACGCCGGCCGGCGGGTTCGGGTCAAGGGGCTTGTGGAACGATTTCAACGCCAGCCCCAAATCAGTGTGCAGGTTCCCGAACAGATCGAGGTGATGGACTGATGCAACGCCTCTTTCCCGCGGTCGGCGGCCGCGTGGAACCGCTGTCCATCTACGACGACCTGGAGCTGCCCGAAGGCCGCGACGGGCGCCCGTACACGGCCTTAAACATGGTCAGCACCGTGGACGGCAAGACCACCTTGGACGAAAACCGCATCCGGGAACCCATCGGCAGCCGTCTGGACCGGGCGCTCATGGGCCGCTTGCGCCAGGCGTTCGACGCGGTCATCCGGGGGGCTGAGACGGTACGGGCGGATCCCCACTACCCCGGCGTCCCTCCCGAGCTCGAGCACCGGCGCATCGCCCGGGGACTCGCCCGCCAGCCCCTGGCGGTGGTCATCACCGCCTCCGGCGACTTGCCGCTGGATTCGCCCTATTTCCAGGGCGCCCCGCGCCGCCCGCTGGTCATTGCCGCGAGCACCGTTCCTCTCGACAAGCTGGCCGCCTTGCGGAAAGCGGCTGACGTCCACGTCGTTTCCGGCCCCCGGGTGGACATTCCCTCGGCGTTTCGCCTGCTTTATGAAACGTACGGCGTGCGGCGCCTCTTATCCGAAGGGGGGCCCCGGTTCAACCAGGATTGCTTGGCCGCGGGATTGCTGGACGAAATTTTCTGGACGCTCACACCCCGCATTGCGGGCGGAAGCCGCGATTTGACGATGGTCGAAGGGCCGGGGGTACTCGCGCCGATGCCCCGGCTTGCTCTGGTCAGCGCGTACTGCCACGAGCACGAGCTGTTCTTGCGCTACCGGCGGGCGGACTGAGGAGAACAGTCCGGCCGCCTTGGCGCAGGAGCCCGGAAGTTGAGCGGCGTATAGCGGCGTATATCCGGTACGGAGGCCCGGAGCCAGGTTTGGGCCACTCCGGAAGGAGGCGGGGACGTGACCGATTTTTTCCGAATCGACGATTTGTTGGCGCCTGAAGAACGGGAGGTGCGGGATACGGTCCGGCGGTTTGTGGATGAGACCATCGCGCCCCGGGCCGGCAAGCTGTGGGAGCGGGGGGAGTTTCCGGCCGAATGGCCCCGCCGGTTCGGCGAAATGGGCTTGCTCGGCGCCAACTTGCCTGAGGAGTACGGCGGTGCGGGCGTGAGCAACGTCGCGTACGGCCTCATCATGCAGGAGCTTGAGGCCGGCGACTCGGGGGTGCGCAGCTTCGCGTCGGTGCAAGGCGCCCTGGTCATGTATCCCATCTACCGGTTCGGCAGCGAGGAGCAGCGGCGGTACTGGTTGCCGCGCCTTGCCCGGGGCGAGGCGGTGGGCTGCTTCGGCCTCACCGAGACGACCGCGGGCTCAGACCCGGCCGCGATGCAAACGCGCGCCCGCCGGCAGGACGGCGGGTGGGTGTTGTCAGGCACCAAAATGTGGATTACCAACGGCACTCTCGCGGATGTGGCCGTCATTTGGGCCAAGGACGACGACGGCGAGATCCGGGGATTTCTCGTGGAAACGTCCGCACCCGGATTCAGCGCCGCGGCCATTAAGGACAAAGCGTCCATGCGGCTTTCGGACACCGCGCAGCTGTTTCTCGACGGCGTGCGGGTCGGGGACGAGGCGCTGCTGCCCGGCGCCCGGGGACTCCGGGCCCCGCTGGAATGCCTCACCCAAGCCCGGTACGGCATCGCCTGGGGCGCTGTCGGCGCGGCCCGGGCGTGTTACGAGGAAGCCTTGCAGTATGCGCTCGGCCGGGAGTCGTTCGGCCGGCCCATCGCCGCCCGCCAGATCATCCAGGAACGGCTCGCGGACATGTTGACGGAGCTGACCAAAGCGCAGCTTGTCGCCTACCGCCTCGGGCGGCTCAAGGATGAAGGACAGCTCCATTACACGCAAGTATCCATGGCCAAGCGCAACAACGTGCGACAGGCGCTCCAGATCGCCCGGCAGGCCCGCACCATTCTCGGCGCGTACGGCATCACCTTGGGACATCAGGCCATCCGGCACGCGGCCAACCTCGAAACGGTGGATACGTACGAAGGCACCTATGACATCCACACGTTGATCCTCGGCCGGGAGATCACCGGTTGGAGCGCGCTTTGAGGCGGGCTGGGGTCAGCCCGCTGAATCCGCGACGAGCCCGCGCCGCAGCCGCAAGCGGGCCGCTTCAGCCCGCTGGAAGTGAATCCGCGCCAGCGCCGCGGCCCGGTCCGGATCCCCGTCCTTCAGCGCCTGAATCAAAGCCCGATGCTCCTCGCACGACGCCTCCCGGCGGGAGCGCAGCGAGAAGATGGTAGCCTGGTGGCGGATGTTCCGGTCCCGGAGCCGACGCAGAAGCTGCACCAGGACGCGGTTGCGACCGGCCCGCCAGACGGCTTCATGCAGCTTCTGGTTTGTCTCCGTCATGCGGGCCACGTCCCCCGCCGCCACCGCTGCCTCGAATTCTTCCTCCATGGCCTCCAGCGCAAAAATTTCCGCATGGGTAATGGACTGGGCGGCCAGGCGGGCCGCAAGCTCTTCCAAGCACTCCCGGACGACGCCAAGTTCCGCCAGCTCGTCCTCGGACGGCTCGGCCACGATGACGCCCCGATACGGGATGATCTGCACGAATCCCTCGGCCTCCAACCGTTTCAGCGCCTCCCGGACCGGCGTCCGGCTGACGCCCGCCCGCCGGGCCAGGTCCTCCTCCGACAGCCGCTCTCCAGGCCGTATCATTCCGGCGCTAATCCAATCGCGGACCAGTTCGTACACCATGATCCCGCGGGACCGGCCGTCGTGACCCATCCGCACACGTTCCCTCCTTCGATGACCCGCCCCGGCCTCCCCGCCGGGCGCCGGGCCGCCCCCCCCCCCCCCCCCCCCCCCCCCGCGGGCCCCGGGGGCGGCGGCGGGGCCCCCCGGCACCCACTCCGGCCGGCGGCGCGCACCGCCGTATAGCAGCTGGCGCCCGGTGCCAAGCCGGGCGCCCTCGCCGGGAACGGCCTCACTGGCTGTCCGGGGGCCGTCCCGGCTCTTTGTCCTTATTGACGAATTTGGCCAGCCGCGCCTGCCGCTCCGCCTCCCCACCCTACTTCCGGCAGCCACATGTGGGCCTGCTCGCTGGCAATGACCGCGTCGGCCAAAAACAGCATCTCGAACCCGCCGCCCACCGCGTGGCCGTTCACCGCCATGACCAGCGGCTTGCTCAAGGCGTCCATAACCCGCCAAAGCTCCACAAGCGGCCGCCGGGCTTCGTATTCCCGGCCGCGCCATTCCCGCCGCTCCTTCAAATCCGCGCCCGCGCAAAAGGCCCGGTCGCCCTTGCCGGTCAGCACCATGGCCCGTAACGACTCAGAGCGATTTACCCGCTCCACGGCGTCCTTGAGCGCAGCGGCGGCGGCCCGGTTGAGCGCGTTGGCCGCCTCGGGCCGGTTGATGCGAACCACAACGACAGGCTCTTCGGGGACAATCTCGAGGCAAGAGTACGCCGGCCACGCCACGCCCCCGAACCTCCTTCGGCAACGTTTCCCGGCTTCACCTTGCCCGCTTCCGGGCCGAGAACCCGGAAAAGGCTAGCTGTAGCGGGCTCTATGCCACAGAATTATGCGAACCATTTCGCTTTTCCGGAAGTGTTCCCGGGCCAGGCGCTCGGCTTCGTCCGGGTCGCCCGCCTGAATGGCCTGAAACAGCGCCCGGTGCTCTTCCTGAGCTTCCTTGGTTCTGGCGGAATATTTCAGGGAGGAGTCCTGGAGCCGGAAGATAAACTGCCTCAACTGCCGCAGTTGCTGGACCAGATACCGGTTTCGGCTGGCCACCCAAATGGTGTGGTGGAACTCGAAATTCAACTCTATCAGTTCATCCAGGTTGCCTCCCGCGATGGTCCGGTCCATTTCCTCGATCAGCTGCTCAAGGGTATACAACTCCACGCTGGAGATGGCCTTGGCCGCGAGCCGGCCGCTCAGCCCTTCTAAAACCTCCCGGACGGCGCACAGTTCCGCCAGATCTTCACCGCTCGGATCCCGCACCACCGCTCCCCGGTGCGGCGTAATCTCCACCAGTCCCTCCGCGTGCAGCCGTTTGAGGGCCTCCCGCACCGGCGTGCGGCTGACCTGGAGCTGCCGGCCGATGCGCTCTTCCGACAATCGCTCGCCAGGCCGCAGCCGGTTGCGAAGTATGTCGTCGCGCAACGACTTGTAGACGAGCTCGGCGCGGGACGAAATGGATACTGCCCGGGCGCAGTCGGGGTTCGGCAATCCCATCCCCCATCTCCCCAAAAGTCCTCCACGGGCGTCCTTTGACCCTTGGAAGCGCTATCGGTAATTTTATCCTTTTGTGAGCCTCTTCCTTCTTCTTCAGCCCGGTTTTCCTCTCCCGCGACGCCTGCGGGAGTTCCAAGCCAGCTGGCCGCGAATCGGGCCGCGGGGGACAGGGCTGCGACGGGGTTATGATGCTGGCCGCCCGTTCTGCAGAAAGGACAGCGACATGTGACCGGCGAAAAAGAGGCGGCTTTGCCGAAGAGATTACGCTCCCGCCCCCATCGCCAAATCTCCACCCAGAAGCTCTGCATAGAGTCGCCGGTACAAGCCCGGGCGCTGGATCAACTCCTGGTGGGTGCCTTGCTGGACAATGCGGCCCCGGTCCAGCACGATGACGCGGTCGGCAAGCCGGATGGTGGACGCCCGGTGGGCGATGAGGATGACGGTGCGGCCCTGGCGGATGCGGCTCAATGCGGCGTAAATGGCCGCTTCTGACTCGCTGTCCAGGGCGGAGGTGGCCTCGTCCAGGATCAGGATGCGGGGATCGCCCATGATGGCCCGGGCGATGGCGATGCGCTGTCGCTGCCCGCCGGAAAGGTTGGTGCCCCGCTCGCCGGCCACCGTATCGTATCCTTGCGGCAACCGGGTGATGAACTCGTGCGCGTTGGCCAACTCGGCCGCCTGCCGGATCTGGTCCATGCCGGCCCCGGGCGCGCTGACGGCGATGTTTTCCGCGATGCTAATGCCAAACAACACCGGATCCTGGGGCACGAGTCCGATCTGGCGCCGCAGCGACTGGGGATCGACGGTGCGCAAGTCGTGGCCGTCCACCCGCACAGTCCCCTGCGACGGATCGTAAAACCGGGCGATCAGATTCACCAAAGTGCTCTTCCCCGCACCGCTCGGTCCGACCAGGGCTACGGTTTCGCCCGGTTCGATGACGAGGCTGATGTCTTCCAGCACCGGCTTTTGCGGGTCGTATCCGAACGACACCCGGTCAAACTCCACCCGGCCCGCCACGCGCGGAAGCCGCGCGAGCTTGGCCGCGTATTGGGGCTCCGGCGTCATCGCCAAAAGCCGGCCGATGCGCTCGCCGGCGGCCGCCGCCTGCTGGAGCAACGAGTAATTGTGGGTCAGGGCTCCCACCGGCTGGCTCAGCATGCTCAAGTACGCGAGGAACGACATGAGCTCGCCGACCGTGAGTCGCCCGGCGATGACCTCCCGCCCGCCGATCCACAACACGATGACCATGCCGCTGACCAGGATGAGCTCCACCACCGGCCGCAGCGTGGCCTGGGCCTGCACCGACTTCATGCTCATGGTGAAGCTGCGCTCGTTGGCCTCCTGAAACCGGCGGCGGGTCAGCCCCTCGAGGGTGAATGCCTTGACGACCCGGATGGCTCCGATGGTTTCGGAGAGAACCGCGGCCATGTCGCCGATGCGGTCATGCATGCGAGCGCTGAACGAGCGAATGCGGTGGCCGTACCGGCTGATGGCCAAGCCTGCAAGGGGCAACACCGCCAGGGAAATGAGGGCCAGCTTCCAGTGGATCCAGAAAATGGCCGCGAGGGTGCCCACCAGCACGAGGCTATATTGGAACACCTCGCCGATGCTGAGCGAGACCGCCTGCTGCACCGCGGCCACGTCGTTGGTCATCCGGGAAACCAGCTCGCCGCTGCGTCGGCGGGAATAAAAGTCCAGGGGCAACTTGAGAAGATGATCGTACAGCGCGCTTCTCAGCTCGGTCACCAGGCGCTGGCCGATGAAGTTCATCCAGTATACCTGGCCGTAGGAGACGAGCCCTTTGACGGCCACAAGCCCCACCGCCAAGCATGCGGCCAGCGCCAGGATGGCGGGATCCCGCATCTGCAGCAGGACGTAGTCGACCAATCCCTTGCCCAGCAACAAGGGAAGGGCCACCGCGATGACCGCCTGCAGGGCGACCAAAATCAAAGACAAAGCCAGCCGCCCGCGGTACGGCCTGACCCATTGCCAAACGATCCGAAGCGTTCGCACTCGAATCCTCCTGTACCATAAGCACAATCATTGTAATTCGGGCCCGCGAACAGTGTCAACGAAAGGGCTTGGCAGCCCCGGAGCCGGTTGCCTTCGTTGACAGCTCTTCTTCCAATTGATACGCTGATCGTGTTCCCGCCGCAGCACAAGCGACGACACCGCGGCGAACACGCGGGAACGACGACGGGCACCGCGGGAGATGGAGGGCATGGTCGACGAACTGCGACGAAAGGTCCGGGTGCTGCAGCAGCTTTCCATCGCCGCCTACCCCGATGCCATGCTGGTATACCTGTTCGGCATGCTGATGGGCGCTGTCCAGCGAGTGCATTTCGTCCGCAACCTCGAAGGAGCTCCCATCGCGCTGCAGATCAATCTGGGTCGGGCCCGGGTATGGCCCGCGCCCGCTTGGCACGCCAAGGTGGGAGGCATGACGATTCCCGATCCGCTAACCTTGGCGTCGGCCCTGGCCCAGCGGGATGACCCGATCTGCGTCAAGCTGGCGTTCGACGGCAGCGAGGAGAACGAGGACTTCCAGCAGTCCCTGGTCGAGTCGTACGCGGACGTGGTCGCCGGGCGCACGGCCGGGGTCCGGACCGCGGAAGAGCGCATCTTGGACCTGCGGGCCCGGATCGACCGGGCTCTGGACATATACAACGAATGCCGCCGGATGATGGAGGCCGGCGATCCCGCCCGCCGCGCGGAGCTGGCCGCGTTTCAGCGCATGGCCCAGCAAGAGCTGCAAGCCTGCACCCGGGAACTGCGGGAACTGGAGATGCAGGTGGCCAACAGCAAGGAACGATGACGGGCCGGGATACGACAGGCGCCCGGCCGCCGGGGAGGCATCGTCGAGGTGGCAAACCCGCTCCACGTCGCTGCGTGGGAACCGCCGGACGCATCGCCCGCGCTAACGGTCATCGCCGTCCACGGGCGCGGCAGCAACGAGGAGGACCTTCTGGGCCTGGGCCGGTCGTTGGGCCTGCCGGTGCGGGTCATCGCGCCCCGCGGGCCCCTGACGCTGCCCCTTGGATGGACTACCGGGTACGCATGGTACCACTTTGCCGAGACCGGCCAACCAGAACCGGCCAGCTTCCGGCAAAGCCTTGATCTCCTGGCGGCTCTGGTGGAAGACGTGAAGGGCCGGTATGCCTTGCGACCGGAAGCGCTCGTGCTGCTTGGGTTCAGCCAAGGAGCGGTCATGTCCCTGGCCGCGGCGTTGACCGTTCCCGGCTCCATCGGCGGCGTAGCCGCCTTGAGCGGCTACTTCCCCCGGCCCGACGGGTGGGAAGCGCCCCACCGCGACCTCCGGGGCTTGCCGGTGCTGGTCACCCACGGCACGTACGACGACATCCTGCCTGTCGAGTGGGGCCGGGAGGCGGCCGAAACCTTGCGGGACAGGAACGCCCGAGTGCGCTACGAGGAATTCCCGATGGCTCACCAGGTGAATCCCGACTGTCTTCGAACCGTATCGGAGTGGCTCAAGGAGCGGGCCCAAGCGGCCGGCGGTCCCGGGATGGGCGCGACCTGAAAACTTCCAGTTTTTGTCCCGCCGCGTTCGGTTGCGGCTCCGGGTGATGCCGTGGTACAATCATTACACCGAACATACATGCGGTCCCGGAGTGGTGGGCTTGGCGGGCCCGAAGCTGGTCGAAATTCGCTGCAAATCGCTGCTCAACCGGGTAAACGCCCCCGGCATGTCGTTCGGGTGGTCCATCAACCCGTACCGCGGATGCGCCCACGCGTGCGTCTACTGCTACGCCCGCCGCTATCACGAGTACCTCGAGCTCGGCCCGGGTGAGGATTTTGAGCAGATCGTCTTCGTCAAGGTCAACGCCGTGGAAGTGCTCCGCCGGGAGCTTTCCCGCCGCAGCTGGCGCCGGGATGAGGTCGCCATCGGCACCGCGGTCGATCCGTATCAGCCCGCGGAAGGCCGGTACCGGCTCACCCGGGGCATCCTCGAGGCGCTGGCCGACTACGAAACCCCCTGCTCCATCGTCACCAAAAACTCCATGATCTTGCGGGACCTCGACGTCCTCGAGCGCCTTTCCCGCGGTCCCGGCGTGTCCGTGTCGTTCAGCGTGACGACGGTCGATCCATCTCTTGCCCGGCGTCTGGAACCCGACACCCCGCCGCCGAAACGGCGGCTTGAGGTCATGCGGCGGCTGGCGGAAGCCGGCGTGCGGGCCGGGGTTCTCCTGGCTCCGGTGCTCCCGGGCATCACCGACGACCGGCGGTCTTTGGAAGCGGTCATCCGGGCCGCTGCGGAGCACGGCGCGGCGTTCGTTCACGCGGCCGTGCTGCGCCTGCAAGGCAGCGTCAAGGACGTGTACCGCGAGTTTCTGGCGGACGAAGTCCCGGGCTTGCTTCCTCTCTATGAGCGGCTATACCCGGCCGCATACGCGCCTTGGAGCTACCAGGAGCGAATACTGGACGAGGTGGCCCGCATCAAAGCCCGCTACGGTTTCCCCCGGCCTGTCCGCAAGCGATCCGCCGGGCCGGCTCCCCCGCCGGCGCCGGTGCAGCTCGCCCTCTTCGGCTGACGGGCCCGGAAGCCGGTGCGATCCGGGCCGCAACGAATGCGCCCGTCGATCCCCAGGCGCCCGTCGCCCATGAGCGCCGCGCGGTGGCATCCGTTCCCGGTTCTCCATCTGCCAGGAAGCGGGACCCGCGGGGTCGAAGTTGGCCGCAACCGGCTTTTGGAATTCCGCGCAACCTACTGCCGGGCATCCGGACCAACCGAAGGGTGGGACCGAAGCATGAGGCGAAGAGCGAACGTTCGATGGCTGCTTGCCCTGGTGCTGGCGGCCGCGGCCGGCCTGGCGGCCGTCATCGTCGGCCGGGCCTCCGGCCACGTCGTCTACCAGGGGGAGCCGGCGCCGTCGTGGACGTGGCGGCTTGAGGCGCCGTTGCCCGACCAATACTTGGCGCTGGTGATGGACGCGGCCGACCTCGAACTGGTGCGGCTGGCCATCCCGGCGCCGGCATGGGCAAACCACGGCCCGCGACTTGCCGGTTGGCTGGAGGGCGCCCAGGCCGTCTTCGTCGCGTACTTGGGCGAAGCCCCCACGGGCGGTTACGGCATCCGCATCCGCCAGGTGCGGGTCGACGCGGGGCTGTACGGCTCGGTGGTCACCGCCGTCGTTGAGCGGCGAAGTCCTGCCCCGGGCGAGTTCGTCACCATGGCCGTCACATACCCGCTGGATTTGGTCGCCGTCGACCGGGCCCGCTTGCCTCAGCCGCCCTTTACGGTCCGGTTCGTGGACGGTCGCGGCCGGTTGCTTGCCGAACGCCACGTCGCGGCTCCGCCCACCGGCCCGGGCGCCGCGTCCGAATCCCCGGGCAGGGGAACGCCTCAGCCGGCGCCGTCGGGACCGACCCCAGCCGCGGCCCAACAGCCGGTCCCCGGCGAGCTGCGGGTAACCGGCACCGGGGAAGTTGCCGTTGCGCCCGATCGGGCCACGGTCGGGCTGGCCGTTGTGGGCCGGGCCGACGAGGCGCCCGCGGCCCAGGCGGACATGAACCTCCAATTGAACCGGGTGTTGGACGCGCTGCAAGCCTTCGGATTGCCTGAAGGCGCGGTTCGCACCCGAGACTTCTCCCTGAATCCTCGCTGGAACTATAACGACGGAACGCCACAGCTCATCGGTTATGAGGCTCGGACCCGGCTGGAGGTGGACTTGGACGACCTGCCCCGGCTGGGCGAGCTCATCCAGGCGCTGGTGGATGCTGGCGTGCCCGAGGTGAACGAGATCCGCTACGGCATCAAGGAGTCCCGGGAGGTGCTGGCCGAAGCCATGCGCCGGGCGGCCGAGGACGCCCAGTGGCGGGCGGAAGTTTTGGCGGGAGCCCTGGGGCAGCGCATCGCGGGCATCGTCGAAGTCCAGCAGGCAGGTCAAACCGGCACCCAGCCGGTGCCGATTTCGATGAGGACCGCGCAAGCCGCGGGCGAGGCTGCTCCCGTGTTCCCGCCCGACGAGCTCACGGTGCGGGCGCAAGTGACGGTAGTCTACCGGATCACCGAGCTATAGCCGAAGACCTCCCGGACGGCGGCGGCCGCGAAGGCCTCCACCGCGGCGGGGCTCAACGGCTCCGTACCGTTGAACACGTGGGCTGCAAGCTGAGGCCGGCGCAGGCGGCCGGCCGGCTCGGTGACGACGGCCGCCTGCGCTAGGTGCAGCAAGTGCCGCGAGCGACGGGTGGCCCCGGCGCCATCGACAGCTACGTCCAGCGCCACGACCCGGCGAAACCCGGCCAAAAGCCGGCCCAAGCCCGGCGGCCACGGATGAATGACGCGCAGATGAAGCGCCGACACCCGCATTCCCCGCTCCCTCAGGCGGAGCACCGCCTCCTCCACCGGCCCGCGGGTCATGCCCCAGCCCAAAAGAAGCACGTCCCCTTCGCTCCCGCCGACAGGCTCCGGCAGCCGCAAAAACGATTCGATGGGAGCCTGGACCACGCCGAGGGCGGCGAGAACCGCTTCTTCCCCGCGCCCGGATCGGCCCGCCGAAAACGCGTCACAGGCGAGACTGCCTTGGCCCGCCGCGGCATTGCCGCCGGGAGTCCCGGGGCCCCACCCGGCCGCCTCAAGCTCTGGGCCGCTGACCGCCTCGCGATCCAGCCAATCCGTCCAAACCGGGTCCGGGCGGCCTTGAGACCGGACAGAGCTTTCCGCCGCGTCCAATAACGCCCCGTCGACCAGCAGCGCGCAGTCTCGTCGGTGCACCTGGACGATGCGGCGGGCCAGATGCATAAAGCCGAAGCACTCTTCTATGCTAGCGGGAGAAAGGAGTACGGGCCGGGGTCCTCCGGGGCAACCGGCACTTAAGGACAGCGGGTGGACGGCGAACGGACTCGGCTCGCCGTCACTGCTCGCGAGGCGGTCGATGTACACCTTAACCCGGGGGTCAGACCCCGGATGCCTGGGGAGAACGCCGGGCCCCGCGGGATCCCCTACACCCCAACCGGCGGCCGACAGCGTCCACCGGGGAGCCGGAAAGCCGGCTTTCGGCTCGCAATGCTTGAGCGACGAACCGCCTCCGCCCAAGACGCGCCCGCCGAGCGCCGCAAACGCCCGGGCCACGCGCGCAGCCTGGGGATGGTCGGTCTCCACCGTGCACCGGGTCATGCCCGCACTGAGAGCTCCAAGAGCTACCGCCCGGAGGCCGTCCAGGACGTCCCAGCCCCGCGCGGCCCGCATCCACCGAACCGGGGGGCGGGCGCCTCCCCCGATCGGCAGCGGGCCCGGTACCAGGTGGGGAGCCTCCCGCCATCCCAGCTCAAACAGGCGCAGGGCGGCGCTGACCGCCCGCCGGCCGCGGGCCGCTAGGCGGTTGGTCACAAGATGGCGCAAGAGATCCGGATCCCGCTTGAGCATCCACGCGAGCACACCCAGCGCCACCATGCGCTCGCCGCGGGGGAACGCCGGAATCCGGGAGGCCAGAGCCCCAAAAGGCACCGCCTGGATCCGGACGGCAAAGCCGGTCTCACCGGCCCGCCAGGAACGCCAAGACCCGCCCCCGTCGACCAGCACGCAGCTTCCCGGCGCGAGGGCGCCCCTAGCGAGGCGTCCCGGCAAAAGACGCGGGTCGAAGACGACCGCGAGGTGGGCCCGGTCTCCGCTGCAGTGCACCGGCCCGGAACTGATCCTCAACCGGCATGCGGGGCCGTCGGCGGCGGTCACCGCGCCCAACCAAACGCTGTCGCCCATGCGGGCCGAGGCTTGGGCCAGCAACTCCGCGACGCCGGCCTCGCCGGCCGCTCCCTCCCCGAGGATCTCTAAGACTACGTCCACCCCGGCAAGGCCGCCCGAACGTCCCGCCCGGACGTTTTCCGCCTGATGCACCCGATGAAGCGGCATCTGCCGTCACCCCGCCACGGCCTGGAACGGTCTGCCTGTATTGGTTCCCAGTATACGCGGGGGCGAATTCTCATGTCAAGCGAAAATTCGCTGGCCGCGCACGTTCAGTTGACGTTCCGGAGCGGTTGTGATAAACAGGAGGTCGGAAGGCAGGCGCCGAGGAGGGCTCGCATGCCGCTCAATCCGATTCACATCATCTTCGGCCTCAAGCTGCGCCAAGCCCGCCTGAGCAAAGGAATGTCCGTGACCGAGCTGGCCGAGCGAGCCGGCATGTCGGCTTCCTACGTCACCGAGATCGAAAAGGGTCGCAAGTACCCCAAGGCGGACAAAATCATGCGCCTGGCCGAGGCGCTGGGCTACGAGTACGATCAGCTGGTTTCGCTGAGGCTGGAACCGCCCTTGTCGTTTCTGGAAACGCCGCTGACCTCGCAACTGTTGCAGGACTTCCCGCTGGAGCTGTTCGGCGTCGATCCGAGCACCATCGTCGAGGTGCTGACCCGCTCACCGGCGGAGATGAGCGCGCTCGTCAAGGCGCTCCAAGACATCGCAAGGGGCTATGCGATCCGCGAAGAGCATTTCTACCTGGCCGCGCTCCGCTCATACCAAGAGTTCCACCAAAACTACTTCCCGGACTTGGAGCAACAGGCCCGGGAATTCGCGGCCGGAGCGGGCCTGGGCGAGCAGGTGCCGAGGGTCGAGGAGGCGCTGTTGCGCATCCTGAACGAGCGGTTTGGCTACCGTATCGGCTCGATCCCGGCGGATCAGTACCCGAGCTTGGCCGCGTACCGGGCCGTCTACTTGCCCGGCCGCCGGCCCCAGCTTTTGCTGAACCGGGCGCTGCTTGGGCCCCAGAGGAAGTTCGTCCTCGCCCGGGAGATCGGCTACCGGGTGCTGGGACTGGAAGAGCGGGCGCTGACCAACTCGCCCGATCGGGCCGACTCGTTCACCCAAGTGCTCAACGACTTTAAGGCCGCCTACTTCGCCGGCGCCCTGCTCATGCCGGAACGCTTGGTCGTACAAGATCTCCGCGCGCTGTTCGAGCTTCCGACCTGGCAACCCCAGCGGCTCGCCCGCATGCTGGACGATTACGACGTCACGCCCGAGACGCTCCTGTACCGGTTCAGCGAGCTGGTCCCGCGGGCGTTCGGCCTCAAAGTACACTTCTTGCGGTTCAACGAGGTAAACGGCGCCTACCGGCTGTACAAACAACTCAACATGAGCCAGCTGGCCCTGCCCACCGGCTTCGACCTCCGGGAGCACTACTGCCGCCGCTGGCTGACGGTTCGGCTGTTGCGGGAACTGCCCCACGATCGGGACACGGCGCTGCCGGGCATCCAGCGCTCCCGCTTCCTGCAGTCCCAAAAGGAGTTCTTGTGCCTGGGTTTTGCCCGCCGGGACAACTTGCCGCCCTATCTGAAAACCAGCGTCATCCTGGGCATGCGCATCGACGACGATCTGCTGCGGGTCGTCAAGTTCGCCAACGACCCAAACATCCCCGAAGGGCTGCTCAACGAAACGTGCGAGCGGTGCCCGCTTGCGCCGGAGGAGTGCAGCGAACGGGCAGCGCCGCCCGTCCGCTGGCAACAGCAGCAAGCCGTGGAGGAGCGGCGCCAGGCTCTGGCCCAGCTCATAGAGCGGGAGCAAGAGGCCGCGCCCCGCGCCCAGCCCGGGGTGTAAACAGTCCCGGCATGACCCGTTCCCGCTTGCGGCGTCGCACCGGCGCCCGATCTCATTCCTTTTCCGTCCCCGGATTCAAGCCGCGTGTTCCTTGCCGATGCCGATCGCCCCGGCCTGGGCCAGGGCCCGGACCTGCTCCGGGGTGTAGCCCAAAAGCCCGCAGAGGACTTCCTCGGTATGCTGCCCGAGGGTCGGCGGCGGGCCTTGGGATTGGGCCGGCGTCGCGCTCATGTGCTGCAGAGGACTGCCCACAAGGTCCACGGTCCCCGCGGCGGGATGTTCCACGCTCCAGCGCATGCCCCGGTGGGCTGCAAGGTCGGACTCGAAGACGTCCGAAAGCTCCCATACCGGAGCGGCCGGCACCTGCGCTCGGGCCAGCAAATCCAGCCACTTTGCGGTAGGCTTGCCGCGCAAGATGCCCGCGACAAGCGGGATGAGCTCGTCCCGGTGTCGCACCCGGGCGGGATTGGTGGCAAACCGGGGATCCGCGCTCCATTCGGGCCGGCCCAGGCACTGGCAAAACCGGGCAAATTGGGCGTCGTTGCCCACAGCGACCACCAAGTGCCCGTCGGCCGTGTCAAACAGCTGGTACGGCACGATCTGGGCGTGGGCGTTGCCCAACCGGCGGGGGTTTTTCCCGGAGACCAAGTACGCCTGGGCCAAATTGGCCATGGCGGCCACCCCGGCGTCCCACAGCGAGAGATCGATGTACTGCCCGCGGCCCGATCGCTCCCGGGCCCGCAAGGCCGCCTGGATGGCCACCGCCGCGAAGAGCCCGCACAAAATGTCCACCCAGGCGACGCCCACCTTGGTGGGCGGGCCGCCGGGTGCGCCCGTAACCGACATAATGCCGCACATGGCCTGCACCGCGAAGTCATATCCGGGCAGGCGGCTCATGGGGCCCGACTGGCCGAAGCCGGTGATGGAACAGTACACAAGCCGCGGGTTTTCTACGCTCAGCGTCTCGTAGTCCAGACCGTAGCGGGCCATGTCCCCGGGCTTGAGGTTTTCGATGAGCACATCAGACACGCCCGCGAGCTCCCGGACGATTTGCCGCCCCGCTTCGGTCTTCAAGTTCACCGCTACGCTGCGCTTCCCCCGATTCACGGAAAGGAAATAGGCGCTTTCGGATCCCGCGAAGGGGGGCCCCCATGCCCGGGTTTCGTCGCCCCGGGCGGGATCCTCGACCTTGATCACTTCAGCCCCCAGGTCCGCCAAGATCTGGGTGGCAAACGGGCCCGCCAAAACCCGCGACATATCCAGCACCCGGATGCCGGCCAGCGCGCCGGAAGACTCCGCCGTTGATCCTGTCTTCGCTCCGCTCATGCGACAATGCGCCCCTCCCGGGCCAGGGGTCGGCCGTCCACCAGAAAGGTGGCGTTCCGGATCACCATGTCCAAATGGACCGCGCAGCGGTGCGTGCCGCCGTAGAACACGTCGTCGCCCAGCGCCACGTGGACGTTGCCGGCCGCTTTCTTTTCCTCCTCGAAATCCCCGTTGCGCAGCGCGGCGGGATTGAGCCCAAGACCTATCTCGGCCACGTGGTCCGCACCCGGAACCTCGTCCAAAATTTGCTTGAGCCAGCGGGCCCGGGCGCCGCCGCTTACTTCCACGACTTTGCCGTTCTTCACTTCCACGCGGATGGGATCGTCCCCCGCCCCCGCAAGCGCCACCGGCCCGTCCACGACCAGCGTTCCCGATGCCGTTCCCGGCAGCGGCCGCTGGGAGATTTCCCCATCGGAAAAAGCGGCCTCCCGACCGGGCTCGCGCGCGATGCCGCACTCTACAATGACGATCTGGTCCATCACGGGTTCTTTGGTAACGCCCGCGGAAAACCGGGTGCCGGACGGCGAGAAAATGGACACCTGGCTGCCCGCGGCCCACATGTCCGCCAGGGAGCGTCCCAGCCGGTCCAGCTCCTCGTAGTCGGCCAACGCCGCGCCCCGGGTCCAGTTGTCCATCGTCCGCATGACCATGGACAACGCCCTCAGCCGCTTGTTCTGCAACCGGTCGGCCACCGATCGGGCATAGGTGGGAGCGCCGGAGGCGGCGGTCAGCCCGATGAGCACGTCGGCGCGGTCCAGCGCGGCATCCAGGCACGCGGTCAGCTCCGTTCCCCGGCCCCGGGCCCGGTCGGGCATGACCGCCAAGGTGTACTCGCCTCCCGCCGCGCTCACCGCCCCTGCAAGAGCCCACGCCATATCCATCTCGGTCGACGGATCGCAGACGATGAGCACTTGCTCGCCGGCTTTGACGGCCAAGTGATCCCGGACGAGCTTGGCGGCCACCGCCACGGCTTCGATGACCCGCAGTTGACTCACGCTGTCGTTCACTCCTTCGCCCTCAACTTTCCATCGCTCCCAGCCCGCCCGCGCCCGTCGGTCCGGGCCGGCTGCCCGGGAAGCCCGCCACATCATCATCACCGCATCGCCGCGCCCGGCTGGCGAGCCCGCCGGCTCCACTTTTGCGCGCCCGCCACGGCGATCATCAAGGCGGCGCCCAAGAGCGCCGCGTCCCATCGCATGGAAAACAGCAACAGCGCCGCCGCGGCCAGGAGAATCATCTGCCACCCGGCCAAGGAGCCGAAAAAGTACCGCTGCAGCATGGCCGAAAGCGCGGTGATGCCCAGCGCGGCCAAGACCGAGACGACTGTCACATCCAGCCACGAGTCTTGCATCAGCAGCGCCGGCTGGTACAAGAAGAGGAACGGGACGATGTACTTGGCCAGCCCGAACCGGAACGCCTCAACGCCGGTGCGAAACGGGTTGGACTGGGCAATGCCCGCCGCGGCGTAGCTGGCCAAGGCCACCGGCGGCGTAATGTCCGCGATGACGCCGAAGTAGAAGACGAACATGTGGGCGGCCAGCACCGGGACACCCATCTGAATGAGCGCAGGCGCCACCAGGGTCGCCTGAATGACGTAATTGGCCGTGGTCGGGATTCCCATCCCCAGAATGAGCGACGAGACGGCGGCCAGGGGCGCCGCCAGCCATAGACGCCCCCCGGCCAAGTCGATGACGATGCCGCTGATGCGCAGGCCTAGTCCTGTCATGGTGGTCATGCCGATGATGACGCCTGCAGCCGCGCAAATCGCGGCCACCGTCACGGTGTTGACGCCGCCGGCGGCGAACGCCTCCGCCAAGGCCCGTCCGGTTTCCCGCAGCCGGCCTTGCCGCCAACCGGAAATGAGCACCACCGCCACCGTCAGGAGAATGGTCCACAACACAGCCCGTTCCGGCGAATAACCGCCCAGCAGGAAATAAAACAGCGCCAGGAGCGGCAGCAAAAAGTGCGCGCCCTGCCGGAAGACGGTCCAGATGTCCGGCAGCTCCGCGGCGGGCAGTCCCCGCATGCCGGTGTGGCCGGCCAAGAAATCCACCTGCAAAAACATGGACCACATGGCCAAAAGCGCCGGAATGACGGCGGCCACCGCGACCCGCGCGTACGGCACGCCGATGTATTCGGCCAACAAAAACGCCGCGGCACCCATGACGGGCGGTATCACTTGGCCCATGGTGGACGCGGCGGCCTCGATGCCGCCGGCCATCTCCGCTCGGACCCCGATCCGCTTCATGAGCGGGATGGTAAACGTGCCGGTCGTCGTCGTGTTCGCCACAGAGCTTCCGGAAACTGTTCCCAAAACGGCCGACGAGATGACGCCCGCCTTGGCCGGGCCTCCCCGGGTTCCGCCGGCCACTGACATGGCCAGATCCAGAAAGAACTTGCCCGCGCCGGACTTCTCAAGGATAGCCCCGTATAAAATGAACAGCAGCACGAATTTGGCTGACACCCCGAGAGGAACGCCGAACACGCCGTCGGTTGTCAGGTAGAGGTACGGAACCACCCGCTCCACGGCAAATCCCCGATGGCCCAAGAGGGGCGGCAAGTACGGCCCGGCGAACGCGTATGCCAAAAACGCCAAAGCCACCAGCACCACCGGCCAGCCGGTTCCCCGCCGGGCGGCCTCGAAGACGACAAGGAGCAGCATCACGCCAAAGGCCACATCCCACGCGTTGTAGGCCCCGGCCCGGGATCCCACGGCCGCGTAGTTGACCAGCACGTAGATGCCGCTGGCCATGGCCAGGGCGATGAAGGCGCCGCTGTAGGCTACCTGCCGCCACGTCAGCTTTGGGGCGTGAAGGATCGGGTAGACGAGAAAGAGGATGGTGGCCATAAACATCCAGTGGACGGCCCGGTGCTGCAGGGCGAACAGCGGGTAGAAATAGGCGGCGTACAAGTGGTACACCGACGCGGCCACACCCAGGACCGCAACGGACCTTGCGGCCCACTTGCGAATCCGTTGCTCGGCGGCGGCGTTCACGGCCTCACCTCCACGATGAGGGATTGGCCGAACGATGCCAGATCATTGAGGCGGACCCGCGCTTTGCCGGCGCAAAGCTCCTGTTCGACCGTCCCGGCTACCCTCAGGGGCAGGCGGGACAAGTGCCGGTCAGGCCGGACGACGACCCAGCCCGTCTCCCACTCCATGGAATCCGGCCCGTAAAACTCCAGCCCCGCGCCGTACCAGGCATACCGTTCCTCCTCCAGCACAAGCCCCAGAGGATCCCCGCTCACTCGAAACCAGCTTTCCACCGGCGTTCGATCCGCGGAATGCACGTAGCGCAGCCGTACCCACTGACCGGGATTCACCGGAACCGCCCAGACCTCGTCCCCGCTCGCCCCATCGATCAGCGCCAGTCGAAGCGCCGTTTGCCCCGTGGTGGTCCAGGTCAAAAGCAGAACCGCCGCGACGGCCGCAGGGACAAGGCCGGCGGTCAACACCCCGAGCCGGCAAACCCCGAGCAACCGGGGCCGTCCGGCGATGGGGGCGGGAGCGAATCGCCCCCGCCCATGGCCGGACGGCCTCACTCCAGCACCCCTGCCTCACGGAAATACCGTTCGGCGCCCGGATGCAAGGGGATGGGGGATGTCACCCCGTTTTCCGGCACCAGCAGCCGGGCCACCGGGTGGACCGGGTGCAACGCCTCGGCATGCTCGAAAATCGTTTTGGTGATCGCGTACGCGAGATCTTCGGGCATGTCGGCGTGGACGACGATGAGGTTCGAGTCGCCGACGGCCAAAACGTCCCGGTCGACACCCCGGTACGTTCCCGCCGGGATGACGGTGCGGACAAAGTACGGGTGGTCGGCCAAAAGCCGCTCCAGCATGTCGGGTTCCAGGGAAATCAAGTCAATGTCCCGAACCGTGGCCAACTCCACCACGACCGAAGCGGGATAGGCGAAGTTGTAAAATGCGGCGTCGATGACCCGGTCTTTGAGCGCGTCGGCGGATTCGGTCTGCGACAAGCGGGCGCGCCGGAAATCCGAATCGGGATCGATGCCGTACACTTCCAGGATGGTCAAGGCGATAGTTTCCGCGCCGCTGCCGGGAGCCTCCGTGGACACCCGCCGCCCCCGCAAGTCGTGCACCGACCGGATCCCCGAGTCTTTCAACGCGACGATGTGTTGCGGTGCCGGGTACATCTGGAAAAGCGCCCGGAGTGGAAGCGGCTGATCAAACGGCGCCTCTCCGGAGTAGGCTTTGTAGGCGACGCTGCCCAGTACCATGCCCATGTCGGCCATGCCAAGACCGACCAGCCGGGAGTTTTCCACCGACGCCGCCGTCGATTCCGAGGTCACCTGAACCCCTGGCAAAACGTCCGTCAAAAGGTCCGCCATGGCACCGCCCAGCGGGAAGTAGACCCCTCCTGGGCTGCCCGAGGCGAGGCTGAGATACTGGAGTTGGGCAGCCGCCGGAAAGGCAACGAACAAGCCGGCAACGAGCCCCGCGAGCAACACCAGTGCCCGCAACGGGCCGCACACCGGTTTTGCCATGATGCTCGACCTCCCATCGGATCGGATTTCACATCGACGGCATCAGGCGTTGCTCACCCGCAAAGCCGCGCGCGATTCCATCCCCCCTTCCCGCGGTGCGGGACTCCTCATAGAGCTGTTGCGACTCCCACAAAGCCTCCCGGCGGCGAAGCGCCGCGAGGCTCCCAGCCTCGTCGCTCATGGCCACCCCCAGGATGAGGGCGTTTGCGACGCTCAGCGGGGCGACGAACGACTCGACAACCGAATTGAAGTCGGTGGCCACCGGCAACAACACGTCGCACAGCTCGGCCAGGGGCGACACGGGACTGTCGGTCAGTGCGATGGCAACGGCCCCTTTCGCGCGGGCGAACCGGACCATCTCCGTCGTCCATCGGGTGTAGCGGGGGACGCTGATGCCGACGACGACGTCCCCGGGGCCGGCCATGTCCAGCCGATCCCAGAAATCTCCGATTCCTAAGTCGACCCGGACGGCTTCCTTACCCAGGTACTGCAGGGCCGTGGTGAGCAAGAGGGCAACGCACGCCGACGTTCGAAGCCCGATAACATATACCCGGCGGGCTTGGGCAAGAAGGTTCACCGCCCGCTCGAAATCTTCCCGAGGCATCGAGCGGAAGGTGCGATGGATGTTGTTGATGTCGTTTTCCCACACGGCCCGCAGGCTGTCGGCAGGACCGGCAAGCTCCTCCCGCCTGGCTTGAAGGCGCTCTACCGTCGTCAGCCGGCGCTTGAGTTCGTCCCGAAGTGTGCGCTGCAGCTCCGGGTAGCCGGCAAAGCCTACCGCGACGGCAAAACGCACAACCGTGGACTCGCTTACGCCCACCCGCCGCCCAAGTTCACCGGCGGTGAGAAAGGCGCAATCTTCCGGACGCTCCAGGATGAACTCCGCGATGGACCGCTGGTTGGCGCTCAAGCGCGGGCGAGCGGCCCGGAACCTTTCCAACAGCCCCATCAAAAGACGACTCCTCTCCATGCACCTTGCGGCCGGCACCGCTTCCCGCCGGAACCCGGGTGCGGAGCCCCTGTTGACGGCGCGCTTGCATCATTCTTTCTCGGCGAAGCAATTCCTTCATTATTGATTGATTTATTCACAACTCAAAGGCGGAATCAGATAAGACGTTTGGTTTCGCCGGTGAGCAGGCCCGGCAAGCGAGCGAGATATCCCGCCTTGAGCGGGAAAAGCGACCTAGTCACCATCGTCAGGAAGGGTTATGGGCGCCGGTTGGCCAAGTCATCTTGCGAGCGCGAACCAGGTTCGAATGAAAGAGTCGCGGCACGCCGAACGCTTGTCGCAAGCGCAAGTCGGAAAGGCAAAAGGGAGGTGAATCCGGTGCTCATCGCATTGCGCATCGCCCTGTACATCCAGGTCTTGCTCGGGCTTGGGAGATTTTTCGGATTCATCGCCAACCAGCGGCTTTGGGAAACGCACATTTCCCTGGGCGTGCTGATCGCCGTCCTCGCCTTGCTGGCCATGCGACCCCATCCCAAGGCCGGCAACGACGCCGTCCGGGTGCTGGCCCGGTTCATGCCCCTGATCACGCTGTTCGTCGGGCTGGGGCTTTGGCAAGACGTATTTGTGGGCCGCTTTGCCGTCATGATCCACATGTTGCTCGGCCTGATCAGCGTCGGCCTTGTGGAGCGGGCGGGCGCACAGGAGCGGCGGGCCGCCGCGGGGCGCGCGGGGTAAGGTCAGTTCCCGTTCTGAGTTCGACGAAACCATTCCACCGTGCGGCGGATGCCCTCCTCGAGCCCGACCCGGGGCGACCAGCCGCACGCCGCGAGCCGCGACGCATCGACGACGCTGCGCTCCAAATCACCCGGCCGCGGGGGCGCCGGCTCCACCCGGGCCCTGGCGCCCGCCGCAGCCTCGATGGCCGCCAATACCTGGCGGGTGGTGCTGCCGACGCCGGTTCCCACGTTGAAACAGCCGTCCAGTTCCCGTTCGGCCGCCAAAAGGTTGGCGGCCACCACGTCTCCCACCCACACGTAGTCCCGGACGCATCCCTCGTCTCCCGGCTCCCGTCGGGCGAAGAGGGTCACCGGCCGGCCGCCCAGCACCCGGTTCGCAAAGATGGCCACCACCCCCGCCTCGCCCAGCGGGTCCTGCCGGGGCCCGTAGACGTTGGCGTAGCGAAGCACGGTGCCAGCAAGCCCGAAGTTTTGGCGGTACGCCTCAAGATACTGTTCCAGCGCCGCCTTGGCAACCCCGTAGGGGCTTTTGGGACGCAGCGGCCACTCTTCCGATGCCCGCTGCCCTTCCGGAACCTCTCCGTAGATGGCCCCGCCGGTGGACGCGACCACAACCCGCCGCACCCCCGACCGGCGGGCCGCTTCCAGCACGGATAGCCCGCCCATCACGTTGATCGCCGCATCGAGGGCCGGGTCGTCCACCGACACCTTGACCGACGCCTGGGCGGCCTGGTGAAAGATGTGGGTCGGCCGGAAGTCGGCTACCGCCCGCGCGACCGCGTCCTGGTCCCGCACGTCGGCCTCAAACAGAACGGCGTCCTCCGGCACGTTTTCCCGCCGCCCCGTAGCAAAGTTGTCCAGCACCGCCACTTGCCATCCCCGCGCAAGAAGAGTCTCGACCAGGTGGCTGCCGATGAACCCGGCGCCGCCGGTCACCAGCGCCCGCATCCCGCGATATCCGTTCGCCAACCCGCACCCTCCCCGCTGGCCCCGAGGATAGGGGCCCTATACCGAAACCGATTCGTCCCGGCGTCTCCGTTCGCGCGCCGCCGCATCAAACTTCCCCTCGCCCGGCCCGGTTCCTGCCCGGCCAGCGGCGAAACCGTCGGGCCTTCCCGTCCTGCCGACCCGGGGTACCGGGAGGAATCGGGGGGCAACCGTGGAACCGTGTCCCGTGAATCCGGAGCCGATGGGCCCGAAGGCCCGGCCGGACATGACGGCAAAACGAGGGGGGAAGCCATCCATGAACAGCAACGTCTCTGCTGTTGCCGGCACTGCTGCGGAGCGCCGGCTGTTCATCGGCGGCGAGTGGGTGCCCGCGTCCACCGGCCGCACGTTTCCCGTGACGGATCCGGCTACCGGCGAGCAGTTGGCCGAAGTGGCCGATGGGGGGGCCGAAGACGCCCGCCGGGCGGTGGAAGCGGCCCACGAGGCGTTTTCCGCCTGGTCCCGCACCCCGGCCCTGGTCCGGGGCCGCATCCTGCGGCGGGCCGCCGCCCTCATGCGGGAGCGCCAGGAGACGCTGGCCCGCCAGCTGACCCGGGAGATGGGCAAGCCCATCAAGGAAGCCCGCGGCGAGATCGAGTACGCCGCGTCGTTTTTCGACTGGTTCGCCGGCGAGGCCGAACGGGTGTACGGCGACATCATCCCCAACTCGGTTCCGGGCAAGCGCCACATGGTTATCAAGCAGCCCGTCGGCGTCGTGGCGGCCATTACGCCGTGGAACTTTCCCGCGGCCATGGTCACCCGCAAGCTGGGCCCGGCTCTGGCCGCCGGGTGCACCGTGGTGCTCTTGGCCGAGGCGGGTCTGCCGGCCGGCGTGGTCAACCTGGTCACCGCCAAGGATCCCCGGCCCGTCGGGCAGGAGTTCCTCACCAATCCCCTTGTGCGGAAGATCACCTTCACCGGCTCCACTGAGGTGGGCAAATACCTCATGCGGGAGGCGGCGGCGCAGGTGAAGCGGGTTTCCTTGGAGCTGGGCGGGCACGCTCCGGTGATCGTGTTTGACGATGCGGACGTCGATAAGGCGGTTCAGGGAACCATCGCCTCCAAGTTCCGCAACATGGGCCAAACGTGCGTGTGCGCCAACCGCATCTTCGTGCAACAGGGGATTTTGGATGAGTTCACCCGTCGGTTCACCGAAGCCGTCGCGGCCCTAAAGGTCGGCAACGGCCTGAACGAGGACGTGCAAGTGGGCCCCCTCATCGACCGGGCGGGGCTTGAGAAGGTGCAGCGGCACGTGGAGGACGCCGTATCCCGCGGGGCCCGGGTGCTGACTGGCGGCCGGGTTCTGGAAGGCGACGAGTTCTCCGGCGGCTGCTACTACGCGCCCACGGTGCTTTTGAACGTGCGCGAGGGCATGCGCATCATGGAAGAAGAAACCTTCGGCCCCGTCGCGCCCATCATCCCGTTCGACACCGAATCCGAGGCGTACCGGCGCGCCAACGACAGCCGTTACGGCCTGGCCGCGTACGTGTTCACGGAAAACGTGAGCCGGGCGGTCCGGGCCGCGGAGCGGCTTGAGTACGGCATCGTCGGGGTGAACGAGGGCTTGCCGTCCACCGCGCAGGTTCCCTTCGGCGGGTTCAAGGAGAGCGGCATCGGGCGGGAAGGGGGCCCCTACGGCATCCACGAATTTGTCGAGGTGAAGCTGGTCGGCCTGGCCATCGCCGAAGACGTGCCGTAATCGCGGCAGCCCGGCGAACGTCCAGCCGGCGTCACTTGCTGCAGCAGATTTCGTCGGAGGTGAGCGCAGGTGGAGTATGTCAAGCTCGGGCGGGCCGGCTTGAAAGTGTCCCGCCTTTGCCTGGGATGCTTGAATTTCGGTTGGGCCACCGATGAGGCCGAGTCCATCCGCATGATCCACCGGGCGCTGGACGCGGGCATCAACTTCCTCGACACCGCCAATGTGTACGGTCAAGGGGCGTCGGAGACCATCGTCGGCAAAGCGGTGGCCGGCCGCCGGGATCGGGTCATCATCGCCACAAAGTTTTCCCGGCCCGTCGGCGACGGCCCCAACGACCGCGGCAACAGCCGCTACCACATCATGCGGGAGGTGGAAGGCAGCCTCCGGCGGCTCGGCACCGACTACATCGACCTGTACCAGGTCCACCGGCCCGACCCCGACACGCCGCTGGACGAAACGCTGAGCGCGCTCACGGACTTGGTCCGGCAAGGCAAGGTGCGCTACATCGGCACCTCCACCTTTCCCGCGTGGCAACTGTGCGAGAGCTTGTGGATCTCGGACCGTTTGGGGCTTGAGCGGTTCGTCTGCGAGCAGGCGCCCTACAACATCCTCAACCGGAGCGTGGAGCGGGAACTTCTCCCGTTTTGCCAGGCTCACGGCTTCGCCGTCATCCCGTGGAGCCCCCTGGCCGCGGGGTGGCTTTCGGGCAAGTACCGGCGGCATG
>JACDOI010000008.1 GCA_017656145.1 Bacillota bacterium | reverse complement strand
CGGCGACCCCGATTGCGGGGGTGCCGGCCGGGTGGGGGCCTTCTTTTGTGCCTATCGGCATCGACGGACGGGAGCAACCCGCGGCCGACGGGCAGACGTTTCCGACGATAAATCCCGCGAACGGGGCCGAGCTCGCGTCGGTCGCCCGGGCGCGGGAGGCCGATGTGGATCGGGCCGTGGACGCGGCTCGCCGGGCATCGGACCGCTGGAGCCGGGTGGCGCCGGCTGAGCGATCCCGAATCTTGAGCCGCATCGCGTCGGCCGTTCTTGAGGCCGAGGAGGAGCTAGCGCTCCTTGAGACGCTGGACACCGGCAAGCCGTTGTCCCAGGCCCGCTCGGATGTGCGGGTTTGCGCCCGGTATTTCGAGTATTACGCGGGGGCCGCGGACAAGATCTTCGGCTCCACGATCCCGCTGGACGCGAATCATCTCGTGTACACCTCCCGGGAGCCGTGGGGCGTTTGCGGGATCATCATTCCGTGGAACTACCCGCTCCAAATGGTCGGCCGGTGCGTGGCGGCGGCCTTGGCCGCGGGCAACACGGTGGTGCTCAAACCCGCTGAGCAGGCCCCTATGACCGCTGTGCGCATAGCCCGCCTGGCGTTGGAATGCGGATTGCCCGACGGGGTGTTCAACGCGGTTCCGGGATTCGGCCACGATGCGGGGGCGCACTTGGCAGCTCATCCGGGGATCGATCATCTCAGTTTTACCGGTTCGGTAGCCACCGGCACATTGGTCATGCAGGCCGCGGCTCGCCGAGTGACGCCGATCACCTTGGAACTGGGCGGGAAATCTCCCCAGATCGTGTTCGCCGATGCTGACCTTGACCAAGCCTTGTCCACTACCGTGCGGGCCATTTTGCAAAACGCTGGCCAGACATGCAGCGCGGGCTCCAGGCTGTTGGTGGAGCGCCAGGTGCACGATGCCGCGGTAGCGTTCATCCAAGACGCGTTCGCCAAAGTGCGCCTTGGGCCGGGAATCGCTGATCCGGACCTTGGGCCGTTGATCACGGCCGAGCAGCGGGACCGGGTGCTCGGTTACGTTCAAAGCGCCCGCGAGGAGGGTGCCGCGCTCGTGTTCGGCGGCGGGACCCCGGCGGCCAGCGAGATGGCAGGCGGCTTTTTCGTGGAGCCCACGCTGTTTGCGGATGTCAACGAGGCCATGCGCCTGGCCCAAGAGGAAGTGTTTGGTCCGGTGTTGGCCGTGTTGCCGTTCGACAGCGAGGAAGAAGCCGTGCGGCTTGCCAACGGGACGGAATATGGCCTTGTGGCCGGCGTATGGACCCAAGATGTGAGCCGGGCCCACCGGGTCGCCCGAGAGCTCAAGGCCGGCCAAGTATTCATCAATTCGTACGGCGCCGCGGGCGGAGTGGAGCTGCCTTTCGGCGGGTATAAGCGAAGCGGCTTCGGGCGGGAGAAAGGGATGGAGGGGTTGCTCTCCTATACCCAGGTAAAGACGGTGGCCTTGCGCCTGTCCTGAACTCCGAAAGCAGCAAACCGCGAGGTTGACCGCGGGACCGGAGACGAGCAAATCGGAGGAGGCGAACCGGATGAAGCGAAAGCCGGGAATGTCGTCGATGATCGCATTGGCGCTGGCGACGATGCTGCTTCTGGGCACCACGACAGCGACGGCCCAAACGTACAACCTGCGGGTCAGCCACGTAGTGGCACAGGAGCACCCATACCACTACGGAGCACTGGAGTTTGAACGTTTGATCGAGGAGCGGACCGGCGGCCGCATTCAGGTTACGGTGTTCTCCGACGGCCAGCTGGGGGCCGGCGAGCGGGAGCAGGTAGAGGCTTTGCAGCTGGGCGCCATCGACATCGTCATCACCGGTACCGCGGTGCTGGCCAACTGGGTGCCGCGCCTGGCCGTGATGGACTTGCCGTTTATCTTCCGGGACTACGACCATGTGGACGCGGTATTGGATGGTCCCGTCGGGCAGCGGTTGCTGCAGATGATTGAAGATGCCCGAATTGGGATCAAGCCTCTGGCGTTGTGGGAGCAAGGGTTCCGGCACCTGACCAACAGCCGCCGCCCGATCCACTCGCCGGCGGATGTCCGCGGTCTCAAGATCCGGGTGCAGGAAAATCCGATCCACGTCGCTTCGTTTGAAACGATGGACGCTAGTGCAACCCCCATGTCCTGGGGCGAGGTGTACACCGCCTTGCAGCAAGGCGTCATTGACGGGCAGGAAAACCCCGTTCCCGTTCTGCTTTCGCACCGCATCTACGAGGTCAACCAGCACCTGGCGATGACCGGCCACTTTTACGCTCCGGCCATCATCATCATGAACGAGGCCCGGTTCAGGTCCATGCCGGAGGACCTGCAGCAGGCTCTGGTCGACGTGGCCCGGGAGGTCTCCCGGTACGAGCGGGAGGTGGCCCGCCGCATGGAACAGGAGCAGTTGGATGAGCTCGTGCGCCTGGGGATGAATGTTACCACTCCGGATAAGCGGGCGTTCCAGGAAACGATGACCCCTGTTTACGATCGGTTCCGCGACCAGCTGGGGGCTGACTTGATCCAGGCGGTGATCGATGCCGGGCAGTGACGATTTACCGGGGGATCGTGGGGGGAGAGCGGTGAGTGCCCTGGAGTGGGCTGAGCGGGTGAGTGACGCCCTGGATCGGGTTGCCCGCGCGCTGGTGGCCGTCCTGGTGGCGGTCATGAGCATCGTCCTTATTGCGCAGGTATTCTTCCGGTTTGTCCTGCAGAACTCCTTGTCATGGTCGGAGGAGCTCAGCCGCTACCTCTTTGTCTGGGTCTCCATGCTCGGGGCCGGCATTGCCCTGCGGCAGCATTTCCACCCCGGCCTCACCCTGGTCGTCGACCGGTTGCCGCCCAGGGCGAGGGCCGCGGTAAAGGTGCTCGCCCAGTTGCTCGTATTGGCCCTGCTGATCGTCGTGATCCGGGAAGGGTACGAGCTTGGCCGGATGAACGCGTGGCAGCGGTCTCCGGCCATGGGCATCCCGATGACCTATCCCTATGCGGCGGTTTGGGTCGGCGCCGCGGTGATGGCCGTCCACGTAGTTCGCTTTCTGCTGCAGGCCATGGTCGCGCTCCTGGGCTGGTCAGCGGAACCGGCGGCCAAGACGGAGCCGCTGCCGCAAGAGGAGCGATTGGGCTCATGACATGGATCATCGTTTCGGCCTTCGTCGTGCTGTTGGCTGCGGGGATTCCCATCCCCTTCGTCCTGGGCCTCATCTCGCTCCTCTTTTTCTTGATGGACGGCTTTCTGCCGCTGGCGCTGATCCCGCAGCGCATGTTCACCGCGACCGACTCTTTTCCCATGATGGCCATCCCATTGTTTATGCTGGTCGGGGAGTTGATGAACGCCGGCGGCATCAGCCAGCGCCTGATCCGGTTTTCGAAGGCCCTCGTCGGCCACATCACCGGAGGTCTGGCTCACGTGAACATTCTCAGCAGCGGATTTTTCGCGGGCATCAGCGGATCCGCGGCTGCCGACGCCTCGGCCCTCGGGTCGATCTTGATCCCGGCCATGGTCCGGGGCGGGTACACGGCGCCTTTCAGCGCCGCGGTGACCGCGGGGTCATCCTTGATCGGCCCTATCATTCCTCCCAGCATCCCCATGATTCTTTACGGGGTCATCGCCGGGACTTCGATCTCCACCCTGTTTGTTGCGGGCATCGTCCCCGGCATCCTGATGGGTCTGACCATGATGATCGTGTCATGGTGGATGTGCCGGCGAGAGGGTATTCGGGGTGAACCCCGCGCGTCCGCGCGGGAACTGTGGGAAAGCGCAAAAGACGCCAGCTTCGGCTTGGTTTTGCCCATCATCATCCTGGGCGGCATCCTCGGGGGCGTGTTCACCCCGACGGAAGCGGCCGCCGTTGGTGTGCTGGTCGCGTTCGTCGTCGGCGCGTTCATCTACCGCGCCTTCACCTGGAATCATATCGCCAAGGCGCTGGTGTCGGCGGGCATGGCCACCGGCGTCGTCATGCTGGTGATCGCGTTCAGCCAAAGCGTCGCCTTCGTGCTGGCCAGCCAGCAGATCCCGCAGCTGCTCGCCAACGGCCTGTTTTCCCTGACCGACCAAGCGTGGTTGCTCATCCTTTTCCTTTTGGCGCTGTTGCTCGCTGTGGGAACGTTGCTTGAGCCGGCCGGGGCGCTGGTCATCTTGACCCCGGTGCTGTTGCCCTTGGCGAACCGGTTGGGGCTAGATCTCATCCAGTTTGGCGTGCTTTTGGTCCTTGGTCTTGTCATCGGGATGGTGACGCCGCCGGTCGGCTCGTGCCTGTTCATCGTTTCCTCCATCAGCCGGCTGCGCCTGGAGACGGTGGCCCGGGCTGTTCTGCCCTTTATCGGCGCGGCGGTGGTGGTGCTTCTTTTGGTGGCGTACGTGCCTGCCATCACGTTGTGGTTGCCGGGCTTGCTGCGCTGACCGCCGTCAGGCGGCAGGCGTTCTCCCAAATGCCGGTTCATGAGGAGGGACTCCCATGGCGCTTGAGTTTGAGCACACCGACCGCCTTCTCCAGGAGACCCGGACGTATCCGCCGGACGCGGCCGTCTCGCAGAAGACCAACATCGCGGCGTACATGCGCCACAAGGGCTTCTCCACATGGGATGAGCTGTACCGTTGGTCCGTCGCGCATCCCGAAGAGTTTTGGAGCGAGATGGCCCGCGAACTTCAGTGGTTCAAACCGTGGGAACGGATCCGCCAATGGGAGCCGCCGTATGTCAAGTGGTTCGTAGGGGCGCAGTGCAACATCGTGCAAAACGCGCTGGACCGACACATGACCACGGCGCTGCGCAACAAGGTCGCCTTCTATTGGGAAGGCGAGGACGGCAGCCGGCGCACCATATCCTACCGAGATCTCTACCGGGAGGTCAACCGGGCCGCGAGCGGGCTTGCCCGCTTGGGCATCCGCAAGGGTGATCGGGTGATCATCTACTTGCCCCGGATACCGGAACAGATCGTGGCCATGCTGGCCGTCGCGCGCCTTGGGGCCGTCCATTCGGTAGTGTACTCCGCTTTCAGCGCCCAGGCGCTGCGGGACCGGGTGGAGGACGCCCAGGCCCGAGCGGTCATCGCCTGCGACGGCTACTACTACCAGGGAAAGCTGGTGGAGCGCAAAGCGGTGGTGGATCAAGCCCTCGAGGGCAACTCCACCGTGGAGCACGTCATCGTCGTGCGGCGGGCCGGCAACGACATCCCGTGGCACGAAGGCCGGGATGTCGAGTGGACGGACTTGCTCGCGCGCGGCGAGGATTTCCATCCCGTCGAACCGGTGGACGCGGAGGATATGCTGTTCACCCTGTACACGTCCGGAACTACGGGCAAGCCGAAGGGCGTCGTGCACACCCACGGCGGGTACATGGTGGGGACATATACCACCACCCGGTTCATCTTTGACATTCAGCCGGAGGACGTCTTCTGGTGCACGGCCGACCCCGGGTGGATCACGGGCCACAGCTACATCGTCTACGGGCCGCTCCTCAACGGCGCGACCGGCGTGTTTTACGAGGGCGCGCCGACGTATCCCGACCCGGGGCGGTTTTGGTCCATTGTGGCCCGCTACGGTGTGACCATCTTTTACACTGCGCCCACGGCCATCCGGGGTCTGATGCGCCACGGCGACGAGTGGCCGGCTAAATACGATCTGTCGAGCCTGAGGCTTTTGGGGACCGTGGGGGAGCCCATCAATCCGGAGGCGTGGATCTGGTACCGGGAAAAGATCGGCCGGGGACAGGTGCCCATCATGGACACGTGGTGGCAGACGGAGACCGGTTCCATTCTCATCTCACCTACGCCCATCACCCCGCTCAAGCCGGGCTCGGCTACCCGCCCGTTTTTGGGGATCGAGGCCGACGTGGTGGACCGGAGCGGCAAACCGGTAGCCCGCAACCAGGGTGGGTATTTGGTCATCCGGCAGCCGTGGCCGTCGATGATGCGGACTATTTTCCGGGATCCCCAGCGCTACGAAGCGTACTGGAACACCATCCCGGGTGTGTACTTCGCGGGCGACGCCGCCCACGTGGATGACGACGGGTACTTCTGGATTCAAGGCCGGGTCGACGATGTCATCAACGTCTCAGGGTACCGGCTGGGCAGCATGGAGATCGAGAGCGCCCTCGTGGGCCATCCGGCCGTGGCGGAGGCGGCCGTCATCGGCAAGCCCCACCCGCTCAAAGGGGAAGCCGTCAAGGCCTTCGTCATCCTGCGAAAGGGCTACGCCGAGAGCGAGCAGCTCATCGGGGATTTGCGCGCGTTCATCCGCGAAACGATGGGCCCCATTGCGGTGCCTGACGAGATCCAGGTGGTGGATAGCCTTCCGAAGACCCGAAGCGGTAAGATCATGCGGCGGCTGTTGAAGGCCCAGGAGTTGGGCTTGCCGGTGGGCGACGTCTCCACTTTGGAAGAGTAGTTTTCTGTCGCCTAGCTGAGGGCGAGCCCGGGCCAAGGATGCAAGCCCGGAAAAGGGACAAACGTCCCTTTCGCTTGCGCGCGAGGGCGGGTATGGTAGTCACGAATGCCGCTGTGGGAGGCCTGCCCATGCCGCCGTGGAACGATCGCTTCCTGCGCGCGTGCCGCCGGGAGCCGGTGGACAGAACGCCGGTTTGGTTCATGCGCCAGGCCGGCCGGTACCAGCCCGAGTACCGGGCTCTGCGGGAGAGGTACAGCCTGCTGGACATTTGCCGTCAGCCCGACTTGTGCGCGCAGGTCACCCTCTTGCCTGTAGAGCAGTTAGGTGTCGATGCGGCCATTCTCTTCTCCGACATCATGGTTCCGTTAGGTCCCATGGGAGCCCGCTACGAGCTCAAGGAAAACGTAGGCCCCGTCGTCGAACGGCCGGTGCGAACGCCGGAAGATGTTGCCCGGCTTGAGCCTCTGGAACCTGAGGTCGACCTGCCCTACGTGCTGGAGACGATCCGCATTTTGCGCCGGGAGCTCCGGGTGCCCCTCATCGGGTTTGCCGGCGGTCCGTTTACGCTCGCCAGCTACTTGATCGAAGGCAGGCCTACCCGCGACTTCCTGCACACCAAGGGATTCATGTATCACCAGCCCGGAGCCTGGCACGAACTGCTAAGGCGCCTGACCGACTCGGTCATCCTGTATCTCAAAGCCCAGGTGGAAGCGGGCGCGCAGGCGGTGCAAGTGTTCGACAGCTGGGTTGGAAGCCTTTCGCCTGGGGACTACCGGGAGTTTGTGCTTCCGCACATGCAGCGGCTGTTTGCTGAAACCTCCGGCTTAGGAGTGCCCCGCATCCAGTTCGGCGTGACCACCCTGGGGTTGTTGCCGCTCATGCGGGAAGCCGGGGGTGAGGTTATCGGGGTGGACTGGCGCGTCGGCCTCGCCGAAGCGTGGCAAAGGATCGGGGACGGGGTCGCGGTGCAGGGAAACCTGGATCCGGCCGTGTTGCTCGCCCCGGCCCCGGTGGTGCGCCGGCGGGTGGAAGCTGTGCTAGCTGAGGCCCACGGACGGCCGGGTCACATCTTCAACCTCGGCCACGGTGTTTTGCCGGCAACCCCACCCGGCATGTTGCGGCAGGTGGTCGAGTGGGTTCATGAGTTGGGAGGACAAGGCAATGGCGGATGAGCTGGTAGGCGTTTTGCTCATGGCGTACGGCACGCCGGAACACCCGGACGAGGTGGAGCCGTATCTCACCCATATCCGGGAACACTATACCTACATCCGGGACAAGCGGCCGTCCCCCGAGATGGTTGCCGATCTCAAAGCCCGCTACGAAGCCATCGGGGGCCGTTCTCCCCTGTTGTCCGTCACCCGCCAGCAGGCCGAAGCGCTTAAGCGGCGCCTGAACGGTGGGAACGACGACGGACCGTACCGCGTGTACGTGGGCATGAAGCACTGGCACCCGTTCATCGACGAGGCGGTGGCCCAGATGGCGGCCGACGGCGTTCGGCGGGGGATCGGAGTCGCACTCACCGCCCAATACTCCCGCATGAGCGTCGGCGGCTACATCCACGCGGCCCGGGAAGCGATCAAGCGGGCCGGTGTTTCTATGGAACTGGACTTTGTCGAGCATTGGCACGACCGGCCGCGATTTCTCGACGCGCTGGCCCGGCGGGTCGTTGCCGCCCGGGAGCGGCTGCCGAAGGACCTTCAGGAAGACGTGCCGGTCGTGTTCACCGCCCACAGCTTGCCGGCCCGGATCCTCGAGTGGAACGATCCTTACCCCCGCCACATGGAGGAAACGGCTCGGGGTGTATCGGAACGAGCGGGCGTGCGTCGGTGGTCTGTGGCATGGCAGAGCGCGGGCAACACCCCGGTGGCGTGGCTGGAGCCGGAACTGCCGGACGTACTGGAGGGGCTGGCCAAGGGGGGAGACAGGGCCGTCATCGTATGCCCAGCCGGTTTCGTCGCCGATCACCTGGAGGTGCTCTACGACATCGACATCGAAGCCCAAAAACTCGCGGCGCGGCTCGGCATGGAGCTTGTGCGGACCGAATCGTTCAATGCGGACGACGACCTGATCGGCGTTCTGGCCGAGCTGGTGAGGGAGCGCGCGATCGAGGACGTGATCCGGTGACGAGCCCCGCCGGCGGCCCTTGGCGGGTGGCCGTGGCCGGCGGGGGTATGACCGGCTTGGCGGCGGCCTACTACCTGCAAGAGCTCGCGCGCCAACGGCGCGTGCCTGTGGAGATCACCGTCGTCGAGGCCGCCACGCGCCTTGGCGGCAAGGTGGCCACCGAGCGAACCGACGAATTTCGCGTCGAAGCCGGCCCCGACTCCTTTCTTGCCCGCAAACCCTGGGCCCGGGAGCTGGCCGAAAGCCTGGGACTAGCGGACGAGCTTGTCACCCCCGACCCGCACCGGCGGCGCACGTACATTATCCGGCGCGGCGTCTTGCATCCGGTTCCGGAAGGGCTTTCGATATTTTTCCCTGCACGCCTTGGACCGGTCTTCCGTTCGAAGCTGCTGTCGCCCGCGGGCAAGGCCCGCCTGTTGCTCGAGCCGTTGGTCCCCGCGGCCGGGGGAGACGATGAGACCATCGCCGGGTTCGTCCGCCGCCGGGCCGGCGGGGAAGTGCTGGATTATCTGGCCGAGCCGCTGCTCACCGGGATCTACGCCGGCCGGGCGGACCGGCTGAGCCTCCTGGCGGTCGCGCCGCAGCTCAAAGAGATGGAGCGGCGCCACGGCAGCCTGTTCCGCGCATTCCGGGCACAACCCCGGAGACCCGCAGGAGGCCCTATGTTCCTCACGCTGCGCACAGGCCTTGAAACGCTGGTGGAGCGCACCGCCGCGGCGCTCCGCGGCGCCCAGGTCCGGACCGGTGTCAAAGTCGAGCAGGTGGGGAGGGTCGGGCCTGAAGAGTCCGCCTCTTCTCCCGAAATCGCCGGAGCGGGCGCCCGGAGACGGCCGCGATACGTCCTCGCTCTCTCCGACGGTTCGCGCCTTGCGGCGGACGCGGTCATCCTGGCGACCCCCGCCTTCGTCACCGCCCGGATTTTGGCTTCCGCCGCACCCGATGCCGTCAAGTACCTCGAGTCGATCCCCTATGTGTCTGTCATGACGTGCGCCTTGGCGTTTCGGCGGGAGGAACTCGTCCACCCGCTGGACGGCACCGGTTTCCTCGTCCCCCGGGTGGAAGATCGGGCCATCACCGCATGCACGTGGGTGTCGTCCAAGTGGCCCCACCTTGTTTCACCGGGCTGGGTGCTGTTCCGGTGTTTCTTGGGGCGGGACGGTCAGGAAGAGGCGATGTCGCTTGACGACGAGCAGGTGGTGGCCGCAGTCCGCCGGGAGCTCAAAGAACTCATGGGCATCGACGCGCCACCCCGCATGGCGCGGGTGTTCCGGTTCCCGCACGCTATGCCCCAGTACACCGCGGGCCACCTGGCACGGGTCGAGGCGCTTGAGGAAACGCTAGCCAAGCACCCTGGATTGTTTGTCGCGGGGGCCGGTTACCGGGGCCTTGGACTGCCCGACTGCGTCCGCCAGGGCCAACAGGCCGCCCACCGGGCTCTTGCCTTCCTCGCAGGCCCGGATCCGGACAGAGACGGCGAAAGCCGGGCGTAAGATGCTTTAGGCGGTGCCGCATTGCGGGAAGCTGTCAAGCAAGAACTGGGGTACACCGGGGGGCTTGGGCCGGTGGAGATCAGCGTCATCGGGGTGCCGATAGATTTGGGAGCCAACCGGCGGGGCGTGGACATGGGGCCGAGCGCCTTGCGCTACGCGGGCTTGCAGGCCGCACTGGAAGGACTTGGCCGTCGGGTCGAAGATATGGGGAATTTGGCAGTGCCGAATCCTGAGCACTCCCCGGCGGGGGATCCGAACGCCCGGCATCTTCCGACCATCGTCGCCGTGTTGCGGGACGTGGCGACCCGGGTGGCGGAGACCTTGCGCGGCGGGCGGCTGCCGCTGGTGCTCGGAGGAGACCATAGCCTGTCGGTGGGCACGGTGGGCGGCGTGCGGGCCGTTCACCCGGACGTCGGGGTCATCTGGCTCGATGCCCACGGGGACTTCAACACCCCCGGGACGAGCCCGTCGGGCAACGTTCACGGCATGGCCCTCGCGGCTTTGGCCGGATACGGCCCATCCGAGCTGGCGGCCTTAGCCGGGCCCGAGCCGGTGCGGCCCCAGCGGCTGGCCCTCATCGGCGTGCGCGACCTGGACCCGGGCGAACGCCGGTTGATCAAGGAAAGCGGCATCCTCGTGTTCACCATCGAGGACGTGGACCGCCTGGGCCTGACGGCGGTCATGGAACGGGCGGTGGAACACATGCGACGCCACGCCCGGGGAGTTCACATCAGCCTGGACATGGACGTGTTCGAGCCCGAGCTCGCGCCTGGCGTCGGCACGCCGAAGGCCGGGGGGCTTACCTACCGCGAAGGCCACCTGGCCATGGAAATGTTGGCCGAGGCGGGGTTCGTCGTCTCCATGGACATCGTCGAGGTTAACCCCATTCTCGATACGGCCAACCGGACCGCCCGACTGGCGGTCGACATGGCCCGCTCGGCTCTAGGCGCCCGGATTTTGTGACAGCGCGACAGCCCCTGTGGAAGGAATGAACGGCGTTTCCGGCGGCACCGCGCCCAGCGCCCACGCGACTTGGGCCGCCATGCGGGGTTCCATCATGGTAAGATACTGCTCGAGGGTCACCGGCACCGCCAGTTCTTGAAGAACCGAAAAGCCTCGCACGAACGCGGACCGCTCGATTTCATCGGGCACTTGCCACCAGCGAAGGTGCCGGGTCAAGGCACGGTAGTGGGGCTTTTCGTCGAAATCCAGCACGTGGCCGATCTCGTGGGCGAGAATGACCACCAGATACGACAGCGGCTGGGTGCGCAAGTCCGGCTCCCATACAAGCAGCACGCGGTAGGCCGGATGGTACAGCCATTGCTGCCACTCGCGGCTGGGGCGTAAGCCGACGTGTAGGGCTTCCAGCTTGTTGAGCAACCTCTGCACGTACACGTTGGGCGGAAACAGCCGCCGGACGGCCCGGTGGGCCGGGTGCAGCCGGCGGCTCGTCGGATGCCGGGACACGAGCATCGCCTCCGTTTGTAGCCCCCGGTTCCACAAGGAGGCAACCGGGTCCTGGGAGCAATGTTTGGCATCCATGGCAGCAGGCGACGGGCGATGAGCAGCAACCCGTGGGGAGGGAACGTGTATGGACCGCTGGCGCAGCCTGCGGGAGAGCATTCCTGCGCTTCAAGACCAGATCTATCTCAACACCGGCGTGTCCGGGCCGCCGCCCGCGGCCGTGCTGGACGAGGAGCGGCGGTGGGCGGAGCGGCTGGGCCGTCTTGGCCCCGGGCGGCCGGACGTGTTGGCGGAAGCTGATGCGGAGCTTGAGCGGGTACGGCAAGCGATCGCGGGTTTATTGGGCGCGGGCCCCGATGAAGTGGCCTTGACCCGGAGCTGCAGCGAGGGGCTGGCCATTGTGGCCGCGGGCCTTCCATGGCAGCCCGGCGACGAGGTCATCGTCTCGGATCTGGAGCACATTTCCGGGTTGCTCCCGTGGTATCAGCTGGCCCGGGAGAGAGGTGTGATCGTCCGCCGATTGAGCAGGACCCGCGGAATGATTACCGCTGACGAGGTGGCTGGGGCCGTCTCGCCCCGCACCCGGCTCATTTGCATGAGCCACGTGGCCTACAACACCGGTGCGGTGCTGCCGGTAGCCGACGTGGCGGAGATCGCGCGCAAGCGAAAGATTTGGCTCCTGGTAGACGGCGCGCAAGGCCCGGGGCAGATGCCGGTCAACGTGCGGGAACTGGGTTGCCACTTTTACGCCTGCGCCGGGCAAAAATGGCTTTTGGGGCCGGACGGAACCGGAGCCCTGTTCGTGGACCGGGAAGTGCTGGAAAACGTAGCGGTGACCCGCATCAGCTGGGCCGCGGTCGCCCGGGAAAGCGAACCGGCGGAGCGGTTTCGCCTCCATGAGACGGCCCGGCGGTTCGAAGTGGCCGGCTACCACGTGCCGTCGCTGGCGGCTCTTGGCCGCGCAGTGACCCTGTGGCATGAGCTCGGGCCGGACCGCGCGCAAGACCGCATCCGGGAACTGGTCGGCCGGCTCCGGGAGGGGTTGGCCCGCATTCCAGGAGTGGAGATCATCGGGCCTGACGACGAAACCCGGCGCTCTGGCCTGGTCGTGTTCCGCTTGCCGGGCGTCGACGCGGAGCGGGCGGTTCGCCTGCTGTGGGAGCGGCACCGCATCGTGTGCCGCTGGCTGCCCGATCCGAAGGCGGTGCGGGCGTCGGTGCACGCGTTCACCGACGAGGCGGACGTGGACCGGTTGGCGCTGGCCGCGGCCGAGCTGGTCCACGAGGAACACTGACCGAGCCCGTTGTCCCTTGCGCGGGTTGGGAAATATGGTATAATCGAACCAAGAAAGTCAAACAAGGTCAAATCACGGTGCCGACGGGAGGCCCGCGATGAGCAGTCTGGCCGATCGCATCGAGGCATACTTGATGCACCTTTTGGCCCGTTCCCAGGACGGGTACGTGGAGGTGCGACGCGGCGAGCTGGCCGACCGGTTCTCCTGCGTCCCGTCGCAGGTGACGTACGTGCTGGCCACCCGCTTCACCCCAGAGCGCGGTTTCGTTGTGGAGAGCCGCCGGGGGGGCGGCGGGTTCATCCGCATCGTCGCCCGGCACCCCCGCCCCGAGCAGCCGGCGGGTTTGGGCGCCTTGTGGCGCCGGATCGGCCGGTCCCTCTCCCAAGCCCAAGCGGAGGGGCTCCTCCGGGCCTGGGAGGAGATGGGGATCGTCTCCCGGCGCCAGGCGGCGCTGGCCCGCCATGTGCTTCAGCAAGAGGCTCGGGAGCTGGCCCCGCCGTTGGACGGGATGGTGCGGGCGGCAGTGGTCAAGGGTATGCTAGTCGTGCTGTCCAACTGGCCCGCGGGCAACGACGGCATACGATGAGGAGAGGGAAGGAGGACGGCGCATGTTGTGCCAGGCGTGCGGGCAGGCTGAAGCGACGGTGCACGTGACACGCATTGTCAACGGGGAGAAGACCGAGTCCCACTTGTGCGAGCAGTGCGCCCGAGAACAGGGCGAAGCCGTTCTCCTGGAGCCCGTGTTCAGCTTTCACAAGCTTCTTGGCGGACTCCTGGAACCCGAGGCCGATCCCGCACCCGCCGAAGCAGTAGGCCGGGCGCCGGTCCGGTGTCCCAACTGCGGCTTGACGTTCTCCGATTTCAAGCGGCTGGGACATCTGGGTTGCAGCGAGTGCTACGAGACGTTTCAAAAGCAGCTGGAGCCCGTTTTGCGCCGTATTCACGGCAGCACCGCGCACGCCGGCAAAATTCCCGCCCGGACCGGCGGGGCGCTGCGCCGCCGCCGGGAGCTGAACCGGCTGCGGCAGGAGTTGCATCAAGCCGTCGCGAAAGAGGAGTACGAGCGGGCGGCGGAAATCCGGGACCGGATCCGGGCGCTGGAACGGGATTTGCGCCCCGGTGGGTGAGGGGGGGAGACGGATGTCGCTCCGGGAAATCATCAACCGGCCCGTAAGCGAGTGGATGCGAGGCAGCGGTCCTGACCGGGACGTGGTTTTGGGCAGCCGCATTCGGCTCGCCCGCAACTTGGCGGGCATCCCGTTCCCGGCGGTGGCCAGCGAACAGCAGCTTGAGCATGTGATGACCATGTGCCGGGAGGCGGTGGCCAAGGCCGGCTCCTTGGGGAACATGGAGTTTGTCCCCATGAGCTCGCTGACGCCGCTTGAACGCCAACTTCTGGTGGAGCGACACTTGATCAGCCCGCAGCATACGAAGGCAGTCCGGCACAAGGCCGTCATCCTGCGGGACGACGAAGTCGTCAGCGTCATGATCAACGAGGAAGACCACATCCGTATCCAGGTGCTCATGCCGGGCATGCAACTGGGGCTCGCGTTGGACGTAGCCGACCGGGTCGACAACGGGCTTGAGGGGCAGCTGCCCTACGCGTTTTCCGAGACCCGGGGCTATCTCACCGCTTGCCCGACCAACGTGGGAACCGGGTTGCGAGCAAGCTTGATGGTTCACCTTCCCGCCCTGGCGCTGACGGACCAGATCGGTCGCATCATCGGGGCGGTGGGGAAGTTCGGCCTGGTCGTGCGAGGCTTGTACGGCGAAGGGACCCAGGCTGTGGGCAATATCTTTCAGTTTTCCAACCAGGTGACCCTGGGCCGGGGCGAGCGGGAGACGGTCGAGCATCTGATCAGCGTCACGCGGCAGGTGATCGATCAGGAACGGGAAGCCCGACAGGCGATCCTCAAGCGAAACGAGACGTGGCTGGAAGACCGGGTGCTCCGGGCGTACGGCACGCTGGCCCACGCCCGGGTGTTGTCGAGCCGCGAGGCGATGCAGCTTCTGTCGGATGTCCGGCTGGGCATCGACCTTGGGCTGATAACCGATTTGAAGCCGGAAATTTTGCAGGAACTGCTGGTGCTCATCCGGCCGGCCCACCTCCAGAACCGGGTCGGCCGGGAGCTGGGGCCCGCGGAGCGGGACCAGCTTCGGGCCAGCCTCGTTCGAGAGCGCATACGGGCTTTTCAGGCTGAACAAGAATAGTTGAAAGAGGACGGTGATGGACATGTTTGGCCGGTTTACCGAACGGGCGCAAAAGGTGGTCGTCCTCTCCCAGGAGGAGGCCCGGCGGCTCGGCCACAATGTGGTCGGTACCGAGCACATCCTCTTGGGACTGGTGGCCGAGGGCGAAGGCGTCGCTGCCCGGGCCCTGCAAGGCATGGGAATCAGCCTCGACAAAGTCCGGGCGGAAGTGGAAAAGGTCATCGGCAAGGGCGAGATGCCTCCGCAGGGCCAAATCACGTTTACACCCCGGGCGAAGCGGGTGCTGGAACTGGCGTTTGACGAAGCCCGGCAGCTGGGTCACACCTACATCGGCACCGAGCACATTCTGCTCGGCCTCATCCGGGAAGGCGAGGGCGTTGCTGCCCAGGTGCTCAAGAACTTGGGCGCGGATCTGGACAAGGTGCGCCGTCAAGTCGTGGAGCTGCTCGGAGGTTCCGGCGCTCAACCGGCCAAGGGCGGCCGGACCCGCAAGACACCGACGCTGGATCAGTTCGGGCGCGATCTGACGGATCTCGCCCGGGAGGGGAAGCTCGACCCGGTCATCGGGCGGGAAAAGGAGATCCAGCGGGTTATTCAGGTGTTGTCCCGCCGCACCAAGAACAACCCGGTGCTCATCGGGGAGCCGGGCGTGGGCAAAACCGCCATCGCGGAAGGGTTGGCCCAGAAGATCGTTTCCGGCGACGTGCCCGAGACGCTGTTGAACAAGCGGGTCGTCACGCTCGACCTCGGGGCGCTGGTGGCCGGGTCCAAGTTCCGCGGCGAGTTCGAAGAGCGCCTGAAGAAAGTGATGGATGAGATCCGGGCTTCCGGCGACGTCATCCTGTTCATCGACGAGATGCACACGATCATCGGTGCTGGCGCCGCGGAAGGCGCCATCGATGCGTCCAATATCCTCAAGCCGGCGCTGGCCCGGGGTGAAATCCAGTGCATCGGCGCCACGACGCTCGATGAGTACCGCAAGCACGTGGAAAAGGACGCCGCCCTGGAGCGCCGATTCCAACCGGTCATGGTCGATGAGCCGTCGGTCGAAGAGACGATCCAGATCCTCGAAGGCCTGAGGGATCGGTACGAGGCCCATCATCGGGTGAAGATTACCGACGAAGCGCTTGAGGCCGCAGCCCGGCTGTCGGACCGGTACGTGACCGATCGATTCTTGCCAGACAAGGCCATCGACTTGATCGACGAAGCGGCGTCGAAAGTGCGCCTCCAGGCGCTGGTGACCCCGCCGGAGCTGAAGGAGCTCGAGGAAAAGATCGAGGAAACTCGGGTTGAAAAGGAGGCGGCCATCAAGAACGAGGAGTTTGAGAAGGCTGCCCGCCTGCGGGATCAGGAGCAGCGGATGCGGGAGGACCTGGAACGCCAGCGGCTAGAATGGAAAAACAGCCGGGGCCGCACGGAAGGGGCCGTCAGCGCCGAGGACATCGCCCAGATCGTGTCCAGCTGGACCGGCATCCCCGTCACAAAGCTGGCCCAGGAGGAAACCGAGCGGCTGTTGCACCTGGAGGAAGAGTTGCACAAGCGGGTCGTCGGACAGGATGAAGCCATTGCGGCCGTCTCCCGGGCCATTCGCCGGGCGCGGGCAGGGCTCAAGGATCCGAAGCGCCCCATTGGCTCGTTCATTTTCCTTGGACCTACCGGCGTCGGCAAGTCGGAGCTCGCCCGGGCGCTGGCCGAATCGCTGTTCGGCGACGAAGACGCGATGGTGGTGCTGGACATGTCCGAGTACATGGAGCGCCACACCGTCTCCCGCCTGGTCGGCTCGCCGCCGGGCTACGTCGGCTACGAGGAGGGCGGCCAGCTGACCGAGAAGGTGCGTCGCCGGCCGTATACGGTCGTGCTGTTTGACGAGATCGAGAAGGCGCATCCGGAAGTGTTCAACGTGCTGCTTCAGGTGCTGGAGAACGGGCGCCTGACCGACGCCAAGGGGCGCACGGTGGACTTCCGCAACACGGTCATCATCATGACGTCCAACGTGGGCGCCCACCAGATCCAAAAGCAGGGCAGCATCGGCTTCCGGGTCGGCGAGACGCCGGAGCAGTCGTATGAGGATATGAAGAAGAAGGTTACCGAAGAGCTGCGCAAGACGTTCCGGCCCGAGTTCCTCAACCGGATCGATGAGGTCATCGTGTTCCACGCACTGGGCAAGGAGCACCTGCGCCAGATCGTGGACATCATGCTGGTCACCCTCATCCGGGAGCTGAAGGACCGGGGCGTCCAGGTCGAGTTCACCGACCGGGCCAAGGAGATCTTGGCGGAAAAGGGCTACGATCCCCAGTACGGGGCGCGGCCGTTGCGCCGGGCTATCCAGCGGCTGGTGGAGAACCCCTTGTCCGAGGAAATGCTCAAGGGCCGCTTCCAGGAAGGCGACACCATCGTCGTGGACGCTGGCCCCGACGGCCAGATGGTATTCGAGAAGAAGCAGCTGGCCGAGATCAAGTGAGCACCCGCAAGCGCCCGCCGGTCTCCGTCCGGGGATGGCGGGCGCTCTCGTTCTCGCCTTGCGGCCCGGGACTCCGGTTGTGGCCTCGCGGTGGCGAATGATATAATAAAATGTGAATCCCAGGCTACGGCATTGCCCCGGCACAGGAGGGCAGTATGGCGACACGGGCCGCCCGAACGAGGTTTGCCTGCCGGGAATGTGGGTACGAGAGCCCCCGGTGGTTGGGCCGCTGCCCCTCGTGCCAGGCGTGGAACAGCCTGGAGGAGTTCAAACCGGCTGTCCCCGCCCTGGTGAGCTCAAGCCCCCGTCCCCAAACCCTCGCCGATGTCGATCGGTCCCCCGACGCGCGGGCCAGGACGGGCCTGTCTGAGCTGGACCGGGTCCTGGGGGGCGGGATTGTTCCGGGTTCGGTCGTCCTCATGGGCGGCGAGCCGGGAATCGGCAAGTCCACCCTCCTGTTGCAAGCCAGCCACCGGTTCGCGGAGCAGCACGGTCCCGTGCTGTATGTCTCGGCCGAGGAGTCCATCGAACAGGTGGCATTGCGGGCCCGACGGGTGGGTGCCCTGTCCCGGGCCCTTTCCGTACTGGCCGAAACGGACGTGGACGCGGTGATGACCGCGGCTTGCGCGCATCGGCCCAAGCTTCTGGTGGTGGACTCGGTTCAGACGGTGGCCGCAAGCGACGCGGAGGGCCCGGCGGGGAGTCTCTCTCAAGTGCGGGAATGCGCCGCGCGCCTGACCCGGTTGGCCAAAGCCGAAGGCATCCCCGTGCTGCTCGTCGGTCATGTCAACAAGCAAGGCTTGCTAGCCGGCCCTAAGGTCCTGGAACATTCGGTGGACGCGGTCCTCTACATGGAAGGCGAGCGGCACACCCAGTTCCGGACGTTGAGGTGCGCGAAAAACCGGTTTGGCTCCACCGACGAGATCGGCATCTTTGAAATGGCCGAGGAAGGCCTGCGGGAAGTGCCCAACCCGTCGGAACTGTTCCTTGAGGAGCGGGCTGCCGGGGCGGCCGGCACGGTTATCGTCGCGACCTTGGAGGGCACCCGGCCGCTTCTGGTGGAGGTGCAGGCTTTGGTCGGCCCCGCGCCCTTCGGAGGGACCCCCCGGCGGCAAGTGTCCGGCGTCGACTACCAGCGGGCCGCGATCATTTTGGCGGTACTGGAACGGCGGTGCGGCCTGCCGCTCCATTCGTGCGACGTCTTCATCAACGTGGCCGGGGGCGTGCGGCTTTTGGAACCGGCCGCGGACTTGGCGGTCGCGGTGGCGGTGGCTTCCGCCCACTGGGACCGGCCGGTCGACCCGGGCACGGTCGTGTTCGGCGAGGTCGGATTGGCCGGCGAGGTGCGGGCGACCCGGCGGGCCGAGCGGCGGGCTCAGGAGGCCGCGAAGCTGGGATTCCGGCGTTGCGTGCTGCCCAGGGCCAACGCGTCGCCCGTCGTACTCCGGACCGGAATCGAGTGCGTCGGTGTGGCGACGGTGGCCGAAGCGCTCAAGGCGGTGGACGCAGCCGAGAGGCGGTGAACGCGTGCGGGAAGACATGCCTATGGACGAGGAAATCTTGAAGGCCTTGCGGATGGTTGCGCCGGGCACGATGATTTATGACGCCTTGGAAATGATCTTGCGGGCGCGGACAGGGGCGCTCATCGTCGTCGGCGATACCCAGCAGGTGCTGGATCTCGTCAACGGCGGGTTCAAGATCGACGCGGAGATGCACCCGTCTTCCTTATATGAGCTCGCCAAGATGGACGGCGCCATCATTTTGAGCAGCGACGGCCGCCGGATTTTGTACGCAAACACCCACTTGACGCCGGATCCGATGATTCCGAGCCAGGAGTCGGGCACCCGGCACCGGACCGCCGAGCGGGTGGCCAAGCAGACGGGGCAATTGGTCATTTCCATCTCCCAGCGGCGCAACGTCATCAGCCTGTATCAGGGCAACTCCCGCTACACCTTGCGGGACATCAACGTCATTCTGGCCAAGGCCAACCAGGCCCTTTCGACGTTGGAAAAGTACAAGACCGTGTTCCAGCAGTCGCTGACGAACTTGACGGCGCTCGAGTTTGAAGAACTGGCAACGCTTTCCGACGTGGCCTCGTGCATTCAGCGGGCCCAGATGGTCAATCGTATCCGCCGGGAGATCGAGCGGTACATCGCGGAGCTGGGAAGCGAAGGCCGGTTAGTCCGGATGCAACTGGTGGAGCTCGTAAGCGATATTGAAGAGGAAGGCCTGCTCGTCGTCAAAGACTACTGCCGGCCCAAGGATGGGGAGACCGCGGAGGACATCTGGGAGTCGTTCGGCGAGTGGAGTTCGGAAGATCTTTTGGACCTTTCGCTCATCGCCCGGCGGCTCGGGTACGCGGCCCACATGAACAACCTGGATACCCCGGTTACGCCCCGCGCCTACCGGGTGTTGGCGAAAGTGCCGCGGCTACCCCTGCCCGTCATCGAGAATCTCGTGCAGCGGTTTGCCAACTTGCCCGCGATCGTTCAGGCCTCGCTGGAAGACTTGGACAGTGTGGAAGGCATCGGCGAGGTTCGAGCTCGCGCCATCAAGGAAGGATTGCGCCGGCTGCGGGAACAGGTGCTGCTCGACCGCCAGCTGTAGCGGAGCATCTTTCCCGCCCCGGCGCATACGAGCGCCTTGCTGCCGGACCGTCAGGTGAGGTTGAACACACCCAGCGTCGTGACCCGTTTCATCTCCTGGCGGAGGATGTCCGACGTGTCCAGGTTGAGAACCTCACAGAGGGCGGTCACGTAGAACAAGTTGTGACCGAGTTCCGTCTCGAGAACTTCCCGGCAGTGCTCGCACAAGCGACCGTCCAAATGCGTGCTGACGTAGTCCTTCATCTGGTGGTAAGAGATGCCCGCGGGAACTTGCTGGCGCGCGGCTCGCACGGTGATGCAGCCGCATTCGGTCACTGCCCGGGAGACGGCTCGCTGCACCCGGGCGGACGTCTCCTGCAGCTTGGCCAGAACGTCGAGGACGCTGCGGTGGCGGATCAAGTACTCCGAAACGGCAGTCTGGAAATCGGCGGCCAGGTCTCGGCCGGCGTTCTGGGATAAGGCGTTGGCGTTCTGATGGGCAACGTGCCGCCTCGGGGATTGCTGGGCCTTGGTGCTCACGACGGTCACGCTCCTCGGAAGGGCAGGGTGACTGGACACGGCGGATCGGGCAGGGGTGGGGCACGAGCATCTTCATTATAAGAACCGGCCGCGCGGGCTGTCAAGGCTGCCGAGCCCCGCCAAGGCCGTCACATTGACATTTTTGCCTGTTGATGGTACAATTTCTACACTCAACCTTGAGGCCAAGGATGATGGGGTTTGACATCGCGCAAGGAATTTCAGGTCGGCGATAAGGTGGTCTACCCCATGCACGGTGCCGGCATCATCGAGGCGGTGGAGGAGAAGGACGTCCTCGGCCGGGCCGAGCGTTACTACGTCATGCGCATGCCCATCGGCGATCTGCGGGTCATGATCCCTATGAGCAGCGTGGAAGAGCTGGGACTCCGGGAGATCATCGACGAAGACGGTGTGCGGAAGGTGTTCCAGGTTCTGCAGGGCGAGACGACGACCATGTCGCAAAACTGGAACCGACGCTACCGGGCCAACCTGGAAAAGATCAAGAGCGGCGACATCTTTGAGGTCGCCGAAGTGGTCCGCAACCTCTCGGTCCGGGAGAGGGACAAGGGCCTGTCGACCGGCGAGCGCAAGATGCTCGAAAGCGCCCGCCAGATTTTAATAAGCGAACTGGTGCTCGCCCAGGGGATTTCCAAAGAGCAAGTGGAGGTTCAGCTCAGCCGGCTGCTCCGCTGACCTGTAGGGGGATGGCTCGGCTAAGCGGCTGGATAGGACCGGCCGCGCTCGCCAATACTTCTGATGGAGTCACATTCTGTCAACCGACCAAAGGAAGGAGGCCGCAGGCGTGCTTGTCCGTGCGGTGCGGGTCTCATCATTCCTTCTGGGTGCGGTAGGCGGGTACCGGCTGGCTTCCTTGGATCACGGGGCAGACGCTTTTTACCGGCTGTTTCCCGGGTTTTCCGGCTGGCCGTGGATTGGCCTCGCAGCCGGAGGGATGGTCGGGTTCTGGCTCGGCGGATGGCTGGGCGAAGCGCTGCGGAGGGGGATGGCCCGGTTCGCTTCCGCCGTCCGGCAAATGTCCTTCCCTGATCTGCTGAGCGGCGTACTGGGCGTGCTGGTCGGCCTTGGCCTCGGGTTGCTGCTCTCCCTCCCGTGGCCGCGGCCGTTACCCGTCGTCGGTGAGTTTCTGCCGGTCTTGCTGACCATGGCCGGCGGATACCTCGGAGCGGTAGCCGCCTGGTGCAAAAAGGACGAGATCGCCGGCCTCGTCGGCGGGCGCAAGCCCGGCCGGCGGGTCGCGGTCTTGCCGGGTCAGGTTAAGATCTTGGATACCAGCGTCATCATCGACGGGCGCATCGCCGATGTGGCCAGCACCGGCTTTCTCGAGGGCACCCTTTTGGTCCCCGCGTTCGTGCTGAAGGAGCTGCAGCTCATCGCCGATTCCTCGGACGTCCTCAAGCGCAACCGGGGCCGGCGAGGACTGGACGTTCTCCAGCGCATCCAGAAAGAATCAAAAGTCGCGGTGGAAATTCTCGATCCCGATGAGGACGATGGGACCGAGGTGGACCTTAAGCTTGTGCGCTTGGCCAAGCGCCTGGGCGCGAAAGTGCTCACCAACGACTTCAATCTCAACAAGATCGCCGAACTCAAAGGTGTGGACGTCCTCAACATCAACGAGCTGGCCAACGCGATGAAACCGGTCGTGCTGCCGGGAGAAGAAATGGTCGTGCACGTCATCAAGGACGGCAAAGAGCACGGGCAAGGGGTCGGCTATCTGGACGACGGTACGATGATCGTGGTGGACGGGGGCCGGCGGTTCATCGGCGAGTCGGTGGGCGTCATGGTCACCAGCGTCCTGCAGACTGCCGCCGGGCGGATGATCTTCGCCAAGCCAAAACCGCTGGAGCGGGCGTTGTAAGCCACGCCTGTGGCCGGTAGCGACCATTGCCCGCAGCCTGTTTCCCCGCCAGCCCATCGATTGGGAGGTATTGCGCTGCCGGGTGCGAACTAACACGGAGTGAGCGCGCAGACGGAAACGATGTACACGGCGGCGGTCATCATCCCGGCAGCCGGCCGGGGTCGGAGGATGGGACAGGCGGGCAGGCCCAAGCAGTACCTGCCGCTTTTCGGGAAGTCCATCCTCCGTTGGACAATGGAAGCGTGCGCCGCGTCCCGAGCAGTTCGTGAGCTGATCTTGGTTGTCGCCGCGGAGGACGCGGCGAGCTTTCAAGCGGAACTGGCAACCCGGCGGCCGCTTGACAAACCCGTCCGGGTAGTGCCGGGTGGCCCCGAGCGGCAGGACTCGGTTCGGGCCGGCTTGGCCGCGGTCGGCCGCGGGACCGATGTCGTCGCGGTGCACGACGGCGTAAGACCGCTCGTCAAGCCTGCACTCCTCGACGCGGTGCTGGCCGCGGCTGCCCGCCACGGCGCGGCCACCGCCGCGGTCCCGTTGAAAGACACCGTCAAGCTGGTAGAGGGCCCCTGGGTGCAGGCGACACCGGAGCGGGAACGCCTGCGGCTTGTTCAAACGCCCCAAGCGTTCCGGCGGGAGCTGTTGGAAGACGCCCATTTCCGGGCGGTAAGGGAAGGCTGGAGAGCCACCGACGACGCGACGCTGGTGGAACGGGCCGGCCATCCCGTCGCGGTCGTCGAGGGCGCGTACGACAACATCAAAATTACGACTCCCGAGGACTTGCTGTTGGCGGAAACGCTCTTGCGGGCCCGGGAGTGGCAGCTGGGTACTGGGGCGGTCCCGCAGCAAGCCCCCGCGGCCGGCCGGCAACAGGCGCAGGAGGGCGCAAGTGTGCGCATCGGCATCGGATACGACGTCCATCCCCTGGTAGCCTGCCGGCCCCTTATCCTGGGCGGCGTGGAGATCCCGTTTGAACTGGGGCTTGCCGGCCATTCGGACGCGGACGTCCTTCTCCACGCGATCATGGACGCGATGCTTGGGGCAGCAGGGCTTGGCGATATCGGCGTGCACTTTCCGCCGGGTGATCCGGCATACGCTGGCGCTTCCAGTCTGAAGCTGTTGGAAGAGGTGCGGGAACGGGTGGCCGAGCGGGGTTTTCGGGTAGGCAATGTGGACGCGACGGTCGTGGCCGAGCGGCCCCGGCTCCGCCCGTATGTACCGGCCATGGTCGAGCGCATCGCGGCCTGCTTGCAAGTCGCCCCGGAGGCCGTCAACGTGAAGGCGACGACGGCCGAAGGCCTGGGGTTTGTCGGGGCACGGCAAGGAATCGTCGCGCATGCGACCGCGTTGCTCCTGGGAGGGTACTGACGTTGCTTCGCCGGTACCCGGTCCTCATTGCGGTCGTGGTTGCGGCCGGTCTGGCCGTCGGTTTTTTCCTCGGCCAGCGGCGGCCGGGCGCGCCGGCCACAGCAGCTACCGCGGTGACCGGGCCGGGCCGAGCCGTCCGGGGGTTGTGGGTCGTCCGGCATGAGCTGGCGACTCCGGGCAGCATCGATCAAGTGCTCGCGACCGCGCAGGAAGTGGGAGCCACCGACCTGTTCGTCCAGGTGAACGGGCGGGGCGAAGCGTACTACCGCTCATCCTTGCTTCCCCCGGCCTCGGGCATCGATCCGGGATTCGATCCGTTGGACTACGTGCTGCGGCGAGCCAAAAGCAAAGGCCTGCGGGTCCACGCCTGGATCAACGCCTTTACCGCTGCATCCTTGTCGTCGACGCCCGAACATCCCGATCACGTGCTGAACCGCCATCCCGACTGGGTGACCGTGGACCGGGACGGCCGGACCTTGTGGGAGTACAGTCTCGAGGAAGCCATGGCCAACGTCCCGGCCCGGATGCTGGACCCTGGATTGCCTGGGGTGCAAGCGTTCGTCTTTGAGGCTGTCATGGAAGTCGTGGAGCGCTACCCTGTGGACGGCATCCATCTGGATTACGCGCGGTATCCGTCACGGCGGTTCGGTTATCATCCCGAAAGCGTGGCCCGGTTTCAGGCGGTCTACGGGTTCGATCCCGGGCGGCTCGAGCAGGATGCGGCCGCGTTCGTCGCGCAAAACGGGTGGGACGCCTTCGACCAGCGCATGACCCAATGGGATCGCTGGCGCCGGGAGCAGGTGACAGGATTGATGCAGCAAATTCGCCAGGGCCTCAAGGAGCGGCGGCCCGGCATGTTGCTTTCCGCGGCGGTGCACGCCGATATCGATGACGCGGTGAACAACCGGTTGCAGGACTGGCCCTTCTGGGTCCGGTCCGGACTGCTGGATTTCGTGGTACCGATGGCGTATCACCGCCGGCCGGAGCCGGTGGCCGAGCAGGTGGCCGCGGCCGTGTCGGCCAGCGAAGGCCGCACGCCGGTCTATGCGGGCCTGGCGGCCCACCTGCTCACCGGCGATCCTGCGCAGCTGGCGATCCAAGCCGAAACCGCGTACGCTGCCGGCGCGCGGGGAATCGTCGTCTTTTCCCACGAGGTGCTGGCCGCATCCCCCGAATTGCGGTCGGCCTTGACAAAGACGGTCGAAACCGCCGGCGGGCCCGCCGCCGGTTTCAGGCCGGGCGCGGACCGATAGCCGGCAGCGCCCGCACGCGGGCCGAGCAGGACCCGTCAACGTTTAGGCCGAGAACTCGGTTTTGATGCTCTTCATCAAGTTGGCCATCTCCACCGCGGCCAGCGCGGCGTCCCAGCCTTTGTTTCCCGCCTTCGTGCCCGCCCGTTCCAGCGCCTGCTCGATAGTGTCGGTGGTCAAAACGCCGAAGATGACCGGCACGCCGGTGGCCAGAGCGGTCTGGTTGATGCCTGTCGCGGCGTTGGCGGAGACGTAGTCGAAATGGGGGGTGGCGCCCCGGATGATCGCCCCAAGACAAATGATCGCGTCAAATTGGCCGGTTTCGGCCAACCGCCGGGCCGCAAGGGGCAGTTCGAAGGCTCCCGGAACCCAGGCGACGGTGATCTGATCATCGTTCGCCCCATGGCGCGCGAGCCCATCGAGGGCGCCGGCAAGCAGGCGCTCGGTGATGAGCTGGTTGAACCGGGACGCCACTACCGCGAACCGCAGTCCGTCGGCCCGCAGGTGGCCTTCAATGGTCCTTGGCATGATCAGGCTCCTTTCGCCGGCCGGCCGTCGCTTTCCCCGGCGGCCTCCCCGGTGGACCGCGGCCGGGCTACGGCCTCCAGGTCGGTCAGCCAGTGACCGAGTTTTTCCTGCTTGACCCGCAAGTAGCGGTCGTTATGCGGGTTCGGCGGGATGCGGATGGGCAGCCGGTCCACGATCTCGATGCCGTACGCTTCCAGCCCCACGATCTTGCGGGGATTGTTCGTCAACAGCCGAATACGGGACAGTCCCAGGTCCACCAAGATCTGGGCGCCGATGCCGTAGTCCCGCTTGTCGGGCGGAAAACCGAGGGACAAGTTCGCCTCGACGGTGTCCTGGCCCTGGTCCTGCAGGGCGTAGGCCCGCAGCTTGTTCAGGAGGCCGATGCCCCTGCCCTCCTGTCGCATGTATAGAAAGACGCCCAAGCCTTCCTCGCCGATCTGGCGCAGAGCTGCCTGGAGCTGATCGCCGCAGTCGCACCGGAGGCTGCCGAACACATCGCCCGTCAAGCATTCGGAATGCACCCGCACAAGCACGCCGTCGCGGCCGGCGACCTCGCCGAGAACGAGGGCGACGTGAGTCTGGCCATCCACCAGGCTCTCGTAGCCGACGATGCGGAAATGCCCGTAGCGGGTCGGCATGTCGGCCTCGGCCACCCGGCGGACGAGCCGCTCGTGGCGAAGCCGGTAGCGGATCAGGTCGGTGATGGTGATCATCCGCAGCCCGTGCTGGCGGGCGAACTCGACCAGCTGCGGAACCCGCGCCATCGTGCCGTCGTCGTTCATGATCTCGCAGATCACCCCGGCAGGGTACAGACCCGCCAAGCGGGCCAAATCCACGGCGGCCTCGGTATGGCCGGCCCGACGCAAAACCCCGCCGTCCACAGCCCGCAAGGGGAAGATGTGGCCCGGCCGCACCAGATCGCCGGGCTTGGCGGCCGGATCAATCAGCGTCTTGACGGTCAGCGCCCGCTCGTGGGCCGAGATGCCGGTGTGCACCGCGGCTGCGTCCACTGACACGGTGAACGCGGTCTTCATCGCTTCGGTGTTGTGGGCCGTCATCAGGGGGATCTGCAGCTCTTCCAGCCGCTCACCGGTCATCGGCACGCAAATGAGCCCCCGGCCGTAGCGGGCCATGAAGTTGATAGCCTCAGGGGTGACCTTCTCGGCGGCGATGACCAGATCCCCTTCGTTTTCCCGGTCCTCGTCATCCACGACGATGACGAACCGGCCGGCCCGGATGTCCGCGATCGCGTCTTCCACCCGGTCGAATACCGTGGCGCTAGCGACGTTCGCCACCGGTGCTCATCTCCTTCGCCGCGGCTTTCGGGACGCTGCCCATGTAGGGGGCCAAAAGCCGCGCTACGTACTTGCCGATGATGTCTGCCTCCACGTTGACCTCATCCCCCGGTCGAACAAGCCCGAGCGTCGTCACCGCGGCCGTATGGGGGATGACGGCCACCTCAAATCCCCGCTGGGTCAGCGCCGCGACGGTCAGACTGACCCCGTCCACCGCCACCGAACCTTGCGGCACCAGATAATCGAGGAGATCCGCCGGGATTTCGATCCCGATGCGCCGGGAGTTGCCTTCGGTCCGGACGGCCACCACCTGGCCGACGCCGTCCACGTGCCCAAGGACCATGTGGCCGCCCATCCGGTCCGCCGGGCGGAGGGGACGTTCCAGATTGACCCGATCTCCCGGCGAAAGCCGCCCCAGAGTTGTACGGGCCAGCGTCTGGGGAACCGCGTCAAACGCCAAGCTATCATCTTCCGCCGCGGTGACCGTGAGGCAGCATCCGTTCACCGCGACGCTCTCGCCCACCGCGACCGCTTTCGTCAGGCTGGGGGCTCGGATGAGCAGCCGGGCGCCTTCGCCGTCTGGGTGGGGGATGATGTGGACCACCTGGCCCATCGCTTCGATGAGTCCTGTAAACAACGTTCGCCCTCCCCTGAAAGCTGCGCTTCCGCCGCGCGCTCCCCGGGCCGTCAGTCCCGGGCCCAGCCGGCCGCGGGCAAGTAGCCGGTGACCAGCAGGTCGGCGCCGCACGGCTCAAATGTCACGTCCGATAGGCGGGGCGCTTCTTCGAGCACCTGAGCGCCTGGGTCGCCGATCGCGCCGGGGGCGCTCCGGCCGCCGATCAAAAGCGGGGCCAAAAAGAACATGACCTTGTCCACAAGACCTTGGGCGATCATGGCGCCGTTCAGCGTCGCCCCGCCCTCAAGCAAAACTCCCGCCACGCCCTGCCGGGAAAGCTCGGACATGAGGGCGGGGAGACTGACCCGGCCGTCCTGGTCCGGCAGTACCGCCACCTTGGCGCCTGCCCGCTCCAGCCGCCGCAATCGTTCTGCAGGCGCCGCCTTGGTGACGGCGACCAGCGTCGAACCGGGCACCTTGAGCATTCGGGCGTGCGGGGGCAAACGCGCTAGCGAGTCGACGACGACCCGCAACGGCTGGCGGGGCGGCGGCGGGTCGGTGCGGGCGGTGAGCCGGGGATCGTCGGCCAGGGCTGTACCGATGCCGACCATCACCGCGGGCATGACCGCCCGGAGGCGGTGCACCAGCGCCCGGGCGTCAGCACCGCTGATCCAGCGGGAGTGACCGGTAACGGTGGCGATGCGCCCGTCGAGGCTGGCGGCGGCCTTGAGGAGCACGAAGGGCCGCCCGGTAGACTTGTACTTCAGGTACACTTCGTTCAGTTGCCGGGCCTCGGCTTCCCGCACGCCCACGACGACGTCGATGCCGGCTTCCCGCAGGCGCGCGATCCCGCGCCCTTGCACCCGGGGGTCTGGGTCGACGATGGCGGCGACCACCCGCCGGACTCCCGCGGCGATGATCGCTTCCGTGCACGGGGGTGTCCGGCCGTGATGGGAGCACGGCTCCAGGTTGACGTACAGAGTAGCGCCGCGGGCCAGGGAGCCAGCGTCGTTCAGCGCGTGGACTTCCGCATGGGGCTCGCCGGGGCGCCGGTGATATCCCATGCCGGCGATGCGGCCATCATGCACGATCACTGCACCAACCATCGGATTGGGCCACGTAGTGCCGTGCCCCCGGGCTGCCAGCGCTAGAGCAACGTCCATGCACGCCTCATCGTCGCCGGCCGGGCTGCCCGGCTGCGGAAGGGGGATTTCGGACCAGCGGAGCAATGGGCCTCACATCCCGCGGGGACCGGTCTCGGCCCCGATGCTATCGGCGGGCAACTCTCCGGGGCCAAGGACGCACCACGTCAACATTCCGCGACCGGGAAAACGGATTCGCTCCCCTGCAGGACGCGAGACGAGGGCCGCAACCTTCTCCCATCCGGACTGTACCGTCGGCTCCGGATTCGCACCGGATCCTGCCACCCAACGGCGGCTCGTGGGCTCGTCCGGCGGCCTTTGGCCGCCGGCATCGCCACCGGTCGGGAATTGCCCCTAGCGGGCTCACCCTGCCCCGAAGGTTGCCTTGTGTGCGCTTCGTTTCAAGCATAACACGGGCTTTGGGGCTGATCAAGGCAACCCGCCCGGAGGCTCGACCCAAGCCGGCGCGCCTGGGGCCGGTCAGCGGGACCGGGCCGCTTTCCGGATGAAGGAGACGATTTCCGCGAGGGAACTGCCGGGCCCGAAGACGCCCGCCACGCCCAGTTCCTTCAGATGCCGGGCGTCCTCATCCGGAATGATCCCGCCAACCACTACGGCGATATCGGCGGCTCCTTGGGCCTTGAGCCCCTCGAGAACTTGCGGAACAAGCGTGTTGTGGGCACCGGACAAGATGCTCAAGCCCACCACATCCACGTCTTCTTCCACCGCGGCGTTTACGATTTGCTCAGGCGTTTGGCGCAGGCCGGTGTAGACGACCTCCATCCCGGCGTCCCGGAGCGCCCGGGCGATCACTTTCGCTCCCCGGTCGTGGCCGTCCAGCCCCGGCTTGGCCACCAGGACCCGAATCCTCCGCTGCAGAACGGTGGGGGGCGTCAAACCGCTTCCTCCTTCAGACGCAGATGACCTAGATGATTCGGACCTCGTCGTACTCGCCGAACACCGCCCGGAGCTCGTCGACGATCTCGCCTAGGGTGGCATACGCTTTGACCGCCTCGAGAACGGGCGGCACCAGGTTGCCGGGGCCGGCCGCGGCGTGTCGCACCGAGGCCAGCGCCCTCCGGACCTGCTCTTCATCCCGCCGGGCCCGCACCCGGGCCAGACGCTGCCGCTGCTTGGCCTCGATTTCCGGCCCGATGCGCAAGATGCTTACCGGAGTTTCCTCGGCTACCGTGTGGGCGTTGACGCCGACGACGACCTGCTCTCCGGATTCGACCCGCTGCTGGTAGGCATAGGCGGCTTCTGCGATCTCCCGCTGGAAAAATCCTTGCTCGAGGGCAGGGATGACGCCGCCTAACTCGTCGATGCGGCGGAAGTACTGCCGGACCCCTTCTTCCATCTGGTTTGTCAAAGATTCCACGAAGTACGACCCGCCCAACGGATCGGGGGTGTTGGCCACGCCGCTCTCTTCGGCCAAAATTTGCTGGGTGCGCAAGGCTAGCCGAACGGTCTCTTCCGTAGGCAACGCCAACGCTTCGTCCAGCGAATTGGTGTGCAGCGACTGGGCGCCGCCCAGGATCGCGGCCAGCGCCTGAACGGTCGTGCGGACGACGTTGTTGTACGGCTGCTGGGCGGTGAGGGAGCACCCGGCCGTCTGGGCGTGAAACCGCAACATCCACGACCGGGGATCTTTGGCGCCGAATTCTTCCCGCATCATTCGCGCCCAGATCCGGCGGGCCGCCCGGAACTTGGCCACCTCTTCGAAAAGATCGTTGTGGCTGTTGAAGAAAAACGACAGCCTGGGCGCAAATTTGTCCACGTCCAGTCCTGCCGCGATGCCGGCCCGGACGTATTCCCGGCCGTTGGCCAAGGTGAAGGCCAGCTCCTGCAAGGCGGTCGCGCCGGCCTCCCGGATGTGGTACCCGCTGATGCTGATGGTGTTCCAGCAGGGAACGTTTTCCGAGCAATAGGCGAACATGTCGGTGATGAGCCGCATCGACGGCTCCGGGGGGAAGATCCACTCGTTTTGGGCGATGTACTCTTTTAGGATGTCGTTTTGGATCGTGCCCGACAGCCGGTCCAGGGGAACGCCTTGCTTTTCCGCCACCGCCAAGTACATGGCAAAGAGGATGATGGCCGGGGCGTTGATGGTCATGGACGTGGTGACCTGATCGAGGGGGATGCCGTCAAACAGCGTTTCCATGTCGGCCAGGCTCGATACGGCGACGCCTTCCACCCCGACTTCCCCTCGGGCCCGGGGATGATCGGCATCGTAGCCCATCAGCGTAGGCAGGTCGAAGGCGACCGACAGGCCTGTCTGGCCTTCGCTCAACAGGTAACGGAACCGGGCGTTGGTCTCTTCGGCCGTGCCAAACCCCGCGAACTGGCGCATCGTCCACAGCCGCCCGCGGTACATGGTCCGGTGAATCCCTCGCGTGAAGGGGAAGCGGCCGGGATCGCCCAGGTCTCGGTCGTAGTCGAGTCCCGCGGTGTCGCCGGGCCCGTACAGTCCTTTCACCGGTGCGCCGGAGACCGTGAGAAACCGGCCCTTCCGTTCCACCGGCTTTCCCCGGCGCGGCTCCTGCAGTCGTTTCTGGGTGCGGATCACGGCATATCCCCCCCTTCAGCATACGCCGCCCAACAAACGTTGTGTAACATTGTTCCACGCAGGCTGCAGGCATCCTTCCGCGGGCGGCGGGCCCGCTCGCCGGTCCGGTGGAAGCAGAAAATCCCGGATGTCTCCCCGCCTGCGGCCGGTACAAGCCGTCAATGCGCTTGATCAGACTCGTTTTGCCCGCGCGGTTGGTCGCTTGTGCCGCCGGAGCCTTCGCCGGCACGGGTGTCATCCCGTCCCCGGGCCGCGAAGTTCTCCCGCAAAAAGTGCACCAGCGACCAGATGTCTTCCTCGGAAAGGCTTTGGCCGAACGCGGCCATGCCGGTGCCGGGCGATCCGTTGCTGATGATGTAGAAGACGGCGCCGGGTTCCATGTCGGCAAACGCGGGATGGGTAAAGTTGACGGGCGGCGGGTTGAGGGACTGGGCTACCGGGACGTTGGCGTCGCCTTGGGCTCCGTGGCAAGTTGCACAGTGGGTGCCGTACAGCGTTCGGGCCCGCTCGAGCACAGCGGGCGTGGGCGCAAGGGGGTTAGGGGCGGCCAGCCGGTCGGGCGGAACAGTTTGCCGGAGGCGGGCAAGTTGCGCCGCGGTGTCCACCCGCTGCTCGGGGCCGTTGAGCAAGTCGTCGTCGATTCCCGGAACGTCGCCGGCGAAATCCCTCTCCGGCGCCGTGCCGGGCCAAAAGAATACGAGCCAGGCCGCAATCAGCACGAGTGCCCCGGAGATGACGGCCCACACCGCCGGGGGCAACAAGGGCCGGGACGGCGGGTGCCCGTTTTCGCCGCGGTCAGCTTCGTCGCGATCGCCGGCCATATCGATCCCTCCGGATCCCCGCGGGTTTTGCGTTGGGGTGGTCCGGCGCTAACGTTGCCAAAAGGCCGGCTGGATATGCGGAGGATGGGCGAAACAGGCGGACGGCGCATAAACCGGACTTCGTTCGTGCACCGTACGTGGCGAGCGGGCCGGGCAAGACATGAACCCCGCGGCAGGAGGGATGGGGACGATGGCAGGGGAGAACGGAGGGATCGAGGGACCGGCGCGCGGGGAGCAAGACAGGGCGCCGGCGGGCCGCCGGGACGTCCGGACGCCGCTTGGCACCATGGTCATCGTGCTCGTCTACGCGCTGGGAACGGTGATCCTGTGGTCGTACATGTACTACCACACGCTCCGCTACGGCGGTGGCCTGGGTGGACATTGACCGCTACGAACGCCTCTGGATCATGTTGAGCGCGGCGGTGTTGCTGTCGCTCTTTCTTGCGCTCGTCTACAGCGTTTATGCCTTGGACATCCGCCTGGTGGACGATGCGGGCCAGGTGGACCCGGCCACCGCGGCCCAAACGCCGCCGTTCGACGAGCCCGGAGTCTATCAGGAAGGCCCGGGCCGTTACCGGGTGGTGATGGTCGCCCGGGCGTGGTCGTTCCAGCCCGCGGAGGTCCGGGTGCCCGCCGGTTCTGATGTCACGTTCCAGGTGACGAGTCTGGACGTCATCCACGGCTTCCGGGTGCCGTACACCACCATCAATCAGATGCTCATCCCGGGCCAGGTGTCCGAGTTCCGTTTCCGGTTCGCGGAGCCGGGCGAGCACTATCTGTTCTGTCACGAGTATTGCGGGGTCGGCCATCATACGATGCAGGGGAGGATCGTCGTTGAGACGGCTGCAACCGGAGCCCGCTGAACCGGCTGGAGGGCCGGGAGCGGAACTGTACGCCCAAGACCGCGGGCACATACAGGCGTTCATCTATATCAGCTTTATCCTGCTGGCCGTGGGCGGCGTGTACGGAACGCTGCAGGCGCTCGACAAGGCCCAGGTCGACTTGTACCCGTACTTGCCCGGATTCTTGAGCCTGTACTATACCGGTCTGACCTTTCACGGCGTCGCGCTGGCCTTGTTGTTTACCGGCACGTTCATCATCGGATTTTTGTCTTTAGCCATCGTTCACGGGCTCAAGCGGCCGCTGGCGGACCGGGGTTTGGCGTGGGCGACGCTTACAGTAGCGGTGGCCGGCGTGCTGGCCATGGTCGTTCCCATTTTCCGCAATCAGGCCACAGTGCTGTTCACCTTTTATGCGCCGCTTAAGGCTCATCCCGGGTTTTATGCGGGACTCGTCCTGGTAGCCCTGGCCACATGGATGGCCGCGCTCAACGCATGGCAGACGTGGCGCACGTGGAAGCAGGACCATCCCGGGGAGCGCACGCCGCTGATGGCGCTAGCGGCCTTGGCCACATGGGCCATGTGGTTTCTCGCGTCGCTGGGGCTGGCCACGGCGTTGCTCGTCTATTTGCTGCCGTGGTCCCTTGGGGAGCGGGAGACGGTGAACCACTTGCTCACCCGGGCGCTGTTCTGGTTCACGGGGCACCCGCTGGTCTACTTCTGGTTGCTGCCGGCCTATCTTTCGTGGTACACCATGCTGCCCGCCCAGATCGGAGGACGGCTGTTCAGCGAGTCTCTCGCCCGGCTCGTCTTTCTCCTGTTCGTCGTCTTGGCAGTGCCCACCGGCTTGCACCACATGTACACCGACCCGGGGGTGGAGCATTCGAGCAAAGTCGTGCACGGCGTCATGACGTACGCCGTCATCTTTCCAAGCCTGGTGACGGCTTTCACGGTCGTAGCGTCGGTGGAAGAGGGGGCCCGCCGCCGGGGCGGCCGCGGGTATGTGGGGTGGCTTTTGGCCCTGCCGTGGCTGTCCGACCCATCCGTCGCGGGACAGCTTTTGGCCATGCTGATTTTCGCAACCGGCGGCATCACCGGGCTTATCAATTCGTCGCTGAACATGAACCTTGTCGTCCACAACACGATGTGGGTCGTTGGGCACTTGCACACGCAGGTGGCAGCGGCGGTGACGTTGACGTTCATGGCCGTCAGCTACTGGCTCGTGCCGCTGTTGCGGGGCCGGCCCCTATGGGGTCGGCGATGGGCGGTGGTGCAAGTGTGGAGCTGGTTTTTCGGTTCGGCCATCATGGCCCGGGGCATGCACTGGATGGGACTGGCCAGCGCACCCCGGCGCACGTATATGAGCTTCGCGCCGTACTACGGTGCCTTTGCGGAGTGGAACTGGGCAGGCATCATGACCGCATCAGGCGGCGTCATCCTCTTTTTTGCCGGCGCCCTGTTCTTCATGATCATGGCGCGGACCGCTTTGGGCAAGCCCAACCCGGCCGAGGCCCCTCAATCGGTTCCGGAGGCCGGGCCTTTGCACGATCCGCCGCCGACGCCGCGTTGGCTTGATCGGATCACGCCGTGGTTTGTGTTGGGAGCGGCTCTCGCGGCTATTGCGTGGGGATGGCCCCTTGTTCGCATCGCGACCCGATACGCGGAGATGCCCGGTTTCCAACTGTGGTGAACGGCCCGCCTGAGCAGCGCCTTTGGCCCGCATGCCTGATGCCCTAGGATTTCTGCTCCCCCAAGGAGAACAAAAAACTCCTCACCGACACCGCGTCGGAACCGGGAAAGCGGGCGTCCGCCGAGACGGGGGAGGGACTGGTGTGTCGACGGCAACGCTGTTGCAGATCAAGGACTTGATCACGGTGTGGCTCATGGCCGGCAACGGCCTGTTTGGGCTGTGGGCCCTGGGGCTGTATGCGTTCCGCCAGCCGCCGTCGGTAACGTTTGCCCGGGTGCTTTTGGCCCTTCAATTGTTGGTCGGGGTCCAGTTTCTCCTCGGCATCGCATTGCTGGTGAGCGGCCATTCCACAAATCCGGGGCACCTGATGTACGGCATCTTGAACGGGATGCTGGCGGCCGGCCGGGTCTTGTGGCATGCCCGTCTTGTTGGGGCGGGCCGGCCCGGCATGCTATGGCATGCCTTGCTCGCGGCGCTGGCGTTCGGGCTTGCCGGCCGGTCCTGGGTCACGGCCCGGTACTGATGGTTCACTGCCAGCTCAAGTGCCGCATGCATTCCGGGCAAGGGGCGAAGTTCTCCAGCTCGATCATGAGTTTGGCCGTTTCTTCATCGGGCACCGGAACTTGATCGTCGCTGGATAGGCTGTGCAAGCCGCAATGTTCGGTTTGGGATTCGGCATCGTGGATGATCCGGGTTCTCTGATTGGCAATGAACATGACCGGTTCCTCCTTTGAGGCCGTCCGTATCATGCCCCACAGGAGGAACCGGCATTCTTCCGCCTGCTGGCTCCTGGAGCGCAGGAAGCCAGCGCATCGACTTTTTGCCTTCAGATATGGACGGCCTCGCCTAGTGCAGCCAGCGCCGCTTCCTTGACTGCTTCCGACAAGGTGGGGTGGGCGTGGACGGTGGCTGCCACGTCGTGGAGGGTCGCCTCGATGGTTTGGCCCAATCCGATCTCGGCGATGAGCTCCGACGCCTCAGGCCCGATGCAATGCACGCCCAGGATTTCGTCGTAGCGGCTTTCCGCGACGATCTTGACGAACCCTTCGGCACGACCGGTAGCGACCGCCATACCGTTGCCCCGGAAAGGAAAGACGCCGATCTTGACGTCGTAGCCCGCCTCCCGGGCCTGGGCCTCCGTGAGGCCCACGGAAGCCCCCAGCGGGGGGCAGTAACTCGCCCGGGGCCTGTTTCCCGGATCAAAAGCGCGGGCCCCGCGCCCCGCGCTGATATCGGCCCCCATGACGCCTTGCTCCGAGGCGACGTGGGCCAAAAGCGGCGGTCCGGTGACGTCGCCGATGGCAAAAATTCCTGGAACGCCGGTTTCCATCCGCTCGTTGACGGCGATGAATCCCTTGTCCACCCGAACCCCGAGGGCTTCCAGGCCCAGGTTTTCGGTATTGCCGGTGACCCCGACGGCCACCAGAACCCGGTCGGCCCGCACGACGCGCGCTTCACCTTGCCCCTCGGCCGGTGTCACGGTAACCGCGAGGCCGTCTTGTTCCTCGTCGACCGCGGACACCGTAGCACCGGTGATGACCTTGATGCCCCGCTTTTGGAAGCTCTTGGCCAGTTCTTGGCTGATCTCCGGCTCCTCCGCGGGCAAGATCCGCGGCATGAATTCGACGAGGGTGACCTCGACGCCGAACGAGCGGAAGATGGAGGCGAATTCGACGCCGATGGCGCCGCCCCCGACGATGACGATGGACTTGGGAAGTTCCGTCATCGCCAAAGCGTCCCGGCTGGTGAGCACCCGGTGGCCGTCGGGTTCAAGGCCGGGCAAGCCCCGGGGCCGCGCACCGGTGGCTACTACGATGTGGCGGGCAGCGATGGCCGAGGCGCCGTCGACCTGCACCCGGCCGGGGCTTGGGATGTAGGCGCTTCCCCGGTATACGGCGATCTGATTGGTTCGCATCAGGTACTCGACGCCTTTGCTCAGCCGTTCCGCGGCCCGGCGGCTGTGACGGTGGGCGGCAGGGTAATCGGGCTGCACCCCTTCCACGCGGATGCCGTACTGGCCCGCCTGGCGAATCTGATCCAGCAGGCCGGCGCTGTAGAGCAGCGCTTTGGTGGGAATGCAGCCCCAGTTGAGGCACGTGCCTCCGAGTTCCGACTTCTCCACGAGCCCGACGTTCAAACCCAGCTGGCGTGCCCGGATCGCGGCCACATACCCGCCCGGGCCGCCGCCGATGACGACTACGTCGTGGCGCGGCGCCTGCTCGTTGCTCACGGGCGTTCCTCCTCACTTTACCCCTTTTGCCAATCTTTCGGCTGGCCCGCCGGCTACACCAGCAACCGCAGGGGGCTTTCCAACACGGCCTTGAGGTCCTGGAGGAACCGGGCCACCTGAGCGCCGTCGGTGACCCGATGATCGGCCGAGACCGTAACCCGCATCATGCGGGCCACCGTCACCTGGCCGTTGCGCACGACGGGCTGCTCCGTTACCGCGCCGACGGCCAAAATGGCCGCCTGGGGAGGATTGATGATGGCCGAGAACTCCTCGACGCCGAACATGCCCAGGTTGCTGACGGTGAACGTGCCCCCCTGGTACTGTTCGGGTTTCAGCCGCCCAGCCCGGGCTGCTTCGGCCAGCTCCTTGGCTTCCCGGGCGATCTGGACCAGCGATTTGGCCTGGCAATCCCGGATGACCGGTGTAATGAGACCGTCGTCCAATGCCACGGCCACCGCCAGGTGGATCGCGCCGTGAAGGCGGATGTGGCCATCCTCCCAGGACGCATTCAGGTGGGGATGGCGGGTGAGGGCAATGGCCGTCGCCTTGAGCACGAGATCGTTGACCGACACCGCCCCTTCGGGGCCCAGTGCCTTGAGCTGCGCCCGGAGGGCCAAGGCCTCGTCCATCGCGATGGCCGCGGTGACGTAAAAGTGCGGCGCTTGCTGCTTGCTTTCCGACAGACGGCGGGCGATCGTCTGCCGCATGCGGGACACGGAAACGACCCGATCTGGCGGAGCGCCTTTCGAAGGCGCAACAGTCGCGGGCGCAGCCGCCGGTGCGGCCGCCTTTGCCTCCACAGCCGCCATGACGTCCCGCTTGACGATCCGGCCGCCGGGTCCGCTGCCAGAGAGCGCGGCCAGGTTGACTCCGTGCTCGGCCGCAAGCCGGCGGGCGAGGGGAGAAGCCTTGATCCGCCTGGAAACAGCCGGAACCTCGGGGGACGCAACGGCAGCCGGTGTCGCGGCGGCCGGCGGTGCGGCCGGTGAGGCAACAGACGCCACCGGCGCGGCTTCAGGCGTTGTTCCGGTGGCAGTTTGCGTTCCGCCAGGCGCTCCCGGCGCGGGGGCCGCCTCGCCCGCCGGAGCGGTTTCTGAGGGAGCTGCTTCTGCGGGAGCCGTTTCTGCCGATGTTTCCTCGTCGCCCGCGTCAATGACGGCAATGGGCTGCCCGACCGGCACCGTGGTCCCTTCGGCGACCAACAACTCCTTCACGACACCATCGTGGAACGATTCGATCTCGACGACGGCCTTATCCGTCTCGATCTCGGCCACCGCTTCGCCCCGCTTGACCGGATCACCGGCCCGCTTAAGCCAACGGACCAACGTTCCTTCCTGCATGTCGAACCCCATCTGGGGCATGGTGAGCTTGGCCATTCCATTCCCTCCCTGGTCAGGGACAGGTCATCCCGCGAAGGCCGCGGCGGGGGCGTTTAGGAGTTGCAAGCACGCCTCGACGATCTGCCGGCTGCCTGGGAAGGCCAGCCGCTCCATGTTGGCGGCGTATGGAGCCGGCACTTCGAGCTGGTTGACCCGAAACACCGGCGCGTCCAGGTCGTCGAACGCCTCCTCTTGAATCCGGGCCGCGACCTCCGCGCCGATGCCGAAGCTCCGCCAGTCCTCGCCGGCTACCACCACCCGGTTGGTGCGGGCCACCGAATCCAGCACCGGGCCCATATCCAGCGGCCGCAACGTGCGCAAGTCGACCACTTCCGCCTCGATGCCTTGCCGGGCCAGCTCGTCCGCGGCCGCCAGCGCCTCCCGGGTCATGCGGGAGTAGGCCACGATGGTTACGTCCCGTCCCCGCCGCTTGACGTCGGATACGCCGATGGGCACGACGTAATCCTCATCCGGCACGGGCCCCCGGGTTCCGTAGAGCAGGCTGTGCTCGATGAAAATGACCGGGTCGTCGTCCCGGATGGCCGCTTTCAGCATACCCTTCGCGTCGTACGGGGTGGCCGGCGCCACCACCTTGAGCCCCGGGATGTGGGCCATCAGAACTTCGAGGTTTTGCGAGTGGGTCGCGGCCAGCCGGCGTCCGCCGCCGACGGTACGCACCACCATCGGGCAGCGGAACTGGCCGCCGAACATGTAATGCACCTTGGCCGCGTGGTTGATGACTTGGTCGATCGCGACGAGCATGAAGTTGATGGTCATGATTTCGGCCACCGGGCGCAATCCCGCCATGGCCGCGCCCGTAGCCGCGCCGACGATGGCCGTCTCCGAGATGGGAGTGTCCTTGACCCGCTTTTCCCCGAACTCCTCTAGGAAACCCTTGGTCACGGCATACGAACCGCCGTACGCGCCGATATCTTCTCCCAGCAGGAAGACCCGCTCATCCCGGAGCATTTCTTCCCGCAGTGCTTGCCGCAACGCCTCTCGATACGTGATCTCCGCCAAGGTCACCCCATCCTTCCTCACGGGTTGACGTATACGTGGTCGAACAGTGTGGCGGGATCCGGTTCGGGGCTCTCGTTGGCAAACCGCACCGCCTCATCGACGGTCTCTGCCACGCGCCGGTCGATGGCCTCGAACTCCGCGGCCGTTGCGATGCCCTCCTCTTCGAGCCGCCGGCGGAATGCCGCGATCGGGTCCCGGGCTTTCCATTGCTCTACTTCCTCTTTGGAACGGTATAGCTCGGGGTCAGCCATGGAGTGGCCCCGGAACCGGTATGTCATCAGCTCGACCAGTGACGGGCCTTCGCCCGCCCGAGCTTTTTCCACCGCTTCCCGAACCGTGGCCTCGGTTTCCAGAACGTCGTTGCCGTTGGCCCGCACGCCCGGCATGTTGTACGCGGCCGCCCGCTTGTACACTTCCGTAACGGCGGATGAGCGGTTGATGGCCGTGCCCATGCCGTACAGGTTGTTGGAAACGACGAACACGATGGGCAGCCGCCACACCCCGGCCATGTTCAGGGCCTCGTGAAACGCGCCGGTGTTGACCGCACCGTCGCCGAAGATGCAGACGACCACCCGGTCGGAACCGGTGTACTGGTGGGCCACGGCCATCCCGACCGCCATCGGGATGTGCCCGCCGACGATCGCGTAGCCTCCCCAGAAGTGGTGCTCGAGGCTGGCCAAGTGCATCGAGCCGCCCCGGCCCTTGGACACGCCGGTGGCCCGGCCGAACAGCTCAGCCATGACTGCCTTGGGATCCATGCCCCGGGCCAGAGCCTGGCCGTGGCTGCGGTAGTGGGTGAACACATCGTCGTCGGACCGCAGGGCGGCCATGACGCCCACATTGGCCGGCTCCTCGCCGATGGCCAGATGAAGGAACCCGCCGATCTTGCCTTGGGTATACGCCTCGGCCGCCCGCTCCTCGAATCGCCGGATGAGGACCATTTGTCGATACAGTTCGAGAAATTGGTCCTTAGACCTTTGGGACGGCACGCTGGCGACTTTCTGCCGATCCGCGGACATCCTATCCCCTCGCTTTCCAGTCCCGCGCTAGTCTCTAACGGGCACAGGATCCCTTATACCAGAGGAGGGAACTTCGTTCCCCAACAACCTACTCCCGGCGAAGTGGGAAACCTATTTTTCCTTCCACGTTCGGCACGGCGATCCCTGGTCAGCGCGAAGATGTCGGATAATTCTCTCCGGGTGGCTCTGGGGCAAGAAGTGTGGGTCGACGATGCAACATCACCGTTGCAGCACCACAGCAGGCTCGATGACCAGCGGACCCTCTGAGCTCACTTCGACGCCGACCGGAACGTTGGTCCCAACCACACGAATCCGTTCCCCATCACAGGCTAGCACTCCGGGACCTCGCCCAAGCAAGATCTCGGCCCCACACGGGATCCGCCGTTTCTCAGCAACGGATACCTCAGCAAATTGGCCTGGAGCGATCGGCGCTCGAACCGTCTGTCCCGTACCAAATCGGATGTAGGCCCCCGCTTGATCCTCTAGCCCAACGGGGCAAACCTGGCCCGCTATCGCAGACAACCCCACCGCATGGCGAAGCCCCTGACTCACCACAAGTGCCCGCAGCCTGGCAGGTTCCCAAATAGCACGGCTGCCCGTAAAGGAAGCATCCAAGAGGGCCACATCGATCAGCGCCAGGTCGACGTCATCCCCCACAAAGACGCGGCACACCTTCGCACGGTGGCAACGCGAGGCGTCACCGCCCACAGCTACAACACCCGCAGCCAAACCAGCAATCGTGGGCTCAACGCAAATCGGAAAAACATTGTTTGTACCGGCAGGAAGCGGCATCAGTGGCACATCGCGCGCCGTCTTGGCTACCAGGCGGACGGTGCCGTCGCCTCCAAGGGTTACGATAGCGCCTGCGCCCTTGCGAACCATGGCCGCAGTTGCAAGGGAGGTCTCTCTTCGTTCTCCCCGACATTCGTCCAGTACAGGTTTGATCGTCAACTGTTCCCGCAGCGCGTGGCGGAGAGCCCAGTATGCAGCCGGCACTAGATTGGACGGGTCGGGAAGGTATAAGACCTCCTGTACACCCGCCTCGATGAGACCGACGAGCACGCACTGCAGCATTTGCACCTTGTGCAGGTTGTCACTGCTCGACGCGCGCGACACGATCCGCCGGATATCGGTACCAGAAAACGGGTTCGCAATGATGCCAACAGGCCTAGCCATTTGAGATCAAATCCTCAGGTGCCGCCAGAAGTTCGGCGACCCGAGTCAAGAAGACTGATGCCGGTGCTCCATTCACCACCCGGTGGTCCACCGTCAGACTCAGTGTAATGAAGGGAGCAACACGAACGTCTTCATCCAACACCAGTTGCCGCACAATGCGTCCCACACCCAGGATCGCGGGCTCGGGTGGATTGATGACTGGCGTGAAGAAGTCGACCCCGTACGGACCCAGATTGGTTACGGTAAATGTTCCTCCCGTGAGTTCTTCCCTCTCGACACGTCCCTCCAGCGCCGCTCCCGTAAGGCGACGACGCGCCGCAGCCAATTCTTCGAGACTCAGTTTGTGGGCGTCCCGGATGACGGGAACAAGCAGGTCCTCACCCCGTGCGACCGCAAATCCTAGGTTGACCCCGCTGGGTATGAATACTTCATCCCCTTCCAGCCTCGACTGAAGCCTAGGGTGCTCGAGAAGGGCCATGATGACTGCCCTATGGTACAGATCCGACAGCGTGACCGGCGAACCGGACCGCTTCAACTCCTCTCGCAGCTTCACAAGCGCCGTTACGTTCACTTGCCGTCCCAGCGTGTATTGGGCTGCGGTCCGCAAGCTTTCCAGCATTCGTTGACCGGTGGCGCGCTGTGCCGGCGAGAGGCGTTCACGGCGTACGTCCGTTGCAACCTTGGAAGAGGTCGCGTTGGCCGCGTGGGTCCGCACGTCGGCTTCGGTGATTCGCCCACCGGGACCACTCCCACGGACCTCCTCCAGTGGTATGCCCAGTTCCCGCGCGAGACGGCGAGCGGCGGGGGTCGAACGAAGCTCCGTGCGGCCCCGACCTTGGGTAGCCGCTTCTGCCTTTTCCCCTTGGGATCCCGTTGGCCCGCCGGTGCTTTGTGAGGCGTGTGAGGCTCCGCCAGTTGAAACGAGTTCCCCTGCCTTCTTTTCCTCCTCGATCATGCACAGTGGCTGACCTGGTCTGACCACTTCTCCTTGGGGAACCAGGATTTTCACAAGCACACCATCGGTTGGGGCATCAATTTCTATGCTCACCTTATCAAACTGCACTTCCAACAACAGTTGTCCGGAACGAACCGTATCCCCCTCCTCCTTGAACCAGTTCACGACAAATCCTTCGCTGCTGCTGTCCTGCGCGACGTCCATAGGCAATCGGAACTCCAATGACACTCTCGTCACCCCATCCTATCGTCGTAGCCCCGTGAAACTCAGCAACCCCGCGCAAGCCATCCCGCTCGCACAGGGTGCTGAAAAGACTCACTGCCGCGGCAACGATACCAGCCGCCAGGGCCGCTACTAGCCCGGTTCATGACGCAACAAATACAAATAACCGAGAATCTCCCGGTCTACGAGTACAACAGTTCCTTGACCGCCTCAACGATCTTTGGGGCGGAAGGCAACACGAACTGCTCCAGCGGCCGGGAATAAGGAATCGGCACATCGGGAACTGCCAGGCGCTTAACCGGCGCATCCAAATAGTCGAAGGCCAACTCCATGACTGTAGCCGCAATTTCTCCAGTCATGCCGTATGACAGGTAGTCTTCGTCTACAACCAGTACACGACGGGTTTTCTTCACCGACTCAGCGATTGTCTCTCGGTCTAGCGGGACTAAGGTTCGAAGGTCGATTACTTCCGCGCTTATCCCAGCCCGTTCAAGCTCTTTCGCCGCCTCAAGAGATTGATATACACCCATGGACACACTGATGATGGTGACGTCATTGCCTTCCCTCTTGATATCGGCCCTTCCAAACGGAATTGTGTACGGTTCCTCGGGAACAGGTCCGGTAGTGTCCTTGATGAGGGTCATCCAACCAAGGCCCATTAACCCCTTGTGGAACATGTAGATGACCGGGTTATCGTCTCGAATGGCAGAAATCATCAATCCTTTTGCGTCGAAGGGAGTTGATGGAATCACGACCTTCAAGCCGGGAAGATGGGCGAATGTTCCCCACAGGCACTGAGAATGCTGTCCTGCATCGTTATAGCCACCGCCGGTTGCCGTCATCAGGACCAGCGGTACCCTGACATTGCCTCCGGAAAAGTAGATGTTTTTGGCGATGTGATTATAAATCTGGTCCATGCAAACGCCAAAGAAATCAACAAACATCAACTCAACGATGGGCCGCATACCCTCCATGGCCAAACCTAAAGCTGCTCCGATAAATCCTGTCTCAGAGATGGGCGTGTCCATGACCTGCTCTGGACCGAACTTTTCGTAGAGGCCCGCGGTGGCGCTAAAGATGCCGCCGTAGATACCGACGTCCTCGCCCATGACAAAGACGCGATCGTCCCGCTCAATTTCTTGGGCGATTGCCTCTGAAATGGCTCTCGCCATCGTTAACTTCCGGCTCGTATTCATGGTGGTACCGCCCTTTCTGATTAGTCTACGAACACGTGAAGTAGAGCTTCCTCCGGGGCCGGGTAATCGGACTCACGGGCGAACGCAAAGGCGTCTTCTACGCGCTGTCGAGCTTCGGTCTCCATCTGCACGATGTCCGCTTCCGGATTTGTCGAATCAGGGCTCGATTGTACAAGATACTCTCGGAACCGCTTTATCGGGTCATTGGCTTTCAGCTGAGCCACTTCATCCTTGGGGCGATAGACCTCCGGGTCACCCTGGAAGTGTCCAAAATACCGGTGCGTCTTGACCTCAATCAGCGTCGGCCCCTCGCCACCGCGCGCGCGAGCGACCGCTTCTCCTGCGGTCTCGTAAACTGCTAGCACGTCATTGTCGTCTACGTAAACACCGGGGATTCCATAAGCAGCCGCCCGGTCCGCGTTCGTCGCAATCGGAGTGGATGCACTCTTAGGCACGGAGATCGCGTAGCTGTTATCTTCCACGACGAAAATGACAGGAAGTCGCCAAAGGGCAGCCAGGTTCAGCCCTTCATGAAACGCTCCCTGGTTAGCAGCGCCCTCACCGAAGAAGGCAACGGCTACGTGATCTTCATTCCTTTTCTTGAAGGCAAGGGCCGCTCCGACAGCTTGCGGGATCCCGGCGCCCACTATCCCGCTGCAACTGAAGTGGACATCGGGATCGAAAAGATGCATGTGGCCACCTTTCCCACGCCCCAAGCCCGTCACCTTGCCGAAAATTTCCGCTGTCATCTTTCGCAGGTCCACGCCTTTGGCTATGGCAAAGTGGTGCGGCCGGTGGGTTCCAACAACCGCGTCATCGTTCCGAAGATGGGCACAGACGCCGACAGCGACCGGCTCCTGTCCGGCCGCCAGGTGCATCTCGCCGGGAACTGGACCCGCTGCGATGTTGAAGACAGGCTGTTTCCCCTCCAAATACGCCTCGGCCATGGTCTCCTCATAGAGGCGGATGGTCACCATATCACGATACATCTCGAGAAGCTTGGGTCTTGGAATGCTCACAACTTCCGCCCCCCCTGTGGTTTCGAGTACTGAAATGCGAATCCCAATGCTCCACGCCGCCGTAGGCACCTTAACCGTGAATGCGCATATGCGATATGCAGGCGTTCGGAAATGTTTTCGGTGTGAATCGATAGATAAGTTTTGATAGATCGCCTCCTTTGTTTTAAAGACCGCAATCCACTCTGTTCTTCAACAATTAATTGTTTCGTTCATAGCTGCTCGCAATCCTTCAACCATTCAAGAGAGACAGATTGCTCTGGGTCAAGAAGCGGATCGGCGATGAGCCAAGCCAAGGGAGAAGGGCCGGAACGCGATCACCGGCGGCGGAGGCTCCGGCCCCGCTGGACCATCGCGGCATCCGTCCTCGCCGGCCTTGACAGCAAGGTCGCATGTGGTATAATTCGGGGCAGCCTAAAGCGATGATGGGGACCGAGTAGCATCCCGGGAAACGCTCACCAGAGAGGGCCGCCGCCGGCTGGAAGCGGCCTGGGCGTCGGAGATGCGAACTGCCCCCCGGAGCTGCCCGCCGAAACGCCGTCCATCGAGCCGTGCGGAGTAGGCGCAGGACGGGAGCGCCCGTTACAGCGCGCAAAAGCGGGGAGGCTGGCCGTGAAGGGCCGCGTCCCAAGCAGGGTGGAACCGCGGGAAGCTCCCGTCTCTGCACCGGTGGAGACGAGGAGTTTTTTCTTTCCATACTCAAAGGGGCAAAGCGGGATATTGGGAAGGCGGGACGGAACGCAGAGCGCCAGGACCGTTCCGCTCGCCGGCGCAGTCATCGGTCTGACAAGACGCGCGGGGGAGGGTTCCCCTTGGGCCTGTGGCAGTCCATCAAGCGAGATATCGCTGCGGCCTTGGAGCGAGATCCGGCAGCCCGCCACTGGTTGGAAGTGGTGCTGGTCTATCCCGGCTTCCATGCGTTGCAGATGCACCGGCTGGCCCATTGGCTCTGGCGGCACCGGCTGTTTTTGGTGGCCCGCATCGTTGCGCACATCTCCCGACTGTTGACCGGCATCGAGATTCATCCCGCTGCCCGCATCGGGCCAGGGTGCTTCATCGACCACGGCATGGGCGTCGTTATCGGCGAAACCGCGGAGATCGGGGAAAACGTCACCTTGTACCAAGGCGTCGTGCTGGGCGGAACCGGCAAGGAAAAAGGCAAGCGCCATCCCACCATTGGGAACAACGTCGTGATCGCTGCCGGCGCCGCGGTCTTAGGCTCATTCCGGGTCGGTGACAATGCCCGCATCGGCGCTGGCTCCGTAGTCCTTTCGGAGGTGCCGCCCAACTCAACCGTCGTCGGTGTTCCCGGCCGGATCGTTCGGGAAAACGGGCGCCGGCTCGATGTTATCGATCTGGATCACGCGAACCTGCCCGACCCCCTCGACCGGGCGCTCAGGGCCATGCAGCGCCGGATCGAGTTCCTGGAAGCGAAGGTCCGGGACTTGGAGCGGCAGCTGGCTGAACGTCCCCGCCCGGGGCATGTCCCGGCGCTAGAAGAAAGCTGCGCCCAAAAGCGGTGAGCCAAACGCGCGACACCGCCGGGCAGCTGCCGGCGGGGTGGGGACGGGACGTCGTCAAGGAGGAATGTCCATGTCGCCGAAAACGGCGCCGACGGCATCAAGCCCCCAGAAGGCAGGGCTGCCGGCCGGCTGGCTCGCCCTGGAGCGCACGCCGTCGCCGATTCGGGTCTACAATACGCTTTCCCGCAGCAAGGGCGTGTTTGAACCGGCGGAAGCGGGACATGTGCGCATCTATGCCTGCGGCGTTACGCCGTACGCCGAAGCCCATATCGGTCACGCCCGGCCTGCGCTCATTTGGTCCGTCATCCGCAAGTACCTCGAATGGCGGGGGTACCGGGTAACCCTGGTGCAAAACTTCACCGACGTGGACGACAAGATCATCCAGAGGGCCCGGGAGAGGGGGGAAGATCCGGTCGAACTCGCAGCCCGCTACTCGGAGCAATACCTTTCGGCCATGCGGCGCCTCGGCATTCGCGGCGCGGACTACTATCCGAAGGTCAGCCAACATATTCCGGACATCATTGCGATGATCTCCGGGCTCATTGAACGCGGAATCGCGTACGAGGTAGGAGGCGACGTGTTCTTCGATGTGTCCCGGTTTCCCGATTACGGCAAGCTGAGCGGCCAACGGCTCGAGGAGCTCATGGCGGGGACCCGCTTTGAGGCCGACGAGCGGAAGCGAAGTCCGATGGATTTCGCCCTCTGGAAAGCGGCCAAGCCTGGCGAACCCGCCTGGGAGAGCCCGTGGGGTCCGGGCCGTCCGGGATGGCACATCGAATGTTCGGCCATGTCGCTCAAATATTTGGGCAACGGGTTTGATTTCCACGGCGGCGGGATGGATCTAGTCTTTCCGCATCACGAAAATGAAATCGCCCAATCGGAGGCGTACACCGGCCAGCAGCCGTTTGTTCGCTTTTGGGTGCACAATGGCCTGGTGAACATGGGTGCCGAAAAGATGTCCAAGTCGCTTGGCAACGTGGTCAGCATCGATGAGCTGTTGGCTCGGTATCCCGCGCCGCTGTTGCGGTTTTTGTTGCTCAGCACCCACTACCGCAGCCCGCTGGAATTTTCCGACAGCGCGCTGGCCGAGGCGACCCGCGGGTGGCGGCGGCTCAACAGCGCGGTTCACCGCTTGGAACAGTTCTTGCGAGATCATGGCGGGCTTCCGGGTGCGCTGGCCGGGCCGGGCGACGTGGCTCGCTGGCGGGCCGAATTGGACGGTGAAGGGGCGCGGTACCTGGACGGGCTGGTGTCGGTCCCGGAGCGGTTTGACGCGGCCATGGCCGACGACTTCAACACCGCCGCCGCACTGGCGGTGCTGTTTGACCTGGCCCGGGAGACCAACGGCTTCCGGGAGCAACTCGTTCGCCGGGGCAAACCCGCACCGGCGGCGGTGGAGGTGCTGGGGGGTGCACTGGCGCTGTTCCGCCTGTTCGGCGGGGAGCTGTTGGGAGTCCTCGGTGCTGAGGAGGCGGGCGCTCCGGACCAGCCCGCGCTGGTCGACAACTTGGTGCAGCTTTTGTTGGATGTCCGCCGGGAAGCCCGCGAGCGGCGGGACTGGGCGACGGCCGATCGGATCCGGGATCGCCTTCGGGAACTCGGCATCGTCGTAGAGGATACGCCCGCGGGAAGCCGGTGGCGAATGGCCGATGGGTGATGCGAAACAGCCCGGGCGGTTGTGGGCCTGGCTGGGCCAGGGCTCGGGGGACGCCAGCGCAAAATCCGCGCTCCCGCCGCCCTTGCACCTTGCTTATCTTGGAGATGCAGTGTGGGAACTTCACGTTCGCACGGTCCTAGTCGAGTCGGAGCGCGGAAAACTGAGCGATATCCACCACCTGGCGGTCAAGCGGGTGCAGGCCGGCGCTCAGGCCGACCGGTTACGCTCGGTGGAGGACGAGCTGACGGAAGCCGAGCGGGAGATCGTCCGGCGGGGCCGGAACGCGAGCCCCAAGGGCCCCCGGGGAAGCGATCCGGCCGCGTACCGCTACAGCACCGGCTTTGAGTGCCTGCTGGGATACTTGTACTGGACCGGCCAGACGGAGCGGTTGCGGGAAATTTTGTACATCGCAGATCGGCAGGAGCGCGGCGATGGACGGTAACCGGGCGGATGAGGCCCGTCTTCGGAATGCAGCCTCTCGCCAATCCGGGACGCAGCAAGACGCGGAGCTGATCATCGGGCGCAACCCGGTGCGGGAAGCCCTGGCCGCGGGCCGGCCCGTGGAGCGGGTGCTGGTCGCAAAAGGGGCCGGCGGAAGGCCCATCGCGGACATCTTCAGCCTGGCGAAGAGCCGGGGCGTCGCCGTGCAGGAGGCCGATCGCCGGCGGCTTGACCGGATGAGCGGCGGCCGCATGCATCAAGGGGTCATAGCCGTCGCGGCGCCTAAGGACTACGTCGATCTAGACGCGATTCTTCCGGCCGCGGCCGGCCGCGGCGAGGACCCACTCGTGCTCGTTCTCGATGAAGTGCAGGACCCGCACAACCTCGGATCGCTTTTGCGGTCCGCGGACGGGGCAGGGGCCCACGGCGTAGTGGTGCCCCGGCGCCGGTCCGCGGGCCTCACGATGACCGTGGCCCGAACGTCCGCCGGCGCGGTGGAGTACGTTCCGGTAGCTCAAGTCGCCAATGTGGCACAAGCCCTCCGCGAGCTCAAAGAGCGGGGGCTATGGATCGCCGGGGCCGACATGAACGGCGACGCGATGTACTGGGAAGCTGACCTGCGAGGGCCGCTCGCGCTGGTGGTTGGCGGCGAAGGGAAAGGCCTCGGCCGGCTCACGAGGGAGCTATGCGATGTGATCGTGAGCATCCCGATGAGGGGGCGGGTGAACTCGCTCAACGCGGGCGTGGCCGGGGCACTGGTGTTGTTTGAAATTGCACGACAAAGGCGGTTCTCGGATCGCACTGGCCGCAACGGTTGATTTGCCGATCGCGCTCGATTATAATAGCGCTAGATTGCAATCCTTCAGCACACTTCTCGCCTGCGGGCGCCCAGCCTGAGCCGTCTGTTTGCCGAGCGTCGGCCTCTGCCTGCGCCTTGGTCGGTCAAAAGGCGCGCGGCCCGGGGGGCGGCCGGCATCTATCCTTCCGGCGGAGGCGATGTGTGTGAGTGCGACAGCTGGGCGGCCTTCATACCACGCGTATGAGGACCTCGCGGACGAGGTCGTGGTAGAGTACGCCCGCAACGGGGACCACCTGGCGCTGGAATTTCTGATCGTCAAATACCGGAACTTTGTGCGGGCCAAGGCCCGCAGTTACTTCCTGATCGGGGCCGACCGGGAGGACATCATCCAAGAGGGCATGATCGGCCTCTACAAAGCGATCCGCGACTTCAGGTCGGACAAGCTCGCGTCGTTTCGGGCCTTTGCCGAGCTTTGTATCACGCGGCAGATCATCACCGCCATCAAGACCGCGACCCGGCAAAAACACATTCCCTTGAATTCCTACGTCTCCCTCAACAAGCCCATTTACGATGAGGAATCCGACCGGACGCTGATGGACGTCATCCACGGCAACAAGGTGAGCGATCCGGAAGAGCTGGTCATCAGCCGCGAGGAGTTTTTGGACATCGAGAAGCGCATGAGCGAATTCCTGAGCGAACTCGAGTGGAAGGTGCTCATGTATTATCTCGAAGGCAAATCATACCAGGAGATCGCGGACGAGCTCAGCCGTCACGTCAAGTCGATTGACAACGCCCTGCAGCGAGTCAAGCGAAAGCTGGAGCGGTACCTCGAGAAGAAGCGCAACAGCGAGAACGGCCGCTGACAGCGGTCTTGGCTCCGGTTGTCCCCGGCCTCGGTGCTCTGGACAGAACTGCCCGTGGCGTTTACAATCGAGGTGCGGGCCTCGGATTGGTCGGCATCCCATTGCGGCAGCTGCCCAAGGGAGCCGAAGGGTCGCAGAGAGGAACATGGCGGGCTGGGGTAGCTCAATGGGCAGAGCAGGGGTTTTGTAAACCTCAGGTTGTGGGTTCGAGTCCCATCCCCAGCTCCAGCGTACATTGCCGGAATGTGGAGCGTTCGCATCCGGAGCCGGGGGGATCTTCAGCGACCGCGGGCGACGCCCGGCCGGCTTGCCGCAAGGAACGGAGCCGATCGTGCCTATCGTCGACTCTGTACTTGACGGATCGGAGCAACGGGTGATAAAATCGTAGTTGCTGTTGCCGCAGGACGCGGCAGAGCGGAGAACCGAATACGTGGAGGGGTTCCCGAGTGGCCAAAGGGAGCAGACTGTAAATCTGCCGGCGCTGCCTTCGCAGGTTCAAATCCTGCCCCCTCCACCAACCGACGCGGGGTGGAGCAATCGGTAGCTCGTCGGGCTCATAACCCGAAGGTTGTCGGTTCGAATCCGGCCCCCGCAACCAGAACGGGCGGCGCGCATGGAGCGCAGCCGCCCTTGCGCCCGCATAGCTCAGTCGGTAGAGCGCTTCCATGGTAAGGAAGAGGCCACCGGTTCAAGTCCGGTTGCGGGCTCCAGCGTCAGAAGGGCGTTTCGGGCATTTGGCCCGGGACGCCCTTTGACTATTTTGAGCACCGTGAGGTTACCTCTCAAATCGGGCGGTTCATGTCGTATCCCGTGGGGCGGTCGCGCTTCAGCGCGCGGCGGCCATGGCGGGCAATTTCGGTCGCGCCCGTTCTAAGACTTTGACTCTGTTGGGAGCTTGCCTACCGGATTGCACTGTTCGTGCGCGGTTCGAGACCCAGCTCGAAGAGAGAGGATTGCAAGTCGATGCAGTCATGGAGGAGTTTCTTGGATCAGAGGATGACCCGGATGAATTCCGGCAGCGGGTCGAGGAATTCTGGCAACGGGTCGCCACAAACGTCCAGGTTGGCCGGCTGAGGTTGTTGTTTGTGGCGGATCAGATCCCGCCGGAACTGCGCCGAGTCGTGGAGTTCTTGAACCAGCAGATGAACCCCGCCGAAGTGTTAGCGGCTGCGTGTGTGGTGGGGTCAGGGCGCCAGCGCGGGTTCATTCGTACCCTGGTTCTACCACGAAGGTCGACAGCACCAGCTGTTTGCCGTTTGGACCTATGCCAACGTGGAGATTTATTTCTACTGGTATCAGTTCAAGCCGCCCTTCGATGACGAAGAAAAGCGGCGGTTCCTCGAAATCGATGAGTGGGTACGAACCCTCCGTAGAGGTGATTCCTACGCTAGCACCGCCCGGCCGGTGGGCTCATACCGTAGAGGGACTGCAAATTTCGGCCGAGGTTGCGATGTTGCTCACTGGCCGAGGGGGAGTGACGGTCTTGAAGGTAAGGGGTACGGGTATTGGCCTTCAGCGGTCTGAAGGGTCCGGGACTCGCCTGTCAAGCGGCCACGGGAAACCGCCATCGCAACGGGTGTTCCCCATCCCAGTGCGCTCGGAAGTGGCCGCGGAGTCCCTCGCGTTTTGCGGCACGGTGTACGCGATGACCAACGATCCTGAGGAAAACAAGGTCATCGTGTTCCGCCGGGCCAAAGACGGCCGTCTCAGCCGGGTGGCTGCCGTCCCCACAGGCGGTGCCGGCACGGGCACCCGGGAAGTGTCGCCGGCGACACCCGAGGATGGCGTTGACCCGCTGGCGTCGCAAGGATCGCTGACCCTTTCCCGCGACGGCCGGTTCCTCTTCGCGGTCAACGCCGGCAGCAACACCGTCAGCAGTTTTCGCATCGCCCTGGACGGGCGCCCTACCCTCGTAGATGTGGTGCCTTCCGGCGGAGCCCAACCCAACAGCATCGACGCCTTCGGCAGCCTGGTCTACGTGTCCAACCTCGGCAACGAGGCCAACGGTTACGCTTCCAACGTCACCGGCTTCCACCTGGCCAAGGACGGTGACCTCACGCCGATTGCCGGGTCGACCCGCTCGCTCAGCACGGCCGACGCCCAACCGGCGCGCGTCGCGTTCAGCCCGGAAGGCAGCCTGCTCGCTGTGTCCGAGCTGACGACCAGCCGGGTCAGCCTGTTCCGCGTCCGAACCGATGGGACTTTGTCGGAACCGACCGTCAACGAATCCAGCGGTCCAGGGCCCTTTGGCTCCGTGTTCCTCTCCACAGGGCGCCTGCTGGTTTCTGAGGCAGGGGCCAATGCCTTGTCGTCGTATGCCGTCACCCTCGATGGAACGTTGCTTGTCCTGAGCAGCTCCGTGCCGAGCACCCAGGAGGCGACCTGCTGGGTAGTGGCGACCCCGGATGAGCGTTTCGCGTTCACATCGAACACCGCCAGCGGCACGATCACTTCCTACGCGATCTCCTCCGACGGCATTCTTGCGGTTGCCGATGCCGTCGCCGCCAGGTTGGAAGGGGAGGCTGCCCGGCCCATCGATAGCGGCGTGAGCAAAGACGGGCGCCACTTCTACGTCCTGGACGGCGGCCAAGGCGCCATCGCCGCGTTTCAGATCGAAAGCGACGGCCGGCTCACCCTCTTGCAAACCTTAAAGGATGTGGGGCTGCCCGAGCTAGGCGCGCAAGGGTTGGCGGTTCGCTGACGTCGAGCCGGCCGTGAACAAGCAGCGGCGTGGCGCGCAACCGTCTCGCCGGCGCGCGGGTGGTCGACCGCACGCGGCGGGCTGGGTTGTGATCACGTCGCCGGGGACGGCTGAGAACGCGGGGATTCGTTCTGGGCCGCACCGTTGGTCATGGGCTGCGGAGCCAAATGCCGGGCCAAGGCCAGGAAAAACGCAAGCCCCCGGCGCACCGCCGGATCCCGCAGATGCTTTAGCAGCCCGCCCCAACCCGGGGCCACGTTGGCCGCCTCGCGTTCCGCGGCCCGCAAGGCCGCCGGTAGGCGGCTGGCCAGCTCGTTGAGAATTGGATCGGCGGCCAGGGACCCCAGGCTCTCGAGCCTTCGGGCCGCGCCCGTCCCCATGTCGTCGCTGAGCGCCCCCTTCACCATCTTGACGATGGCCAAAAGATCGGCCAGCTCTTCGAGGGTGCCCTCCCGCTCCATCCGGCCCAACAACCGCAAGGCCCGTCCCAGGGACTCTTGGTTTTCGGCCAGGGCCTGCCCCACCTCATCCGGCAGACGAAGTTCGGCCGGTAAGCCGTCAGCGCTGGCCGAGACGTCGCGTCGCATGTCTTCCCGGGACATGATGTACCCACCCTCTCTCGTGCTAGATGACCCCCCTGGCCGTCAGCCAATAACTTTGGTTGTAGGCCATCTTGGCCCAGTGAATCCACCGGGACGGGCGTACCGGCCGGGGAGGATGGTCGTAGTCGAACTCCACGAAGGTGGCCTGGTCCGTCCCCGTTTCGATGAAGCAAAACGTCTTGCCCTGATAGCGGGCAGCCGGCGGCAATCCCCGCACCTCGGCGGCCAGGTTGGCCGCGACGGTGGCCGCCTGGTAGTGGGCCACCGAGCCGGCCTTGCTCACCGGCAAATCCGTCACATCGCCAAGGGCGTATATGCCTTCGTGTCCTTTGACCCGCAGGGTATGCCGATCAGTAGGCACCCAGCCGGCATCGGTAAGGCCGGAGGATTCCAGAAACGGCGGGGCGGCGTGTTCGGGAATGCCAATGAGCAGGTCGAAGGGCAAAGAGGTGCCCTCCAGCGTCTCGATCACCTTTTGTTGCGGGTCGATCCGCTCCACATTGAAGAAGGTTTCCGTGCGGATGCCCCGGGACTCCAGTTCAGGAGCCGCCCACTCCGCGATGGCCGGGTTGCTGTGGACCCGGTTGATGGGGTAGGTGTAGATGAGCTCCACTTGATCCCGGCGGCCCCGCTGGCGGAAGAAGGCGTCCAACATGAAGATCATCTCAAGGGGCGCTACCGGGCACATGTGGGGCACCCCGATGACCGAGACAACCACACTGCCTCCGGTGAAACCTTCCAATCGCCGGTAAAGCCGTGCGGCACCTTCCTCGGTGTAGAACTGTTCCCCGGCCTCCGCCAGTCCAGGGGTTCGTTCCGGCACCACCTGAGCTCCGGGGGCCAGGACGAGGCGGCTGTAGGCGTACGCCTGCCCGCTGTCGCCAATGACCCGCCGCTGGCTTGTATCTACCGCCAAAACCGGGTCCACCACCAGTTCCACCCTGGGGTGCAGCAACTCCCGCTGGGGGCGCCGGTAGGCCGTCGGGGCCGTACGCCCGAAGGCGAGATAAAGAAAGGCCGGTTTGTAGACGTGTTCAGGGCGGTCGGTGATGAGGCGGATGCGAACCTTGCCCAGCGAAATTTCGGGAGCCAGCTCCTCGGCCAGGAGATTGGCGACTACGGTTCCCCCCACGCCTCCGCCGGCGATGACGATGTCGTGCACGGCGCGTCCCCCTTCCTCAAGCCCCGCTCGTTTTCCTTGCGGGCGCCAGTCGTTTCAGCGGGCCTTTTGCACGATGAAGCGGGTCACGTTTCCGTCTTCCTCTACGGCCAAAAGCTTGTGGCCCGCCTTTTCCACCCACTGGGGGACATCAACCTTGGATCCTTGATCCTCGGACAGAAGGGCCACTACCTGTCCTTTCCGGGAAGCCTTCATGGCGCGGATCAGCTCCATCAGAGGTCCCGGGCAGGCGCTGCCCCGGGCGTCGATTTCCCGATCCACCGCAAACTGCGTCATGATTCCTGCTCCCCTTTCGCTGCATATTTTTTGCAACGCTCCGCGAAACGGCCCGTCGAGCGTTGCCGACCGGTTGGGGCTAGTTTCCCGGCGTCAGATGAATAGGGTGATATCACTCTCCCTCGCCTCGGCGACAAAGCCGGCCACGCCTTGCACGCCGTCGACGATGTCTTCCAGGTCTTCCAGGCTCAGCCCCAAGAGATCCATCGTCATCCCGCAGGCGTACACGTTGACCTCGCCGACCTCCCGGGCCTCCCGGAGCATCTCGATCCACGGCTTCACATTCTTTTTCCGAAACGCCTCCATCACCATGGGCGCGTACTCGGCGAACTCACCGGAGATCTTTTGCTGATTGGGATCCTTCCAGGCGCCCTTCTTGAGGGCCAGCAAACCCCAAAACGTCAGGAAAATGTTCACCTGCATGTCCATGGCGGCCCCGCCGGTGGCCAGGATGCTGGCCGCGGTCAGTTTATCCACGGTGCCGCTGAACAAAATGATGGACATGCGCTGTTTCCGGTCTTGTTGCCGGCTCGACCCTTCTTCGATGGTGGTCGACGGTTGCTCGGGCATTCGAATGTTCGCCGGTTCGTTCACGGGGATTCCCTCCTGGGCGACATGTTCGTGCTGCAATCCAAACGTATCAGTATACCCAATGGGGTATACAGGGGCGACTGTCCCCAGCACGAGGGGATGAACGTACCGAAGCGGCTCGCACGACCGGGGACTATGGAAACCGGAAGCCGAGCAAGAAGAAACCGGCAAACAGCACGGGCTGGTGGGTTAAATAGATGAGCAGCGAGTGTCGGCCGAGGAAGGACAATGGCCGCAGCAAGACGGGGCATCGGGAGGGTCCGGCCGGCTTCCGGGAGCGCCGGTAGAGGTAGCTTCGGCCCAGCGCGATCCCAAGCACTACGAAGCCGAGCCACGGCACGAGCGGGAAGTAATCGACCGATACGTACCCTGGCGGGCGGATGCCCAGCGGCAGGAGCCAAGCCGTTGAAGCCTCAAGTTGCCGGATGGTGAGCCCCAGCGCGAGCAGCGCACCGCCCAAAGCCAGCGCGTACCGCCGGAAGCGAAGCAACAGCGGCGCAAGCAAAAGCGCCGTGCCGATCAAATGAAGCACGCCGAAGGCGATGAATTGCCGGCCCAAGACTGGCCAGGTGATCAGGCTGATCACCATGCCCCAGCCGAGAAGCTTTAGGCCCCGGCCGTACCATTGTCTGAGAGGCGCAGCCTTGGCGCCGGCTTCTTGAGCCCTGGCCTCTGCCAATGTCATGCTGACGCCGACAAGAAGCAAAAATAGGGAGGCCGTGGCCCGGGCGAACAACAGCCAGCCCCCGCGGGTGACCGGCGCCGGATAGATCCCGAAGTAGCTCAGGTCCCACATGAGGTGGTAGAAGACCATCATGACTACCGCCAGGCCCCGCAGCGTGTCCACCTCCCAGAGCCGGGAGGCGCTCTGGGCCGGGGCAGGCGGGAGCGCACCGTCGTTCACCGGGTTCGTCTTCCTCCGTCAGGTTTGTTTCCAGGCGTTTTGGGACACAACCAAACGTTTGACAAGGTGGGGACGGGCTGGTACCTATTCCACCGCCCGGACCCGGCCCGCCTCGCTCATGTCGTACCCGCCCAGGGCACAGACCTCCTGCTGGAATTCGGGATCCTGAATGAGCCGGAGGACCGCCTGCACTCCCGGGTGATCCCAGTGCGCAGCCGGGATGCACAGTTCGTATTCCTCTTGGGCCAGCGGGACGAAATCCAGGCCCAAGGCTTGGGCGGCGGCCAAGATTCCCAGGGCGCAGTCGGCGCCGCCGGCGCGGACCGCGGCCGCGCAGGCGAGGTGGGTGTACTGTTCATGCCCGTAGCCTTCCACCTGTTCGGGTTGGATGCCGTTGCGTGCCAGTTCGTAGTCGAGCAGGAGGCGGGTGCCCGCGCCCCGCTGGCGGTTGACGAACCGGATGCCGGGACGGGCCAGGTCCGCGACGCTGCGGATTCCCTTGGGGTTTCCGGGCGCGACCATGAAGCCTTGCTGCCTGCGGCACAAAAGCACGAGGCGGGCCGGCTGGCGCAAGTAGCGCCGGACGTAGGCGACGTTGTATTCGCCGGTTGCGGGATCCAGCAGATGAATGCCGGCCATGTGAGCCTCACCCCGGCCCAGCGCGGCAAGCCCGGCTAGGCTCCCGACATGGGCCGAACTCAAGGTGAACCCCGCGGACCGCCGGTGGAGCCAAGAGGACAACAAATCGAGAATGATGTCGTGACTGCCTGAAGCCACGACGGCCCGCGCGATTTCCTCCGGCGACCGCCAGAGCTCCACCGTAACCTCGGTGCCTTCCTCGATGCCTTCGCGGTCGGCCCCGACGACAAGCATGCCGTCAGCCCGCGAAAGCGACGTGATGACGCCGGCGCCGCGGCTTATGGGGATAGCGACAAGGCGTGATCCGACATGTCCCAGCTGCACCAGGACGTAGTCGTCCACTCCCATGGGCGACGAAAGGCGACGGCCGAGCGTCGCCGTGACCTTCGGCGCCTCGGGCGGGCGGGACGACTGGAACTGGTACACCAGCGGCTTCAAAAACAGGTCGGCCGCCAAGCGGGCGGACACCGGGTATCCGGGCAGTCCCAGCACGGGCTTTCCTGCGACGATGGCCAACAGCGTCGGCTTGGCCGGTCGAATGGCGATACCGTGAGCTACCACCTGGCCGATCTCTTGCAGGACGTGGACGGTGTGGTCGGCCGAACCCGCTGACGAGCCGGCGTTGACGGCGACGATGTCGCTTTGGTCCACGGCCTCCAAAACGGCTTCCTTAAGCTTTTCGTGATCGTCCGGCACGATGTCCCACCGGCGGGCAATCGCACCCCAGGATTCGGCCATGGCCAGCACGAGCCGGGAGTTGCACTCAATGATCTGCCCGGGCGATGGTTCGGGGCCGGGCGGAATGAGCTCGCTGCCGGTAGGGATGAAAGCGACCACCGGTTGCCGCCATACGCGGACCCGGGTGACGCCGCACGCCAACAGCGCCGCAATCTCGGCCGGTCCGATGCGGATGCCGGCGGGCACGACCACCTCGGTAGCCGCTACGTCTTCGCCGATGGGCCGCACGTGCTGCCATGGGGCGACGGGCTCGTAAATTTCAATCTCGCCGTCTCCGGCCTCGTTGACCATTTCCACCATGATCACCGCATCCCGTCCGGGCGGCAGCGGATCTCCGGTATTGACCCACACCGCGTCCTGACCGAGCCGCAGCCGAACGGGGTTGGTTTCGGTCGCGTGAAACGTGTCGGCAGCTCGGACGGCGATGCCGTCCATGGCCGCAGCATGGTAGTGGGGCGCGGAAAACCGGGCCAGGGCCGGTGCCGCCATGATGCGGCCACGGGCCTGTTCCACGGGAAGTTCCTCGGGCTCGCCCTTCCAGCCGGCCACCGTCAAGGCGGCCAAAAGGTCGGTCATCGCCTGGTCGGGCGTTACCGGATTGAGGTAGATCTTGCGAGGCATAGCGGCGGTCACCTCGTCAAATGGGCCACACGTCCACCCACTGGCCGGCCGTGAGGCCTTCTTGGGTTTCTTCGATGATGACCATGCCGTTCGCGCTGGTAAGGGTGGAGATGAGCCCGCTTTTGCCCTGAACGGGCTCAGCCCACAGTTCGCCGTCCCGTTCGACCAGGGCGACCCTCAGCACGTCTACTCGCCCCGCGGCGGACGGGTAGTTTTTGCTGAGCCGGGCCCGGATCGCGGCCCACCGGGGCTGGAAGGGCGCCATCCCCAACAGGCGCCGGATGGTCGGCTGAACGAAGAGCAGAAACGAGACGTGGGCGCTGACGGGGTTGCCCGGCAGCCCGACGACCGGCTTGGTTCCCGCCACGGCCAGAATCGTCGGTTTCGCCGGCTTGAGGGCCACCCCGTGCACCAGAACGCCGGGCGGTCCCAGTTCGTCCAGCACCGCCGCGGTCATATCCCGGACGCCGACGGAAGATCCGCCGGAGATCAGCACCACGTCGGCGGCCAGCCCGGCTTGCAACTTGGCCCGAATTGCGGCGACCTCATCCGGGGCGTGGCCCAACAGCACCGGCTCGGCGCCGGACGCGGTCACAAGCCCGCACAGCGCAAACGAGTTGGACTCGCGAATTTGCCCGGGAGCGGGCGATGTATCGGGAGGGACCAATTCGTCACCGGTCGACAGGATGGCCACGCGAGGCCGGCGGGCCACCTTGACCCGGGTGACGCCGGCGTGGGCGAGCAGAGCCACCTCCTGCGGCCGGAGCATCGTGCCGGCTTCGACCAGGACCCCCCCGGCCGGGCAGTCCTCACCCCGCCGGATGACGTTGGTACCGGGCGCCGCAGGCCGAACGATCCCGACCTCATCGCCGGCGATGAGGTCGGTGTGTTCCGCCATGACGACCGCGTCCGCTCCCGGCGGCAACATGCCCCCGGTGGCGATGCGGGCGCATTCCCCTGGCCCGAGCGGCCGGTTGGCGGCTTGCCCCATGGGGATGTCGTCCGCGATGCGCAAGTATGCCGGCAAAGCCGCTGACGCGCCGAACGTATCGGCCGCCCGCACCGCGTACCCGTCCACCGTGGACCGGTCAAAACCCGGGAGATCCTCCTGGGACCGGACCGGCTCGGCCAGTACCCGGCCGGTCGCGTCGAGCAGGGCGACGGACTCATAGCCCAACGGGCCTTGTGGGCACGCCTCAAGAAAGATCCGCTGCGCTTCGCTAACCCGTTTGAGTTGGAAGAAATCGACTTCCACCGGCCGTTTCCCCCATTGCTTTGACCCGCCGGCAATTCAACCGGCCAGGCGGCGGCCCGAGGTGTACAAGGTGTACCGGGTGGCCGTTCGCACGTAGCCGACTAGGTCCATGCCTAAACGGTCGGCCAGATCGCAGGCCATGTCGGTGGCGGCCGTGCGGCTGGCCACGATGCCGGTGCCGAAGCGAGCCGCTTTCACGCACATCTCATACGAAATCCGTCCCGAAGTGCAGACGACCGTTTCCGGACCGTCCCACCCGCGGCGCAAGGCCGCGCCGATGGCTTTATCAACCGCATTGTGGCGCCCGATGTCCTCCCGCACCAGCCACTCCCCGAAAGCGGGCCGGGCGATCAGGCACGCATGAATTCCTCGGGTTTCGCGATATCGGATGGCTTCTTGGGCCATTCGCCCGACCCAGGCCGCTAGATCCCGGGGGGAGACCGTTATTCCGGGAGGGACGGGCGACAGGCGGGCGGATCCCTCCGCGGCAATCCCCCGGTCTCGATCGGAAATGAGGCCTGCCGGAGCCGGGGGGCGGTTTTCCGGCGCCAAATCGATCCAAATGATCCCCCTGTCTGTCGCGACGAGTCCCGAAATGCCTGCCGGCGAGCGGACGATGCCTTCGGTCAACAGAAAGCCCAGCGCGAAATCTTCAAGGTCGGCGGGTGTGGCCTGGACCGACACGTATTCCTGGCCGTTGATGTACAGTGTGACCGGATATTCGGCAGGCGCCGGAACGTTCCGGCGTACTTCAACCACAGGGCGGCCCCCTCGTGCCGGCTGACCGGACCGGTGCCGTCAGGGTCGAATAATCTATTATCTGAGTGCAATGGAATTCCCTGTCGATCAGCAGGAGAAATCCCTCAGGGCGAGTAGAATCTTATTGTCGGTCACGGCCCTAGAGGGCAGCCAGTCAGGGATCCGCCTCAGGCGGATGAGGAGGGGGCTGTTGTGAACCGGTCCCGGCCTCCGACTCCCAGCGAGCGCCCAACGACGCTTTGGGTCAACGGACGGGCGCTTCTGACGGTGCAGACCACTCCCCAGTGGCTTGACGACTGGGCGTACGGCTTGTTGTTTTCAGAAGGCGTCATCGACGGCCCCGAAGCCGTCCGCCACCTGGAAGTGGACGGCGCGGCTTTGGCGGTTTACGTCGAGGCCGACCTTTCCCCTCGATTTCGTCTGGAAATGGCCCGCAGGCGATACGTGACATCCGGGTGCGGCAAAGGCGTCACATTTTCTTCTGTTCGCGATGCGATGATGCTCAAGCCGCTTGAGCACCCGCTCGCGGTGGACCACGCTCAGCTTTTCAAAGCCCAGAAAGCGCTCGAGGAGGGAGCCGCCCTTTACCGGGCCACCGGCGGCGTGCACTCGGCCGCGGTGGTGGACGCGGGCAGCGGCCAGGCTCTGATCCGGGAAGACATCGGGCGGCATAACGCCGTGGACAAGGCGGTGGGCGCCGCCATGGCCTCCGGATGGAATTTGGAGCGCTGCTTCCTCGTGACGTCGGGGCGCATCTCGTACGAGATGTGCGTCAAACTGGCCAGGGCCCGCCTGGCGGTGGGCGCATCCCGCACCGCGGCCACCGATCAGGCCGTGCGGCTAGCCGACCGCTTGCGCATCGCCCTGGTGGGCTACTTGCGTTCCGAAAGGATGGTGGTGTACACGGACACCGCCGGGCGCCTAAAGCTTTCCGACACGGCCGAAACCGGCGCGGGAAGCGGTCCTGAGGGTGCCGAAGCGGCGGTTCGTTCGACGACGACGGTTGGCGGAACGTGTTGAGGAGTTATTGAACGCTTGACACGACGAATATATAATATGAGTAAAATATAGTGAAATTGGCCTGAGGAAGCCACATACGGCCGGGAAAAGGCGGGAGGAGGAAGGGGAATGGAAAGCGCGCCCATGACCTTAAACCGGCGGGACTTTCTCAAGCTGTCGGGCATGTCGGCCGCCGCGGCGGCAGGGCTTGTGGCCGGCGGCGCGAGGAACGCCGCCGCGCAGAGAAGAACTGACGAGCTGCGCATCAGCGAGGCGAAAGAGGTGTTGGGCGTCTGCCCGTTCTGCTCGGTCGGCTGCGGCACGGTGGCGCACGTGCGCAACGGGCAGCTGCTCAACGTGGAGGGGAACATCGAGCACCCGATCAGCGAAGGCTCCCTGTGCCCCAAGGGTGCGGCCACCTTCCAGCTCGCTTACAACGAAAACCGCGCGACAAAGGCGCTCTACCGGGCGCCCGGGAGCACCGAGTGGCAACCCATCGATTTGAAGCAGGCCCTGGACATGATCGCGGAACGCATCAAGCGCACGCGCGACCAGTACTTCATTCATGAAGAAGACGGCGTCATCGTCAACCGCCTGGATGCGATGGCGCATCTTGGCAGCGCGGTCCTCGAAAACGAAGACAACTACGCCCTCACCAAGCTCATGCGGGCGCTGGGGGTCAGCTACCTAGAACACCACGCCCGTATATGACACTCTTCCACAGTGCCCGGTCTGGGCACAAGCTTCGGTCGCGGCGCCATGACCACGGCGCTCTGGGATGTTCCCCGGACGGATCTGGTCGTGTTCATGGGGTCTAACGCGGCGGAAAATCACCCCATCAGCATGAAGTGGTTCCTGCGGGCGAAAGAGAACGGGGCCAAGTTCATCGTCCTCGATCCGCGCTTTACCCGCAGCGCCTCCAAGGCTGACTGGTACATCCCGTTCCGCTCGGGGACGGATATCGTCGTTCTCGGTGGATTGATCCGCTACGCGATCGAGAACAACCGCATCCAGCGGGATTACGTGGTCCACTACACGAACGCGCCGCTGCTGCTCGATCCCAAGTTTGAGTTCCACGAGGGGCTGTTTACCGGTTGGGACGAGGATGCCAAGACGTACAACCGGTCGACGTGGACGTACCAGACCAACGGCAGCGGCCAGCCGTTGCGGGACGACACCCTGCAGCATCCCAACTGCGTCTACCAGCACTTGCGGCGCCTGTACAGCAAGTACACGCCCGAGATGGTGTCCCGGGTGACAGGGATCCCGGTGGAGACATTCCTCCAGCTGGCTGAGGAAGTAACAGCCACCGCCGCGCCGGACAAAAGCGCCGTGTTCGCGTACGCGATGGGTTGGACGCAACACACCAAGGGCGTGCAAAACATCCGCACCGCGGCCATCTTGCAGCTGCTTCTGGGCAACATCGGCGTCCCCGGCGGCGGCATTGCGGCGTTGCGGGGTCACGCGAACGTTCAGGGCGCTACGGACCTGGCCGTGTTGTGGCACGATCTGCCCGGATACCTCGGAACGCCTCGCTCGTCCCACCGCACGCTTGACGAATTCATCGAGCGGACGACGCCCAAGACCGGCTACTGGATCAACAAGAAGAAGTTCATGGTCAGCCTGCTCAAAGCGTGGTGGGGCGACAAGGCTACCCCGGAGAACGACTTTGCGTACCACTACCTGCCCAAGGGTCGCGCCGACAAGCACGCGTATTCGCACTACGACATCTTCCAGGATGCCCTGGACGGTGTTGTGAAGGCGCTGGTCGTGTTCGGCCAAAACCCGGCGGTGGGTTCAGCGGATGCGACCCGGGTGCAGCAGGCGCTGGCGAAGCTCGACTGGCTGGTGGTCGTGGACATATTCCAGAACGATACGTCGGAATTCTGGAAGCTGCCGGGAGTCGATCCCCGATCCATCCAGACGGAAGTGTTCTTCCTGCCGGCCGCCGGTCCGCTGGAGAAGCCCGGGTCGTTCACGAACACCCACCGACTCATCCAGTGGAAGCACCGGGTCATTGAGCCCATCGGCGAATCCAAGGGCGATCTCTGGTACGCGAATGCCCTGGCGCTGCGGCTCAAGCGGTTGTACGCCGACTCCACCAAACCGCAGGACGAGCCGATCAAGTATCTCCACTGGGACTACGGGGCGGGTATCGACGAGGAGCCCGACTCCGAGTTGGTCCTCAAGGAGATCAACGGCTACGAATGGGCTACCCGCCGGCAGCTGTCCTCGTTCGGGGAGCTCAAGGACGACGGCAGCACCGCGGCAGGCTGCTGGATCTACACCGGCGTATACACAGAGCAGGGGAACATCGCCGCGTCCCGCAACAAGAACGCCGATGATTATCTGCACCATGGCTGGGGCTTTGCCTGGCCGAGCAACAGGCGGGTACTGTACAATCGCTCTTCGGCAGACCCGCAAGGCCGCCCGTGGGCCGAGAGCAAGCGGCTCATCTGGTGGGACGGCCAGAAATGGACGGGGCTCGACGTTCCCGACATGTTGCCGGTCCCGCCCGACGGGTACAACCCGACCTACGGCGTGGGCGGTGACAACCCGTTCATCATGAAGGAGTGGGGAGTCGGCGGATTGTTCGGGCCTCTGCAGGAAGGACCGTTCCCGGTTCACTACGAGCCCATTGAGGCGCCTGTGGCGAACTTGCTCTACGCTCAGGAGAAGAACCCGGTGGCGCGGGTGTTCTCCCGGGTGGGCGACGTTCGCCAGTTCCCGTACGTCATGACGACGTACCGGTTGACGGAGCACTTGACGTCGGGCATCATGACCCGCTGGCTCCCGTGGCTCGCGGAAGCGTTCCCCGAGCCGTTTGTCGAGCTCAGCCCGGAGTTGGCCCAACAGCACGGTATACGCACCGGCGACTGGGTGCGGGTCGCCACGGCGCGGGGGGAGGCCCGGGTGAAGGCGCTGGTCACCCGTCGGCTGAAGCCGCTTGTGGTCGACGGCCGGGTGATTTACCAGATCGGCGTTCCGATCCACTGGTCCACCCGGGGCATCGTGACCGGAGAAATCGCCAACCGGCTGACCCCGCAGTTCCAGGATCCCAACGTCCAGATCCAGGAATCCAAAGCGTTCCTGGCGACCATCGAGAAGCTGGCGTGAGGGAGGTTGTGTCATGGGACGCGCGGCGATATTAACCGACCCCCAAGCAGCGGCCCGATCCGGTGCGGACGTGGCCATGTTGACCGACCTCTCCGAATGCATCGGATGCAAGGCGTGTGAGGTCGCGTGCAAGCAGTGGAATCAAAACCAGGCGGAGACCAGCGCCTTCTTGGGCAGCTACCAGAGCCATCCGGGCATCTTGGACAACACGTGGACCGTCATCAAGTTCGTCGAGGACATCAACGAAAGCCGCGACATGTCCGTCGAGTCGTGGCAGTTCATCAAGACCAACTGCATGCACTGCACCGAAGCGGGCTGCGTCACCGCCTGCCCGGTGGATGCGCTGACCTACGGTCGCATGGGGACTGTGGAACTGGACGTCGACAAGTGCATCGGTTGCGGCTACTGCGAGAAAGGCTGCCCGTTCGGGGCGGTAGCGGTTCAGGCTCAAGTGTTCGACACGGACAAGAAGGCCGGCAAGTGCACTCTCTGTGTCGATCGGATCACGAACGGGCTGCCGCCCGCGTGCGTGCAGACGTGTCCGACCGACTGCATCAAGTACGGGAGCCGGGATGAGCTGATCCGCTGGGGCCGGGAACGGGTGGCGAAGCTAAAAGCCCGGGGATTCGCCAACGCCACCTTGTACGGCGAAAACGAGCTCGGCGGGCTGCACCAACTATACGTGTTGCTGGACTCACCGGAAAAGTATGGCCTTCCGGTAAACCCCCAAGTATCGCCGGTATTGAAGGCCGTGCGCCAGGTGGTGTACCCGCTGGGCAAGTTCCTTCTGGGTGCGACGTTCTTCGGGCTGTTGATCAACTTCTTCGCCTCGCGCAACTTGTCGGAACCCAAGGATACGGACGCCCCTAAGGCGACGGTGCAAAGCTGAAGCCGGGAGGGAACGACATTGGCGGCAGCAACCCGGGCGAAAACGGGGAACCAAGTCAAAAACGGAAAGGTTCGCCGGTTTGGCCGGTGGAGCATCGTTTGCCACTGGTTGTACGCGGCATGTTTCCTGACGCTACTGGTGACGGGCTTCGGGTTGATGTACGACTGGCTTGACTTCTTGGCCGGCGCCGGATCGCGCCTTGTCCATCGGTACGCTGCCATCGGCCTGGCGATCATGCCTTTGCTGTATCTGGTCGGCAGCGGCCGGGAGGCGCTGTCCCACATCCGGGAGGCATTCCGCTGGAGCAAGGACGATCTCCGCTGGCTGGCGGTGGCCGTTCCCTATCACTTCACGGGGCGGCCCAAGCCGCCAGCCCAGGGCTTTTTGAACGCCGGCCAGAAGCTGAACTACTTGGTCGTGATCACGACGTTCGTCGTGTTCGTCACCACCGGGTTGATCATGTGGTTTCTCCGGCCGCAGCTGACCGTTGCCGATCAAGGCGTCTTTTGGTGGGCGGTCATGCTTCACAGCGCAGCCGCCTGGGTCGCCGCATCCATGTTCTTGCTTCACGTTTACCAGGCGGCGTTGCATCCGTTCACCCGGGCGTCGCTGCGGGGCATGATCGACGGCTATGTGACTTTGGAATACGCGCTGTTTGAGCATCCCAAGTGGGCCCAGCAGTTTGTGGGGCAGTCCGGATCCAAGCCGGCGAATCGGTAATCCGAGGGGCAGCAGGGCTGTGAAACAGGAAACCGAAAGTGAACTGGGCCGGATGTTCGCCGAGGCCGCGGATGCGGCGCGGAAGCGGAGCACCGGCCGTTCTATCTTGGCACTGCCGGTAGAGGCGTACTTGGACACGGTTCGGGCCGGATTGCGTCGGGGCATGCCGGTGGTCCTGGCGGCGATGCCGCAGGTGGATCCGGACGAGTATGCGGCTGCCTGGCGGGTCATGGCAGAGATCATCAAGCGGCACCAGCCGGCCAGCCGCGAGGCGCTCGAGCAATGCCAGGTGGCTCTGGCCCGTATGGATGGGGCGGAGACTCTTGTGTCCGGCGTGCTGAGCAACGATACCGAAATCATCTGGGATTGGGCCGCCGAGCGGGGGCTGGACATGCGGTGGCTTTACCTCGCGAGCGAGCTGGCGGCTCGCCCGTTTTTGCACCGGCTAAAAGACGCGTTCGCCCCTCATCTGGATTTTCAAGTGTGGCGAGAGCGGTACTGTCCGGTGTGCGGCCGCCGGCCCAACGTAGGCGCGATCTACGGGGAAAACAGCAAGCGGTTGCACTGCCCGGGATGCGGTACTATGTGGCCGACCCGGCGGTACCAGTGCGGTCTGTGCGGCCAGGACGATGAGGGAGCGCTGAATTTCCTCGTCGTAGAAGAGTGGCCCGGGTGGCGCATCGAAACGTGCCGGAGATGCCGGGGATACCTGAAAGTCATCGACTACCGGGAGCCGGGCGTGTGGTCGTCTGATCCCGATTTGTTCGTGGAGGATGCCCGTACGCTGATCTTGGACGCGGTGGCGGAGGAACGGGGTTACCGCAAGCCGGAGCTAGGCGGAGGGATGTTCCATTAGCAACTTGTTGGAGCAACTGATGCGCCGGCTGGGAGGGGCTGCGCGGGCTGGGGCCCAAGCCGGCCCCCGTGTGGGGGAAGAGTCGATGCCCTCGGAGGAAGCATCGACGGACCCTGCAACAGAACGAACGCTGTTGCCGGAACCCGCCGCCGATGAAGTGGAAGACACCGCGGCGCCGGAGCTCCCGTCGAAAGGCGAAGCGTCCGCGGAAGGCAGAACGACGCCCGGTTCGGCTCAGCGCCCGCCCGGTGCCGCTGACGGCTCAGAGCCGGGCGGTTCGGCGCCTGGCTGGCGTCCGATCATCGCCGCCGGACCGCTGGATTTGAGCGAGCCAGCCGAGGAGTTGCCGGGCGGCATCGTGCCGCTTGAGGAAGCCCGGGCCAGGGTGCGGGCGCCGCAAGCACCGGAGGACGACACCGGCCAGCGACCGGGTGAGGGATATACCCTGTGCCTCCGGTGCTTCGGCGGCGGGCAGATCGTTGGGCCATCCCCGTGTCCCGTCTGCCGAGGCGCCCAGGTCGACTGGTGCGAAGGCATCTGCCTGCCGTGTCCGGCCTGCGGTGCCACAGGCCGGGTCAACGTGCCGTGCCCTCAGTGCGGCGGCACCGGGTGGGTGCGCAAGGAGGCCCAACAGCTGAACAAGGATGAGCCCGCGGGGTCCGACTCGGAAGCGGCCGCGGGGCCGGCCAGCGTGGGGCCCGCCGACCCATCAACCGGATAATTCGTTGCCGAACACTCGTAACCATCGGGCAGCCGACCGCGCGACCATCGTCGCGTACAGGCAGTTTCCTTTGCCCCGAAGCCGCAAAGCCCACAGCTCCATGTCCTCGCGGGCAGAATTTGCTCCTTGCACGATGCGCTGCGCGGCGTCGAGCAGTTCAGCCGTTCCTTCTTGACAGAGACGGCACTGGCCGCACGAACCGCTCGTCCAAAGCCGGGCGGCGTCTTGGAAGGGATCCCCGGGTTTTCTCCCGGCTCCTGCAACGACGGAAAGCACCGCCGGCCCAAGACTGGTTCCTGCCCGCCAGAGGGCGTCGTAGTCCAGGGGCAGTTCGAGTTCGGCCGGTCCGAGGGGCCCGGAGGCTGAACCTCCCGGCAGCACGCAAAGGAGCGGCCCCGGGGCGCCCCCCCCCCAGTCTTCCACGATGGCCCGCAGAGGCGTCCCCAAAGGCACTTCGTAGACGCCCGGCCTCCGGACGTCGCCGGTCAGGGTGACGAGCACCGTTCCAGCTGGTTCGCCGGTACGCATGACCGCTGCCGCGGCGGCCAGCGTTTCGACGTTGTTGACGACCGTCGGGCGGCCGTACAGGCCGACGCTGGTGACGGACGGCGGGCGCAGGCGAGGCCGGGGCGGATTGAATCCTTCGATGGCATCGATGACGGCGCTCTCCTCGCCCGCTGCCGGCGACGCCGGTGCTTCGAAAACCGTTATCTCCATTTCCAGGCCCGCCCACGCCCCGGCGGCCAGGCCTTCAGCGATCGCTTCCTTAATACTGGCCAGAGCGTCGTTGTACGTTTCCTTGACGTACACGAAGCACTGCCGAGCGCGCACGGCAACGCCAGCGATGAGAAGCCCTTCGAGGATGCGGTGCGGATACCGCGTCATCAAGAGATGATCTTTGCGGCTTTCAGGATGACTCTCCGCACCGTTGGCGATGACAAACTTCGTCGTTCCGGGCACGGCAGCCGCTTCCCGCCACTTGCGGGCGACGGGTTCTCCAAGCCCGCTGCCGCCCCGGCCCCGCAGACCGGCCCTCTCCACAGCGGCCAGCACGGCGGACGGCCCGTCCCGCACCGCCCGGGCAAGGCCCAAATAACCGCCCCGCTTAACGTAGCGCTCCAGGTCCTCCCGGGTCGATTCCCCGGGATCGATCAACATCGCCATCCCCCCCTTGCAGGCGCCTGCCCGGCCAGCCATTGAACGGTGTCCCGCCATGCCTCTTCGGGATCCGCCGGCACAAGATCCAACCCGGGGATCGTTGCCTCTGAGACCGTCAACCCTTTCCGCCATTCCACCGGCAAACGCGGCGCCCGCAGTCCGAAAAAGCGGGCAGGCCAAGCCCACAGGCCGCGAGCGATGCCGAGCTCCCGGGCCAGTCTTTCTATCCGGGCGGCAAGCTCCGAAAGCCGCAACGTTTCCGAGGCGAACGGGTAGACCCCTCCCGCCGTGGCAGACCCCGCGGCCTTATCCAGAAGCTTCGCCAGGTCAGATACATAGGTGCAGCTGATCAGCCGATCCGGTTCACCCCTGAGCTTGCCCCGGTAGAAGCCGCCCGCGGCCACGGCCTGGGCGAACCGGTTGACCAAGCTGTCCCCTCCAGGCCCAAAGACGGGCGCGGAACGGATGATGGTGACGTTCAAACCGTGCCGCCGAAACTCGCTCGCGGCCTGCTCCTGTTCGGCTTTGGCCGCCGAGTGGGCGTCCGGGGCCGGATTCAAGGCGGCGGCCAAGGTGGAGACGATCACAACCTTGTCCACATCCACCGCCCGGCACGTGAGAAGGAGGTTATGGGTGGCCGCGCCGTGGGCCGGCATCTGAAACGGGGCTGGTCCCGCGGGGGCAAGGCCCGCACAGTGGATAACGCGACGGGCCCCGGACAATACTTCCCGGAGCCTGTCCAAGCGAAGCAGATCGGCCTCCACGATCTCGAGCCTGCCGGGGCCCTGGTTGGCCCGGAGATCGCCAGGCAACCGGCTGGATTCACGGGCCAAGGCGCGGACCAGGATGCCACGCGAAAGCAGGTGGCGAACGACCGCCGCGCCGATAAAGCCGGTGGCTCCGGTGACGACATACATCGGCCGTACCTCCCGCTAGAGCCCGTGGTCTGCCAAGGCCCGGGCCCGGGCAAGATCTTCGGGTGTGTTGCAGTTGAAGAACAGCTGTTCCGGATCGCCGAACCGCCTGACCTCCTCTTCCTCGACAAATCGGACCCGCACCCGCTCAAACAGCGGCGCGACGGCGTACCGGCCCGATTCGATGAGCTGGGCGATGTGGGGAAGACACGTTTTGCCATAGACGGCGTGAAGCGGCTCCCGGCGATGACCGATCCGGGGGACTGCCGCGTCCCAGCCAGCGGCAACCTGCACCATATGCCGAACGAGGCCTTCGTTTAGGAAAGGCATATCGCATGCAGCCACAAACACCTTGTCAAATCGGCTGGCAAGAAGGCCGGACTCGATGCCGGCCAGGGGGCCGATGCCCGGGACGCGATCGGGCCTTGTAGGCAAAGACAAAAACTCGTACTCCGATGGCGAGTTGGTGATGAGGACGACTTGGCCAAACCAGTCGGAAAACTTCCGGGCGAGGGCGGCGATAAGCGGTTCACCCCGCCAGTCCAGCAAAGCTTTGTTCGCCTTCATCCGGGTGGACCGGCCGCCGGCAAGCAACACGCCGCACGCCGCGAGCTTGCCCATCGTCCATCCCCCCGCTGGCGCTTGCAATTCTTGATCGGCCCACCGGGCTCCTTCCCGGCTCGGGAATTGTCACGCCGCGCGCGGCAAGCTGGCGGAGCCGGTCGGCGCAGGCAGCTCTTGGCTAGTCCATCGATACCTTGATCGTCCACCGGCCGCCGGTGCTGTATTGCACGGCTGCCCGCGTGCGCAGGGGGTATAAGCCGAACAGCCGCTCGTTCAAAAGTACCCCCAGCTCCGCGACCGCTGCAAGCGGCTCGGAGCCGTCCAAGGGTCCGGCGAGCCCCGCCCCCGCGTACCAGCTTGTCGAACCGCTCAGGATTCCAAGAAGGTCCCGGGGCTCGGATGGGAAAAAGAACCGCGCCGACACATGTCCCCAGGCGATCGATCGGGGATGGCCGTACAGTCCCCGGGGGTCTTTCATCACCTGGATCACGAACTGGCGGCGGCCGGTCAGGGCGCGATCGTCCGGCGGGAGCAGAGCGGTCACGCGCCACGTCTGGGCAGAAGGGCCGGAGCGCGGCTCCCACTCCAGTTGATAATGGACCTGATCGGAAAGGCCCTCGACGATGACGACCGGGTGCCAGCGGGCTGCGTCTTTGCCGCGTCGCATCAGAAGCCCGGCGCACATGCCCTGGCAGGAGCCGAAGCCGATTCCGGCGGCCGGGATCCACTCCCGCCCCGCCGCGTAGAGCGCAGCGAGGCCGTAGACGGGCCACCGGTCGCCGAGGTTGGCCACATGAACGTCGGCTCCGAATCGGAGCCGGGAAACATCGCTTCCTATTTCCAGCGCGGGCTCCGGTGTCATCTGGAGGACGCGCAATCCCCGCATCGCTTCCCGCAGCGCTTCGTTCACCTGCTCGGCGAACTTCTTTTCCGGGATGCCCCGCCGGGCCGCCCCAGGATTGAAGGGAAAGTCGGGGTCTTTGGCCAGCAGCGCTTCCCGGATGCTCGGCAACGCTTCTCGAGCGGCTTCGTATCCGAGGGCGATGAAGCGGGCGGCGTCGGTGTACCGCATGGACGACAGGACTTGAACCGGCGGTTTCACCACCACATCCGCCAGTTCCAGCTGCCAGTCGGTGTTCGCGTTCAACAGGTGTGCCAGCGATACTTGAAGCGGCGCCAGCGGGTCGGACAAGTCCATATCAGCAACGGCATCGCCGCGGACGTCCACCGCGATGACGACGTCTGCCCCCAGCTCCCGGGCGGCCCGCACCGGGACCAGGCTTGCCACCCCGCCGTCGACGTAGAGCTCGCCGTCGATTTCGACGGGCGGGAATACCGAGGGAATCGCCATGCTGGCGAGGATGCCGGTGCTCAATGGCCCCCGATGCCATACGACTTCCCGGCCCGATTCCAGGTGGGTCAGCACGGAGTAAAAAGGAATGGGCAACGTCTCGAATTGAGCGTGCCCGGTGAGGAGCTCAAGGAAGCGCTCGAACCGTTCGGTTTGGATAAAGGCGCCCCGGGGCGGCATCACCGGCTCGAACAACCGGAACAGGTCGACGGTGGTTGCAAGATACGCCAGGTTGTCGGACGACAGGCCTGTCGCGTACAGACCGGCGACGAGGCTGCCCATGCTGGTGCCGACGAGCATGTCGATCGGAACGCCGGCTTCCTCCAACGCCTTCAGCAGGCCGATGTGGCTCATGCCCCGGGCGGCGCCGCCGCCCAAAACGAGGGCGACCGTGGGTCTGCCGTCCGGCGGCGCGGCCGCCGCAGCC
>JACDOI010000007.1 GCA_017656145.1 Bacillota bacterium | reverse complement strand
CCCCCCAAAACCACGCCCCCCCCCCCCCCCATTGGCCCCCGGGGGCCCCCTTTGGGGGGGGGCCGGCGGGGGGGGGCCACCCCGGCGAAACCGTTCGTCGGTCGGCCTACTCGGAGATGCTCACGAGGTGAAGCGCCTCGGAGCTCCCGAGAGGGCTGGGCACCCAGCCCTCCACTCCGACAAGCGTGGCGTGGAGCGGGTTGTTGTGGGCAAAGGGGATCATGGCCACGTGCTCGTGCACGCGCTCTTGCACTTGGGCGTAGAGGTCGGCCCGCTCGCTCACTGACGGAGCCGTCCGGGCCCGCATCAGGAGCGACTGCATCGTGGCGTCGTCCCACCCGAGAGAGTCCTTGGCCCGGGGTCCGAAGAACGTGAAGAGGTAGTTGTCCGGATCGGGGTAGTCCGGGCTCCATCCCAGCATGTACAGGGGGAACTTGGCCTCCAGATAGTCGGAGAGGTAGGTTCCCCAGTCCTCGGTCTGCAGCCGCACCCGAATGCCCACGTCGGCCAGATAGCTGGCGATGGCCTCGGCGATGGGCTGCGGCGCCGGGAAGTAGGGCCGGGAGACGGGCATGTACCAGAACTCGGTCTCAAACCCGTCGGGATAGCCGGCCTCGGCCAGAAGACGGCGGGCTCCTTCGGGATCATAGGGGATGTCGGTGACATTCTCCGAGCGGCCCCACATGGCAGGCGGCACGAACTGGTCGGCCGGCGAGCCGAGGCCCGAGTAAAAGGCGTCAACGATGGCTTCCTTGTCGATGGCCATCGCGATGGCGCGGCGCACCCGCACGTCGTCCAGCGGCGGATGGCCCTGGTGGATGGCCACATACCCGATATTGAGGCCCTGTTGGATCACGGGGGTCAGATTGGGATCCCGCTGGATGACGGGGTAGTCTTCGGGCGAGAGCTCCACGGCGATGTGGGCGGTGCCGGCGCGCAGCTCCGCTAGCCGGGTCGTCGGCTCGGGGATGCCTCGGAACACCAGTTGCTCCATCTTGGCGCGCTCGCCCCAGTAGTCGTCGTTGCGGCTCAAGACCACCCGGTCGCCGATGATCCACTCTTCGAACCGGAACGGTCCGGTGCCGACCGTCCCAACTTCCGGCGTGCCGTACCGATCGGGATCCGCCATGACGGCTGCCGGGCTATCGATCTGCAAGTAGATGGCGGCGACCATCGCAGGAAAGAAACCGACCGAGTCGGTGAGGTGGAACCGGACCGTGTAGTCGTCAACCACCTCGATTTCCTTCAGGACGTTGTTCCCCTTGAAGCCGCCGAAGACGTACTCGAAACCGGCCATGCTCTTGCCCTCGCCCCGGTACGGATGCTCGGGGTCGTTCCACCGCTCGAAGTTGAATTTGACGGCCTCGGCGTTGAACGGCGTACCGTCGTGGAAACGTACGCCCCGGCGGAGGTAAAACGTCCACACCGTCGCGTCCTCATTGGCCTCCCAGCGCTCGGCCAGCGCGGGCGCCAGGTTGGTCGTCCCCGGCTCGAAGCCCACCAGCGTTTCGGTGATCTGGTAGGCCACCCGAAGCGAGTTGCCGTCCTGGGCCGAGGCCGAATCGAGGGTGACGGGAAGCCCGCTCTGGGCGTAGATGAGGGTTTGGGCCGATGCGGCCGCGGGGCCCAGAACCAGCATCGCCAGCAGGACAGCGATTGCGCCAATCGAGATCGACCGTCTCAAGACCGTCTCTCCTCCCTAGCACTTATGGTCAACCGCCGCTCGGCGGAACGGCGACATGCTGGCGGCACCTAACCGGAACGCCGGAATAGGACGCCTGTGAGACCAAATCGAAAGAAAAAGAATGGCGAAGTGTACAATTCGTCGCTGTGATGCGTATACCTTCCTGCAGAGGCTTTTGATCCGTGCACCAGTGGACAGTGCGGTGTTGCGAGGGAGTCCTTGACGAAACCCTTGCTTTTGCTGCCGTGCATACAGGACCGAACAGCGTTTACAGGCGCTAGGCGTTCAGTTCCCTAACGGCCAGGCGGGTGGTGAGCGACCCCGTGGAGCACAAACTTCCACGCGGAGTCGGCGAGCCGCTCAAGAGGTTCGCCCGCGAAGAGAAAGGAGATGACGGCTGCCTGGTAAACCGAAAGGATGAGCCCCGCCAAGTGCTCGCTCGGCAAATCGCTGCGGATCTCCTGCTTTTCTTGCCCCTCCCGGACCATGGACTGAAAAACGGAAAAGAGGCTGCGGCGGGCAGGCGTCCCGTTGAGCAGACTACCCGGGTCGCCAAGGGCAAAGAGGTAGACTTGACGGGCTTCGGCCTCGTGCTGGACGGTGTACTCAAGCCAACCTTCAAGGAAGCGCCGCATTCGATCCAAGGGGGAGGCCAGGGACCGGACTTCCTCCGCGGACCGGGTAAGGTAATCGGCGAGCATTTCGCTGTAGTAGCGAAGCACTCCGGCCTTTGTGCCGAAATAGTTAAACAGCGTGGCCCGGCTCACTTGTGCCGCCGCGGCGATGTCGTCGACGCTCGTCTCATGGAATCCCTTGGCGGCGAAGAGCCGCATGGCTGCGTCGTAAATGGCTTGTTTGGTACGGGCCCGCTTCCGTTCCCTAAGCCCCGGGGACATGGTTCTCACTCCCGTCGGCCAATTGAACGTTCAAACCGAGGAGGGAATCGGGGTCGATGTTCAGCCGGCGGCCGGCGCGCTGGTAGTCGATCCCTCGCTCTTGTAGGCAGGCCTCCGCCTGCGCGAGGTCGCGCACGAGCCAGAGCATGGAGTGAATCCCCTCGGTGTCACTTTCGACCAGCTCGATCATAGGCCCGGAGCCCACTTGCCACGCGGCCGGTCCTGTCTGCTCGTGCGGCATCAGCAACTTGCCCCAAAGCCTGCTTTTGTCCTTCAACGACTTGATGCCTACCCGCACGCTTTGCACGCGTACAAGGCCGCCCGGTAGGGTTGCCTTGACGTCGCCGCCCACCTGCCAAGGAACGCTTGGGTCAGGATCGGTCTGCAGCAGGGAGGTGCAGTCGGCGCTTCTGCAGCGACTCGGCCAGAAAGTAGCTTCCGATCACGAACAGGGCGGCGCCGAACTGTAGAAGGATCCCCTCCCACGTCCCGTAGAGGCCGAACCAAAGGCCGGTCCAGTAAGGAAGCTCTACACTTCGTATGGGATTCGTGGGCATCCAGCCGACGAGCTGGAACGAGTGGACCGTCTTGCCCACCATCGTCATCAGGACGCTGCCGATCATGATTCCGGTCACGATGAGCATCTTCTTGGCGGGCAGCTTCGTCTGGAAAACGAAGACCATGACTCCCACGAGGACGACGGCGAGCATGCCGATTCCGACGCCGCCGAGGACGATCCCCGCGCCCGCGTCGAATACGAGCGCCTGAAGAAACAGGACCGTCTCAAATCCTTCTCGGTACATGCTTGTAAAGCCGAGCGTCGCCATGCCGAGCCACTGACCGACGCCTCCCACGAGGAGTGTGCGCTTTTTCGCATGAAACCGCGCCAGCCAATCGGTCCAGTACGACTTGTGGAAGAACCAGTTGGTGATCAAGAGCAGCACACCGACGGCGGTCAGGGAGACGATGGCCTCTAGGCGCTCTCCGTAGCGGGCGAGGGACGACAACGCTTCCCGCATCACAGCCCAGGTCAATCCGGTGGCGAGCAGGGAGGCGCCGGCGCCCAACCAGAGGGGCCGGCGCAGGTGGCGATACTCGCTGCGCTTCAATCCCGCCAAGAGGGAAGCGAGGATCAAGACGGCTTCCAATCCTTCCCGGAAGACGATCACGGCGGCGTTGGTCGCTACGGCCACCGGCGAACCCCCCGCCCTCAACGCGTCCTGGGCGGCCGCCAGTTCGTCGATGAGGCGCGCGCGCGTCGCGTCGATGTCGGAGGGAGGTGCTTTCTCCTCGATCAGGGCGGCCAGTCCGCGGTGATCGCCGACGCCGTGCCAAAAGAGGTTTTCGAGGGTGGGGACGATGTGCGGGGCGAAGGCGACGAGCCGCGCTTCAGGGCCTGTCTCCAAGATGGCATACGCCTCAAGGCGGGCGGACTCGGCCCTTTCGTACTCTCCGTTTTCGGCTGCCTGCACCATTTGATCGAGGAGCGTGGCGATCAAATCGAAGTCGCCTGCTTCAGTCTGGCTGAGCCATTCTTCGGGGATCACATCGGCCACCAGTCCCTCAATTCGACCCGCCACGGATGCAATGTCGTCGGGATCCGAGACGATCCCACGGGCCGCAGCGTGCAACTGTTCTTCCAGAGCGGACAGCAGCTGGGCGATCTCAGCCGTCGTCATCGGATCGCGACTCTCAAGGCCTGGCTGAAGATCCGCGAAGGCCGCCATCGCGCCATCCGCGAAGGCGATGGCTTCGAAGATCTCAAAGTCTTTGGTCACCTGGCCGTTTCGCACGCCCCGCGCGTATTCGACGGGTACGAGCGACAGAAACCGCTGGAGCTGCGCGGCCCGTCGCGCCTGTTCTTCCTCGGTGAGCGGCGCGGCCCGAAATCCGGCCAGCGCCTGTTCGACTCGACTCAGCGGATCCGCAATGGCGTTGGGGCCCAGGGCGGCATCGAGCAGATCCGCGAAGGCGCGCTCGGCCTCCTCCCGTCCGCTCTCCCCTCGTTGCTCCTGATACGCGTCGGCTAGAAGGTCGAAATACCCCTGGGCCAAGGCGGCGTACTCCGCCCTTCGCCGTAGAAACCCCTTGTCGTCAGCTTGCTTCAATTCATGGAGCGCGACGCGAAGGCGTTCCTGGTACGCGTCATACAGGTCGCGGCGCACGCGGTCCTGGGCGCGGGAAGGCGAAGTCTTGCCGTTCAGGAACTCTTCCACGGCAACGGTCGCGTCGGTGCTCGGCAGAGACAAGCGCGTGGGCGGCCGGAATTCCCGCAGTCGCAGCCACGTCCGGGCTGCAAGACCATCGCCCTGCGACAGGGCCCGCATCACCATCTTGTAACTGGCGTGCAAAAGGCCCGTCCACACTCGGGCCCGGGCGGCGGCGAGCGCGGCAGGTTCACCTTCCTCAACCGACGTCGCCGCGGCCTCAAGAGCGGAACGAATTCGCACATCGAGCGCCGGGTCCCCAGCGGATATCGAGCCCGAAAGACCGGCAAGGTAGGCGAGGCGGGCGTCGGCGACCGAGCGCCGTGCCGACTCTTTGTCGACAAGCATCGATAACTGCGCTTCAAACAGGTTGGATCGAACGGCCTCCGCTGATAGGGCCGGATCCAGCATGGCCGCGTCGGCGGGCGGGGCCAAGCGCCCCAGCCCGAGCACGACGCTCCATACGATGACCGCCGTCGTTATCTTGCGAAGCATGCTGGATTGCTCCTGAGACCCCATTACCCTTGAATATCAATACCAAGCTTGGCGGCAGCCTGCGCGATTTGACCCGCGATGGCGGTGGCCCGGTGTTGAGCCTCGCTGCCGAGAAGATCCGCATCCTCAGGGTTGAACTTGACGCCGGCCGTCTCTTGAGAAAGCACTTGAAGGACAAAGTCCCTGAGGGCGGACAGCTCGTGTTCGATCTGTTGAGCCTGCGCCGGGTCGAGGGCTGAAATGAGCGGCTCTATGTGGGTGTAGACCACTTGGAGGCCGTGGAGGATGTCGGCGATGTCCTGCAGACGAGAAGTGGCCACGAATTGAGGAGACACAGCTTGCGCGCCGGAGACGTAGCGCGACTCCTTCCAGGCTTGGAAGTACTCGTCCATGGTGGGGATCATGACGACCAGAGCGGTGAACGCGTCGCTTTCCCTCGGCCGCCACGCTTTGGCCTCGACGGACAATTCGCGGGATTTCTGCAAGAAGGCGTCGGCAATCCCTTTGAACACATTGGCGTCGGGCAGCACTTCAGCGAAGTCCACCGTGCCATTGCCGTCCAAATCAGGCTGAACACCCTGTGCCGTCCACTCGGGGTTGGTTCCCCAGAGGGTGAGCTCGGCAAGGTAGAAGAAGTTTCCCGGCTGGCGCAAAACGTTCCCGTCAGGCAACGGGACATCGAAACGGACGACATCTCCGTCACCTTCCCCGCTAGGCACGCCGGCGTCGATGTCGACGTCGAATGGGGCCAACGCGGGAACACCGGCGACGATGCCCTCCATCAGTTCGTAAGCGGAGTTGGCCGACAAAAAGCTGGACCTGGCTTGGAGCAGAAGGCTCCTGACCGTCTCTGTTTCTTGGTTCCACAGGGCGCTGTAGTCGAAGTCGTATTGCGTGGACAAGCCGTAGTAGGCGTCGGCCACTTCCTTCAACGCCGAGATGTTCTCTTCGAGTTTGGCACACTGCTGCAAGAGGTACGCTTTGATGCCGTCTAGGTCAGGCTGCTGCCCTTGGGCGGCGGAAGGAAACGCGACAAAGTATGCGAGCGCCAACGCCAGGATCGTCATCACGAGACTGCGGCTGCGCACGGTTCATCCACTCCTCAGCTTGGTTTCGATAACGCCTAACGCCAAGGATGCCTTAATTCCAAAATTAGGGTACCCTAACATCTATCGTTAAGGTATCACGGCAATCATTGTTCGTCAATTCCTAAATGATGAAGCGAGTGGGGCTCGGCAACGGCTCAGCGTGCACCCCCAGCTACTCCTGACGGTCGGCGAGGCCTTCATTGAGCGCGCCGCAGACGACCGTCGTTCGCCGCCGGTGTACGACACATGAAGCGTGTCGTGGTGAACCGTGGTAAACTGGTTGCGGATCTGTGCGCGACTGGTGACTCGGGTTCAACGGTGCGTTGTGGACAGCTGCAGCCGGATCAGTCCTGCAAGTGCAAAGAAGGAGTCATCGTATGCCGAATCAGTACGTTGTCATCGGCCTAGGCCGCTTTGGGCTCAGCCTCGCGAAGGAGCTGGTCCATCTCGGACAAGAGGTGCTCGCGATAGACCAGAGTGAGGAACGGGTGCGCGAAGCCGAGGAGGCAGGCGTGTACGCCGTGCAGGCCAACGCCAGAAGCAAGATGGCCTTGAGGGAAGCCGGTGTGCAGAACGTGGAAAATGTGATCATCGCCATCGGCGAAGATCTCGAATCGAGCATCCTGGCCACAATGATCTGCAAGGAGCTGGAGATCCCGCGGATCTACGCCAAAGCGGACAACCCGGTCCACGCGGACGTTCTGCGCCATATCGGCGTTGAACGGGTGATATTTCCCGAAGAGGAGGTCGGCAAGCGTCTCGCGCACAGCCTGGTGACGGGCGTACTCATGGACTACATCGACATGGCGCCCGATGCGTCCATCATGGAGTTGACGGTTCCCGACCGGTTTGTGGGCAAGAGTCTCGGGGTGCTGCAGCTGCGGAGAAAGTACGGGATTTCCGTCCTTGTCATCAAGAGGGGGGACTCGCTCATCGTTTCCCCTCATGGCGACCACTCCTTCCAGGCCGGCGACATCCTAATCGTTCTGGGAGCGAGAAGCGAGATTGAGCGGCTCCAGCGACGCTAGTGCCGGTCAGGGAGGGCGAAGGCAGCCCCACCCCTCAAGGCTCATCGTCTTGGGGTATCTGACGATGACCTTGATCGGAACGGGTTTGCTGATGCTTCCGGTCGCGCACGAGCCGGGTACGAGCGTCAGCCTCCTGGATGCCCTGTTCACCGCCACGTCCGCGGCTGCGGTGACCGGCCTTACGGTGCTTGACACAGGACGGGACTTCACCCTGTTCGGACAGCTGGTGATCCTCGTCCTGATCCAGCTCGGCGGCCTGGGTTTGATGACCACCGTGACCGTCTCCGCGGTGCTGTTGGGATGGCGGATCGGCATTCGCCAGCGGCTTTTGTTGCACGTGGAGCTGAACCAGCCGTCTATCGGCGGCGTGGTGCGGCTGGTGCGGAACGTCATCACGTTCACGCTGCTTTTGGAGATCGGTGGAATGATCGTCTTGTTCACGGTCTTTCGGCACGAGATGCCGGCCGGAAAGGCGATGTTGTTTGCCGCCTTCCATGCGGTGAGCGCCTTCTGCAACGCGGGGTTCGACCTGTTCGGCAACAGCCTGCAGCGGTTTCGCGGGAATGTTCCGGTGAACCTAACGATAGCAACGCTGATCGTCGCCGGCGGCCTCGGGTTTGCCGTGCTGCAAGACGTGGTGACCAACAGGCGGTGGTCGCGCCTGTCGTTTCACTCGCGGGTGGTTTTGTCGGTCAGCGCGGTGTTGACGCTGATCGGTTTTGTAGGCGTTCTTACGATCGAAGGAGCCAATCCGAGGACCCTGGGTCCACTGGCGCCGGGGGAGCGCGTGCTGGCTGCTTTCTTCCAGTCCGTGACGACCCGCACGGCGGGGTTTAACACGATAGCGACGGAAAACTTGGCCGAGCCGACGTTGTTCCTGTTTCTCATCCTGATGTTCGTCGGTGCGTCGCCGGGCTCGACGGGAGGGGGCATTAAGACGACCACGCTGGCGGTGTTTCTGGCGGTGCTTCTCTCGGCGGTCCGGCGCAAGCGGGACACCGAACTCGGTCCCTACCGGCTGGGGACCGAATCCCTCCACGGGGCTTTAGTCGTCGTCACCGGCACCGTCCTGTGGATCATGGCGGTGACAATGATCCTGCTGATCAGCGAAGGACAGGGACTGCTGCCCACGCTGTTTGAGGTGGTGTCCGCGATGGGCACGGTAGGGCTTTCGCTAGGTGTGACCGGCACCTTGAGTCCGCTCGGAAAAATGCTCATCATCGCCACCATGTTCATCGGACGCGTTGGTCCGATTGCCATCGTGCTCTCCTTGGGACAGCGCGCGGTCCGGGCGTCCGTCCGCCGTCCAGAAAGGAACTTGATCGTCGGCTAAGCGCCGATCCCGCTCTCGCCCGCCCGGGCTGCTTGCCAACGGGGGAGGAACTTACGCCCTTCTGGAGGCGGAATGCACAGGTAGCTCTATCCAAACCTCGGTTCCGATGGTGCGGTCCTCGGCGATTCCGATCCGGCCACCGTGCTTGGTGACGATATCCTCAGCGATGGCCAGCCCCAAGCCCATGCCGGGCCCCAACCCCTCGCCCCGGCTTCTGGCCGGGTCTGCCCGGTAAAAGCGCTCAAACACCCGAGAACGCGCCTCGGGAGGGATGCCCGGCCCCTCGTCGATGACGACGAGCCGCACGCATTCCGCTCCCGTAGTAGCCCTCACCCGGACTTTTCCTCTTGGAGGCGTGTACTGAACGGCGTTCTGCACCACGTTGACCAGTGCCTGGCGGAGCCGGACGGCATCGCCTTCGATCAGGGGAAGATCGGGATCGACGTCCACGCAAAAGGAGGCGTCCTTTTGCTGCATGGTGACGCCGAACGCCTCAAGAACCTCCGCCAGGAGATCCTCTAGGACGAGAGGTGCTTTCTCAAGGCGAATCTGGCCCGATTCCAGCCGGAGAAGATCGCTGAGTTCCCGGAGGAGCCGGCTCATGTACTCGATCTCTTGGGATGCGGCGCGCAGGTATCGATCCCTCCCCTCGCCGTCCTGCACCACGCCGTCCCGCAGAGCCTGGATCATCGCCGCGATGGCGGTAAGCGGCGTGCGCAGGTCGTGGGTGACATTGGCCACCAGCCGCCGGCGCGCCTGTTCGGCTTCTTGCTGCTGCTCAAAAAGGGCGCGCACCTCCGCCGCCATGGTGTTAAACGCCTCCGCCAGCGCTCTCAGCTCTGGATGGGACGACGCCTCGACCCGCACGTCGAAGTCGCCCCCAGCCACCCGGGCCGCGGCGGCGGCCAGCGTCTCGACGGTCAGGAATTGCTCCAGTTCCCGGCGGAACGCTGAATCGGCGGAAAGCCGCCGCCACGCGGACGCATCCAAGGGTTCCGATGCGAGCAGCGTCCGGGCTTCGGCATCGCCGGCCGCTTTGGCCGCCAGGTTGAAAAGGCGGTAGCCGTGCTCCGCGCTGACGACGTTTCCCGCTCCCGCCACCAGTTGCGAGGCGAGGGCGGCGGCTTGCCCGGGAGCGACCTTGAGCAGCACTTTTTCCAGGAGATCATGCCAAAGGCCCGCTGAGCTGTTGGCCAGCATGCTGAGGGGTCCAAATTGGTACGCTTGCTCCATCTGGTCTTGCAGTCTCTGCCGCAACTGTTCCAGCGACTCGGCCGCGAAATCGACGCCGCGGTGGCGCTTCACGGCGTCAAGGCGGGCTTGGACCTCGGCGGGGAGGCGCTTGTCCGCGCGCAAGACGGCCCGCAAAAGCTTGAGGCGGGCGCGGGTGCGGCGGCGGGCGTGCGGGCCTTTGAGAGGATCGGGCTCGGGAACGGGAAGCTCCGGCTGATGGCCGCCCAGGCTCCGGTTAAACTCGCCGGCCGTCATGGCCAGGCCGTCGTAGAACGCCCAAAGAAGGGAAGTGAGGTCGAAATACGCCCGGCCGGCGAAGCGGCGGACCGCCTCTAGACCCGAAGGGACAGCGTACCCCGCGGCCCGGTGGGGCGCGAAGAGGTTGTGCCGGATCATCCACGCGGAGATGCTCCACCCGAGGGGAGAGAGGACGCCGGGCAGGGCGTCTTTGAGGTTTCCGTTGGACCAGACGGTGGGAAGTTGCCCGGCCCCCGGAAAGGTGTAGCGGGGCACGCGGGTTACCGGACGCGCTTGAAGGAGCCAAAAGGACGATCCGTCGAACGCCCATTCCACATCTTGCGGGTCTTGCCCGTCGCCGAGCGCCCAATGCACCCGCTGTACCAGGTGGGCGAGGCGAATGGCTTGCTCGTCGGTGAGCACCCGATCGGTTCCCTCGCGCCGCTCCAGCACCTGGAAATCCCAGCCGACTTGGACGACGATCTCCTCGGGGTTGCCGCTGCCGTCGACCACGGCTTGGCCCAGACCCCGCACGCCGCCGATGGTGACGACGTCGGCTCGCCCGGTCCGGGGATCGCAAGAGAACGCGACGCCCGCCGCCTGGGGTTGCCGGGTGGGGTCGTCGCAGGCGCCTACCATGCGACACAGAACGACAGCGCACAACACTTCGTCGTCCCGCAGGTTGAAGCGGCGGCGATACGCGACGGCCCGGGGGGTCCACAGGGAGGCGTAACACGCACGGATGCTCTCCATGACGGCATCCAGCCCGCGTTGTCCGAGGCGGCTGGCGTGGATGCCTGCAAAGGAGGCGGGCCATCTGTGACGAGGTAGGCGCCGTGTTGTTCGTCGACATGGCCCACATTGCTGGCCTGGTAGGCCCTTTTGTCCCTGCTGAGTACGGAGATGTGGTTGGCAGAAAGCGATGGGTAGCAGCACCGGGAGGTTTACGCCTATGGTCCATCCGCGGCGGGGAAGGCTGGTTTTGGCGGCGACAGGGGACAGCCTGATCACGCAGCGGCTGTCTTGCTTTACCGAACCGGCGTTTCTGCGCCTTAGGGAGATTCTTTTGGGCGCGGACGTGCGGTTTACCAACATGGAGATGCTCTTTCACAAGTTCGAAGGATACCCTCAGGCGGAGAGCGGCGGCACGTGGGTGTGCGCCCATCCCTCGATTTTCCGAGAACTTCAGTGGATGTCCTTTAACCTTTACGCTTGGGCTAACAACCACACCCTCGACTGGGGCGAGGGCGGGCTGTTCGCCACCATGAAGACGCTGGAGGAGGCCGGGCCGTTCATGCCGGGGTCGGCCGCAATCTGGCGGAGGCCCGCCGTCCGGCATACCTGGAACTTGATGCTGGCCGCGTCGGGTTGGTAGCGATGTGCTCCACGTTCAATGAATTCAACCGGGCGGGAAACAGCCGTCCCGACCTTCAGGGTAGACCGGGTCTGAACCCCCAGCGATACGAGACCACTATCCAGGTGACACCGGATCAGTTTCAGTTCCTGCAAAAGCTCGACGAGGAGCTCGATCTGGGCGCGGAACATCGGCTCAGGATCCGTCTGGGATTCCGAAAGCCGGACCCCGAAGGAACGATAACGTTTCTAGGCCGGCGCTTCGTGGTAGGCGAGACGCCCAAGGTGGTGACGACACCCCATGCGGGCGACCTGGAGGGAAATCTCCGAGCCATCCGAGAGGCGCGTCGGCAGGCGGATTGGGTGTTTGTCAGCATTCATGCCCATGAGGCAAAGGGTTCCGATCTGGAACGAGCGGCTGAATTCATCGAGACCGTGGCAAGGGCGTGTATCGATGAAGGCGCCCATGCGGTAATCGGCCACGGACCTCATGTGCTGCGGGGTATAGAGATTTACAAGGGAGCCCCCATCTTCTACAGTCTCGGCAACTTCATCTTCCAAAATGAAACCGTTCGTCATCAACCCGCGGACTTCTACGAACGCCTCGGTTTGGGCCCGGAAGCGACCGTCGCCGATCTCTTCGATGCCCGCAGCAAGAATGACACCCGCGGGTTTCCGTCAGAGCGCCGGTATTGGGAATCTGTCGTGGCGCTGTGCACATGGGATGACGGGCATTTGACAAAGATCGAACTGTATCCTGTCGAGCTCGGGTTTCAATTGTCTCGTCCCGCCCGGGGCAGGCCGTCGCTCGCCGGTCCGGAGAGGGCTGAGGCCATCATCAGGCATCTCGCGGAGCTTTCCAAGCCTTACGGCACGAAGGTGCGCTGGGATCCGAAGGGGTGCGGTGTGGTAGACCTCACAGGCTCGTTCGCCGACGCCGAGGAGCCGGAAGCTCAAGACCGAGATGGGATCCATGCGGTATAACAAGGGAAAGCCCATGGGCGTTTTCGCCGTTGAGATAATAATGGTTTCAATCGGCAGCATCATCGGATGCTGGGCAAGTTCCGGTACCAGGACGTAACGGAGGATCCAGTACGACTACGGCTTCGCCTTCGGCCAGCAGCCGAAGAAGCGGTATTACCCGTGCAATACAACAGCCTAATCCAAGGGTTTATCTACCGCCACCTCAACGGCGACCTGGCCGGATGGGTACACGCTCGCGGCATCCTGGATGGCAAGCGTTCGCTGTGGATGTTCACTTTCTCCCGGCTCCTGGCCCGAGGCGAGGTGAGGAGGAACCTGATCCGGTTTACCGGGCTGGTTGTGACGTCCCCTTTGGTATCCTTCGTGGATTTGTTTGCGGCCAGCGTGGTCCACAGGCCCCCTCATCCGCTTCGGGCCAGCGCAGTTCCGGCTGGAGGCCGTAGAAGTTGAGCGGACACCCCTTATGAGCCGGTCGCGGTCGTGCGCACGCTTTCGCCCATTACGGTTTACAGCACAGTATACACCGTTTGTCGGGACCCTGGGATGCGGCAGGAGCTCCCGCGACCTCGGCAGCTTTGCAGGTGAATGGGCGTATTTCCCCTCGGGGCAACTTATCCAGTGATGCCGAGATCACGCACGCCATCTGCAGAGGTAACGAAGACGCTACCTGATCATTGGGTCAGCACTCCCTAGCGCGCCTCGGCGGAATGATCGGGAGCCTCAAGGTGCCAAATCCCGCATGGATCGATTCGAAACCGCCCCTTTCCGTTGAATGCCCGGACATGTGATCCTGGTCTCCACAGTGGTGCCCCTTTCTTGTCCAACGTCGTTTGCTGGCCAAAGTCCCAACCGCTTACAACCTCAAGCGCTCCGGACATCTGGGCTTCTGCCAGCGCATGCGCGAGCGCGATCTTCGAATGCACTACGGGCTCCTCTCCATCCAACTCCACGCGGCACCCGAAGACGCGGTCCACAGGATTCACGCTGTCTGGCGCTTTTCGGCTGACGCGCCCTAAGCCGTAGCGGGTGTCACCGCCGAGGAAAAGCCTTCGAATCGGCGTTAAACGGTCGATTCCGGGTGAAGGCGTTCCCGCCGACTCCTTCGCAAACACGTATCCGACCAATGCCACCGGCCCGGCGTCCTCTCCTCGTTCATCGCGCCAGCGCGTCTCAAGACACTCGGTCTCTCGCAATGAGCCCGACGCGGCAGAATCGCTTTTGGGATCGATCGCGGTTGCGGGCCTTGTGTGGAGCAGGCGACAGCGGAACACGCGATCTGGAACCGGCGCGTCCGCGGATCGGTCCTCGCGCTGCCAACAAAGGCCGAGTCGGGGCTCATAGGTCGGCAGCCATGCCCGCCACGCTTCGCCCACGCGCTCGGCAGGGTAGAGATAGGTGAAGCGAAAGTGGCGCCGTAGCTCCTCTCCAACGTCTTGGTACGCGGCAAGGCCTCGGTTGCTCATGCCGAGGTCAAGCCGTGCCCGCTCCGCGGTGAGCGCGCCCCAAACCGCCCTCGCCGGGATGTAAAGACGGCAGCGGTTGAGAGAGCCCGCAGGCGGTGCGCCCACGAACACGGGGGCTTCAAGTCGCCACGCCCATCGAAATAGTTGCCAGCTCACCGGTGAGCCTCCCCTTCTTGACTGACCTGGGCATGGTAACGGGCGTAGGCTAGCGCGTGCAACAGGAGTTCACGGGCGAAAAGGAGATCGTCCATTTGGCTGCAAAGGGTCTTCAATCCGTCGAACACGTCCTGCGAGTCAGGCAAGAGTCCGTGTTTCCTCAGAAAGGACGCGCAAGCGTCGCTTACCGCTCGGGGGTTGCCCCTCGTGCTTGCCTTCAGAAATAGGAAGAAGGCGTAAAGCCCCTGGTCTTGGAGAACGCCGAGGCCATCCGTCAACAGGCTTTTGCGTGCTTTGTCCGCACCCTGGCCCAACTCTTCCGCCAACGTTGCGCATTGAATGTCAAGGTTTTGCATCATGCCTCACCCCCCTGGGCCCCGTCTGCGTAGGCGTCGCTGCCTGAATTACCGAGCACTCTCAGCCGGCCCATCCCTCGCGTGGTCATGCCGCCGATGCCGAGAGCTTCGAGGTAGGGGTAGCCTTTCTTTACGACGTTGTGGACATCGTCGGGCGTCTGGACTGCCTGAAGGGGTTGGTTGTCGATGCTGAAATGCCCCGGGAAGCGGCAAGTGACCTCCCACTGGAGCACCGAGCCTCTCGGCAAGGCCTCGTAGGTGAAGAGGGCGCCGTCCTGTGCGGCGCCGGTTGAGGCATCGATGGCGACGGATGTGCGGGTCTCCAGGTTGCTGTTGACGATGTGGCTGAACAGCTTGTCCGAGACCAGCGCCACGCGTTTGCGAATGTTCTCTGGAACGCCGTCCAACGCGCCGTCGAGCTCGACTTCGAGCGCTTCAACTTCAAGCATCAGCCAACCCAGGTTCACGCAGCCTGCCCCGCCCTTTGGGCGGTAGACCCGGTGCTCGTCTTTGATGACCTCTTCGATTCTTTCGTCCGCTCCGGCGAGCTGGAGCGCACTCGGCGAGGTGATCCACATCGGGCCCTCGCGCGTCGGAACAGGGAAGAGGAGAAGGTGCATGTCGCTGAAGGCCGCAAGACCCGCGAAACCGCTTGAGCCACCACTGCTGCGGGCGAACCCAAAGACGGTGCACACCGGGCAGTTACGCTGTCCGCAGTGCCCATCCGAACCACCCGAGCGCGGCTGCCCTTGGCCCGCGCAATCCGGGTAGTAGGGCTTCTCTCGCTGACTTGGATCGCGTGTATTCTCTTGGGCCATCGCGACGTAGGCTCGGAGCGCGCCTGCGAGGCTCGAACCCGGGATCTTCGGAATCTTGGTGGCAGGATCCCGTACGATCGTGTTGTCCACACGCCCAAGGCGCGTTCCGCCTGTTCCGACGTGAATGGGGTCTACAGCGATTCCGAGGTGGCGGTAACACACGAAGCTCTTCTGTACTCGGCTAATGGTCATGACGGCGATTCCTCCAGCTTGAGAATTCGCAGATGCCAGTCGAGGGTCTTTTCCAAGATGCCGAAGACGGCCGCTTCCACGAGCACTTCGAGCTCTGACGGACGAACACCCAAGGTGTCGGCGAGCACGGATCGGACCAATGAGGCCCAGGGCGGTGGGTCTGACGGTCGTGGCTTCAGGTCTTCCCACCGCGCCCGTACGTCAGCCAGTGCCGACCAAAGGGTGTGCAACGACGTCACGCTTGGCGCCGTGCGGCACAAAAGATGCCAAATCTCACGCATTCTGTCCCATTCGGAGACATAACGAACATCGACAGGGTGGAAACGGTCTGCCGTACTCGCCAAGAACATGGTGGCGAAACGGCTCGGCGCAACCAGAATCTCGTCCCCGGGCGTGAGGTCGAGGACGTGCCGATAGGTCTGTTTCGCTCGCTTATCACTGGGCGGTACGGTGAAATCCCGCTTCCTCAGATGCCTCGGGTTCGTTACGGCCACATAAGGGTAGTGCTCGTCGACGCGTCCATCGGGGAGCACCGTGGGAACGGTGACGATCTCACGGGTTCCATCACGCCGCATCAAGAGAAGCGCGGCGATGCCATTACGCACCTGACAATCCATTACACTCCACGTTTCCTCCGCCGGACCGGAGAGGGCGTCTTCCAGATTCCGGGCCGCTTCGATGACCGCCTGGAAGGGCGTCATTCGGGAAAAGGCCACCACGCCGAAGCGAAGCGGCATGCGATCCCACACCGGTGCGAACTCGTCGCGCCATTTCTTGAGTGCCGCGTCGATGCAGGCAGGCGCGGCTTGAAGCGGGACGAGCACTCGAAAGCGCTCAGGGCGGCGGTCGAGAACAATGAGCGGGGAATAGGAGCCCAGATTCGAGGGGACGGAGACTTTACCAATCGTTAGGGTACTCCGATCGCCTTTGTCGCTCTCGAGCTCTAAACGGAGTCCTTTCAACCTTTCCCGGGGTTGTTCTTCGGGACGGAGGATGCGCGCCAGGTTGCAGATGGTAAGGAAGCTCTCGCTTTCCGCGCAATAAAGCAGTTCAAGCGGCGCGTCGTTCCACCGGGTCGCGTAGGTCTCGTGATCTTGCCAACCGCCCTGACTCGCCTTGTCCGGAACAAGGAGCAGCCGGCGAGTCCGCCAGCGGTTTTGATGGGCGGCCGCCGCTTCGCGGAAGACGGGAAGCAGCTCGTCGAAGAAAGCCTCTGCCGTCCGCCAGAATCGGTAAACTCTTCCAGGCGACGGGTTTTTCCGAAAGATTTGGTGGACAAGCCAATGGGCGGCGCGTCCGGGATCGTGCTTCACCGCGTCCCAACGTGGGGGAGCGTCGGCGCGATCCTCGACCATCCTGTGGTAGAAGTCACTGAGGTCTTGGTCATAGGAGAACCCCTGATTGAGTGACGCCATGATGGCGTCGTCGAGATTTCCAGCCCGTTTGACGGACGTCACCTTACGCGGGTTGTGAACGACGGACCTGACGTGTTGCATCAAGCTTTCCGTAGGGTCGTCTAAGTCGATGGGATTATCTTTATTATTATTCACGGACGGATTGTGCCGGCGCCACGCGGCGATGCATTGGGTCCTTAATGAGTCGGTGCGGGAGCCGTCGAGCCAGGGACCGAGGTCGAAACGGAAAGTGAGCAGCGCGACGCGGTCGTTGTCGTCGGCCAGCTCGCTAATCCAGATCGTATCCTTACCTTCCGTCAACCAAGCCTTTAAGCGCTTCTCGCGACGCTCCCCACAGACGCGACACGGTCGTTGCTTCGGGCTGGTTTCCTTACCGCCGGCCCCTCCGTTGAAGCGCACCTGGCAGACCGGGCAGACGTCGCCTCGTTTCCTTTTGTTGTCTTCCTTGTCGTCTTTTTCCGAGATCGTCCACGGGCGGTGCAGGGGGACGGTTAGCTTTTTTCGTGCTTCGGCGACCTGATTCGCCATGGGGATGAACGAACGGGTCGATTCAGAAAGCGAGCACCACGGCGGTGTTTCTAGCAAGCGCTGCTGTGCTAGCTCGTCGACGTGATTCTTGATCCACTCGAGAAGCTCTTCGGCCGCGTGAGTCCCTAAGCTCTTTTGGCCAGGGTCTTGGTCGTCGGAGCGCAGCCCCGGGAAGGTGAAGGCTAGAACTTGGTCGTCACGATATACGAGCGAACCTACCGCGAGTTCGACCTCGATCAAGCGCCGCACGTCTTCAAAGAAGGCTTCGATCTGTTGCGCAGCACCGGTCCAGTCGACGATGCGCACCGCCCGTTCTTGATAGTGCTCAGTGCCGAAGCCGACGGTCAGCACTCGCCACCGGGTCTTAGTTTTGAGCTTTTCCCATGCACCGTTCGGCGGTTTACCGAGCAAGACCAGCCCCGCGACGGCGGACTTGAAAAGCGCGCCTGCGACGTAGGATTGATCCCAGAGGGTGACGTCGTTGTTGGGCAATCGTGTATCCGCTACAGTGGCTTCAAAGGCGCGCCGTAGCCAACCGCCTTGGCCAATCGCGTCTTCTCGCCATTTCCACCACTCATACACATCGCCCTGCCGTTCGGTGCCCAGCTTCTCTAATCGATCGAGGAGCGCGCCGATGCGTTGGAGCAACGTTTCCCATCCGCCGGATCGAAGTACTTCGGGAGGATCGGCCAGGAGGTTGCGCATGGGACGGCCGTAGGCGCTGGTGAGCCACATGTGCGTTGCGTCCTGCTTCAGGTACTCTGAAGCCTTGTCACTGAAGTTGCTCTTCTCGATCCCCGAAGCCATGGCGTGGCCAGCTTGGAGGCAACCGACGAGATCCTCGCTTCCCGCCTTGTTGTATTTATAGAGAAAATCCTCTAGGGAAGCAGGCCATTCGATGTCATTCTTTCCCGTTCGTTCTTTGACCCACCGGAGGCGATCGCTCCAGCCAGGGACGAGTTGTTTATGCCAATCCTCCGGGGTGTACTTGACGCCAGCGCGTCCTTGCGAGAGCAAGAAATCCGGGTGGGCTTTCCCGGTCTGATGGAGCCAGCCGATGGTTTCGCAGGCGAGCAACAGCGCTCGTGAGCTCTTGAGCTTTTCCGCCAAGTCCTTGCCAGTCGCATTCACCGCGCGTCCCTTCTTCCTCGAAGAAGCTGCTTCAGGGCCGAGGTAACCTGTTCCCGCGTTCCGCACTCTGTGCCACCGTGACCGGAGACCTTCCAGCCGTTGACCTCCGCAAGCCCCCATCCGGCCGTCCGTTTCGCGGAGAAGCCGTAGCGGGTGAGGAGCCTTTCGATCGCGTGGAACAGGGTCGTCAAGGCGAAGATCGGATCGACGCCGTCGTGCTCCGCTTGGCGGGGAAACGGCGCATACAGAAGACGTAACCTACCGTTCGTGTTCGCCGGAACAACTTCGTAGTAAATGGGGTTCGTCCCGGCTCGCGTCTTTCGACTGTGGGGATTGATGACTTCGAAGTCGATTGCCGAAAACCAAGTTGGGTAGCAGCGAAGCGCACCGGCTTGGAAAAGCTCGTCTTCGCCTTTCTCGTTGCCGAAGAGGTGATGCACCGTTGCTGCAGCCACCTCGCGCGTTTGACGGTCTTCAATGGGTTCAGGGCCGATCAACCCCTGGGTCATCTGCATCGACCAGCGGAGCAACCCCTTCCAGCTCGCTGCGGACATGAAAGGAATGCCGAAAAGACGTTCTTTCCGCACGGGGTTGTGAAGCACATGGAACGGCCGATCGTCTTTGGAGTACCAAGGCGTCTGGAGCGTGAACGAAACGTCGATCGTCAGCCAGCCGGGATGGAGGGCGAGCGGTTCGACATCGAACAAATCCGTAAACCATCCAGGCAGGTGTCCGCGCAGCTTTCGCATATGTTGCAGCGTGCGGAGCACGTATATATCACGAGCTCCGTCTTTGGACTTGTTGCGCCCCTGCACAGACTTGTCTCTATTTCCGCGGGCCGACGCCACAGTGCACAGGTCTACGAACCCACTAGCAAATCCAATGAAACCCTCTGGTAGCCATTCTTGAGCCAGAGAGTCAACACGGCTGTCTAGATGGCTGTAGAAGTCGTAAGTCATTCGTTTCCACCCTCATCGAAAAGCTTGCGGATGATGGCGTCGCCGGTGAGAAAGTCATCGGTTCTGAGGTCTTTCCATACCTCTCTCAAGAGTTGCTGTGTCGCCTCGAATTCCCTCGGATGCCGAACAAACCCGAAGCTCCGTTGTGCTTGTGGTTCCTTAAAGCTGAAGACATTCTTACGTTCACGATCACCCTCTGAACCAGTCTCCCGTCTGGCCAAACGAGAGTCACCATGGCTTGAACGCCATTCTTTCTCGGGCTGCTCGGTCACTCGATTGAAGGTACTTTTCGTCCTATCCTGGCGCGCGTGATAGCGTGCCTTCACACACCAAACGTGGTCAAGCGAAGCCCAGGAGAAGCCTTCTTGTTTGGGGTACCTCCATCGGGGGTCGGTTACGTACGCCCGGAGCCTGTATTCAGTCAGCCTTGGCACGCTTGGTCGATGTTTGATGCGTACGAAACCGAAGTTGCGAGGACGGAAGTAACGCTTTGGGTTCTTTGCGCCACTCGGCTTCAGACTTGTCTTGCCCCCGATCGCGCCGTAATCGGCGATCAACCGCAGGGTCAGGTCGAGGAGTGCCCACTCTTCATCACGGACTGGTCGTAAAGGTGTGAACCGGATGCGGAAGGGATTATCCTTTGTAATCTGGTTCTGTTGTGCCTTCCCGTCCTCCGCGAGGACATCGAAGCGGAACTTGCGCGCCCAGCCGGTGCAGCCGAACAGCTCGCAAACAACGCAGTGATGACCGGGTTCATCAGGTTCTTTCCTCGTATCCGGTTCATCATCCAGACCGCAGGGCGCGCCACCCAGTCCGCGCACGAGGACTTCGAACCACCATCGGATAGAGCCGAGCAGACCCGTGGTGACAAGGCGGTCAGGGACAATCTGAACTGAATCCTGCCCACTGCCGCCCTTCTTGTCTTCTCTCAAAGAAATCGAGCCTGTCCAAATGTCCGTCAAAGCGGTCAGCGTGTAGACGCGTTCTTGCAACCGTCACGCCTCCCGGTCGCACGAAATGGCAATGGCAATGTACCGCGCCCTTCCTGGTGGGCCAGGGACCGTTGCCCGACATACCGGCATAAAGGTGGACGACAGCGAACCGTACTGAGAACGAAGCGCGCATAACGTGTCGGAAGGGCTCAAGGCGCCGTTGTTGTACGAGGCACCTTGCCGCTCTTAGACGCTATCCACTCTCGTGGTCTGTCGACGCCACCGCAGAGTGGCCGGAGCTCAGCCAATTATTCGATAGAAAGTTAACGCATCCTTCAAAATCGAATGCCATCTATAGCACGGCTGTCACATGCCAACTGCTAGTATCCGTACCTATGAAGTAAGCACAGCTGGCAGAGAACCATCCGTGAGCAAGCGCGCCGTTCTTGAGCCGTCAAATTGACGGTCACGCACTGGAATGGCGAGGAACATGTGCAGACCGTCTCACCCAGGAGATTGGTATTGAGCGTGAATGCATGTCCGCAAAGGGTTATCGTGGTGTAACTTTTCAATAGGGAGGGTTGCGGCGCGGCGCATGTGGATCGAGGCCAACTGGTCGGTCAATTCACCCCGTTAAAGGCGGAATCAGGGAAGTGATTGGCGCTTTGGTTGAGGCCATCAAGCCCGGGGAACGCTTGTCATGCCCTCTATGACCGGAGGGCGTCGCAGTGGGCGCGGATTATGAGGAGAACGAACATTGCTGCCGAAACCCTAACCTGGTACACGAGTGTCCCTGGGAGCGGGGCTTGGAGCGCAGGGAAAAGGTTGGAAATACCCTGGCGCGCCCGCTGAGCTCCCGGGCACGCGCTTCGAGGTGCACAAACCCACCATTGCCAAAAAACTGGCCTGGATTGACGATATCAGCGGCCTGTTTGCTCTTGAGGTGTATCTAGGCGGCTTCGTCCATACTTGCGTGGAGGCTGTGATTGAGAGTGAATTACCTTAGAGCTTCTGGACGGGCATGTTGCCCCAACAGATGGACAAGTCCTCTCCTCGATGAGTCCTTATTGCATCGCTTACAAAGCAGCCCAAATCCGCCTTGGCGACGGTGGGTTGCTTTCCACCACATCACCGTGCGGGATATTTTGCTCCACCTCCGGCGAAACTTCGAGGAGAACTGTATTCCCCTGATCCCGCTTAACGGACAGGTGTCGGACTATGAATGAGTCTTGGATGAGCAGCGCCGGCTGATGGCCCTTCCGATCGAGAAATTGATCGAGGCGTTCGGATGATTGCCCTTCGCAAACCTACCTAGCGTACAAAGCTCCGCGAACGCTGAAAATCTCAATCTCCCCTCGGCGATGTGCCGGTGGTCGGCTCGATACCCGGTCATGGCAGCACGAGGTCGCCCTGGGAAGTGCACCAGTGTATTGAGAAGCGGAACCTTCTCCAGCGCAAGAACGACGACCCGCAAATGGGGGAAGGGGGATGAGCGGGAGAAGATGAATCGATGACTAGCAGCCGGCTCTCTTCATATCCATCTGTGCTCTGAATCGCGTCGTCGACCCCCGGTGAGGCAAAAACCCCGGGGGATCGACAACAGATCGCGAGAAGCGACAAAGGCTATCATATAGGGAACGAGAGGGCATCAAGCCCTTCCCGGGGTGCATGTTCCGGGTATCGCACCCGATCGGAGAAAGGCCGTCATCATAGGCTTTCGGTTGGTTTCGAGCCTACCTATGAGGGATGGAAACCCGCCCCCATCAAGCGCATCATCGCCGAGTGTCCGGGTTTCGAGCCTACCTATGAGGGATGGAAACCAAGCTGCGCCTCCCACTCCTCGACGACAACCTCGGCCGGTTTCGAGCCTACCTATGAGGGATGGAAACCTCACCCATGAGCCGACCCGGCACCAAATCCAGCGCAGTTTCGAGCCTACCTATGAGGGATGGAAACGTCGGATTCTCAGAAACAGGCTTCTCATCTGCGTTTGGTTTCGAGCCTACCTATGAGGGATGGAAACTCGGGAGCGTAATCCAGAGCCCACCACCAGAGACAGTGTTTCGAGCCTACCTATGAGGGATGGAAACTCGACAAACGGCCGGCTTTCGAGCACGATTTCATGCAGTTTCGAGCCTACCTATGGGGGATGGAAAGACCCACGGCCGGGGATGAAAGTAATCTGCCAGAGCCTAGTGCACGGAATTCGTTTGCTTCGAGCGTAGTCCCCTTCTCGCGGAGCAGCTCAAGTTCGCAGGAGCTGGCTGTTATGGGGCAGGGGATGATTCATAGCGGTTGTCCCTGCACTTGCCGTGCAGCACTAGACACTCTTGGGCTACCAGGTGAGCTACTAGGCGCGTGAGGACACGCGGGCCTGAGAGGCGTGATCGCGTGTGTTGTACGTCCGGCTACGCGCACTTTGGTTCGCTATTGTATTGATGATTCGCGAACTATCGGTCAGAGAGTATTGGAATATTGATTGTTCATGATCAGTTCGTTAATCGCGTGAATCCTGATATTGGTGCCTCGCCGGACACGCTCGAAAACGACGGCAGCTGCATCACCCAACTCGTTGCTTTCACAAATCTACGCAATGGAAGGCCATGAATTCGAAGCTTGGTTGGCACAACGGTTCGAAGAAGAAGGTTTTGACGTTGAGCATGTTGGTCTGAAAAGGGGAGGAGATCAGGGAGCCGACCTCATCCTCTCGGTTCGCGGCCTGCGCATAGCTGTGCAAGCGAAACGGTCAAGGACACCCGTTGGTAATCAGGCCGTTCGAGAGGTTTTCATGGCGCAGTCGTATTATGAAGCAGACCAGGCCTGAGTCATCACAAACTCTTCTTTTACCAAACGGGCAAGGGAGCTCGCCCGAAAACGCGTTTATTTGTACGATCGTAGAGCGTTGATTCAATGGCTGCGCGGCGGATGGCCATTTGAAACACCGGCACCGCGGCGGACTTTGACTGTCTCAATTGGTTCGAGTACCGAGCGGCATACAGGTCGGGCTCGGTCCTTAACAACGAAAGGTTTCAGACTCATCGGTGCGACGGCCGTCGCCCTTGCCTTGGTGGTTGGCTTCGCACCGCCGGACTGGGATTGGAAGGAAGAACCTCGGGCTCTTATTTCGGAATTATTTTCTCCGCATCTGACGGGAGGTATAGCAAGCTTAATCAATAGGAGCTTTCGCCCGGAACTTTCTCAAATAACGCTTGAGGCTCCTGAAGGCCTGGGGTCGAAACCCGCTGCTGAAGCGACGGCAGGAACGGAAAGCATCCTGTCGCAGGCCGGACAACAGCGTGCCGAGGTCTCGGCAGAGGTAGAGCAGAGCGCTCCACGGGAATCGCTGGCAAGATCGGCATCCTTCCCAAGCATTGCACCGACCCAAGTGCCCGTTCGGGAAGAATCGTCTGAGTCTCAGGTATATGGCAGGGACACCAGGCACCTCTGCTCCTTGTGTCCGCTGACGTGGTGAGAAATGAAGCGGGCGCGTTGGACAAGCGTTGAGCAGCTTCTAAGGCTGCGTGGCTACCAACGGGTAGTTGGGAACACAGACTGGCCAGGGGCGGGCGCGGGTACGCCCATCCCCTCAAACAAGGACCGGCGGCAGCCGAGCAGCTTCTGCAAGGGCCGGTCGTTCAAGGCTTTGAGCTTCTTCTTGACAACCTGCGGGCCAGATGCGCTGCGATTTTCGGACCGTGAAACCGACCGTTTTCGATCATCAAGATGTTCGCTTCGTGGCCCCCGGCGATGACGCCGGCCAAGTACAGTCCGGGCACATTGGTTTCCATCGTATCCGGATCGTAGACGGGCGCGCCGGAGACGGGATCGATGTTCACGCCGAGCTTTACCAGCTGCGAATGGTCGGCCCGGTACCCGGTCATCGCCAGCACAAAGTCGGCCGGCAAAGTAAATCGCCTGTCGCCTTTTTGCACTAGATGCACCCGGTCCCGTTCGATGCGTTCCACCACGGTGTCGAAGTATGCCGGGATTTCGTTGTTTCGCAGGCGGGCTTCCAGATCAGGCCGGATCCACGGCTTCACGTGGTCAGAAATAGACGGACCGCGATGGACGAGGGTTACGTGGGCGCCGTGTCGGAACAGCTCCAGGGCCACCTGGGCTGCCGAGTTGCCCGCGCCGATGACGACGACCCGCTGGCGGAAATACCGGTACGGTTGATCGTAATGGTGCAGTACGTGGTCCAGCTCTTCCCCCGGAACGCCCAGTAAGTTGGGGTTGTCATAGTACCCGGTGGCCATCACGACTGCGCGGCTGCGATAGAACCGCCTGCGGCCCGTGCGATCCAGTGTCGTTACGGTGAAATCCCCGAAACGGCCGGTGACCTCCGTGACGGGCTCATAGGTGTGGAGATTGACTTGCTCGCGCTGGGCGACCTTGTGAAAGTACGCGATACCCTCGGCCCGGGTCGGCCGCAAGTGCGGCAGAGCAAACGGGATGCCGCCAATTTCCAGCCGTTCCGCCGAGCTGAAAAAGCTCATTGTTTCCGGGAAGCGCACCAACGTGTTGAGAAAGGGCCCCTTCTCTAGTATCAGATGGGACAACCCATGCCGGCGAGCGGCGACCGCGCATGCTAGTCCACACGGGCCGCCTCCAACGATGATCAGGTCAAATACTTGGGACTCAGTGGGCGCGGCTGACGCTGCGTCATCGCGGGCTGGTGACAACTCAGACACCTCCGGGGGTGATTATGCCATAACGACGACGGTTTTGCACCGCTAGCGCGATGGCCGATGGTGGCGCTTGCATTGGGAGACCGTATGGCCAAATCTCCCCGCAGGTGCGCAACCGGTAGACAACCTGCAAATGGTGGAAGGGGGATGAACAGGATAAGATGAATCAACAAATTTTGGCCGGCTCGGCAAGGGCCAGGGTGTTGGCCTCCTCACGCTGTGCAGTGGCGCGGTCGACATAGGGTACCGAAGTCGCAGGCCACCTGATGCTCTGAGCCGCGCTGTCGACCCCCGGTCGTGCAAAAGCCCCGGGGGGTCGACAACAGCTTGCAAGAAGCGACAAACGCTGTCATAAAGGGAACGAGAGGGCATCGGGTCCTTCTCTGGATGCACGTGCTGGGCGTTGCACCCGATCTGAAAAAACGGCGTCATCATGGGCTTTCGGTTGGTTTCGAGCCTACCTATGAGGGATGGAAACATAGGTCGGATGAGCGTCACGTGCAGCTCGCCGTCCGTTTCGAGCCTACCTATGAGGGATGGAAACCTTTTTTTGTTGCTCTTGACGTGCACTCGGAACAGCGTTTCGAGCCTACCTATGAGGGATTTGGGCCGATGCCCGGTTTGACGACGCTAACCCCGGCACAGACAAGAGCGTGACGATCACAGGGCTTGGCTTTTCGGCTTCCGAGGGTTGGGCCGGCGGCTTGGCGGGTGCGAACAGGGGTTCCATTACCGAGCGCGCAGCCCGCATGGGCGCAACTAAGGCGAGCGGGTCGGGGAAGTGTTTTCGAAGGGCCGCGGGATCCCCGCGCCATTTGCCACCGAGGATAGCCCAGTATATGTAGTCGACACCGCGCATATGGACTTCGACGGGTATCGGATGCAAAAGACAAACGCCCCGGGCAAACTGTCTGAGGGCCTTGTCGCTGATGGAATCGGAGAGAAAGCGGCGTCGCGCCTTCAACATCTGTGATCTATCCCCTTGAGTCACTTTTCCCGAAGGAGGCTATCCATGCGCAGGCTCAAGAAGAGCCTTCGGCTGCGATGGGGTCAGCACCTGCCCGTGCGCGCCATTGCCCAATTTATCGGCACGTCCCAGCAACTACACCTCTGCCGATGTGGGTAACGGCTTCGTCGGTCGCCGGAAGCATTGAAGAGCGAGCTCCGCACCGGAGTAGGCAACGACGTCCCGATTGTCGGTCGGGCGATGCTGCAAATCAGTTATGCTGCGCACTACGGCAAGCCGGGCTTGGTCACGGTCGATCCGTTTTGACCCATACAGGCTTGCAGCGCTGCCATTCAATTCCCTCAGGGGGAGCTCTTCGGTTCTTGACTGATGATGAATGGGTTTCTTACGGTGACGGTACCGTACTGTTGGCCATGGTTCAGGTCTTCTGAGAGCAGCACACTGCACCTAAGACGTTGAGCGCTGCGTACGATCATGGCATCCCAGCAGGAAAGCGCGTGATCTTGTTGGATTTCGATGGCGCCCGATAGCGCGGGACGAACCTAGGACGGAGTCTGAGGCCGTGGCCGTCTCCTTTGTGCCCTCCCGCTGCGCAGCAAGAAAAAGATTGTGGCGCAGATACTCAGCCAACCCGCGATGTCGCCGGCGTTAGCGTAAGGCGTGACGCCTCCGTCGCCCACGGGTACGTCGACAATCATGACACCTGGCGATTTCTCGTAGAAGGGCATGTGCGCGATGATGCGGCCGCGAGCATCCACGGCCGCAGAGCCGACCATCCAATCCGCCATCACGATGGGGAGGCGGTTTTCCGCAGCCCTCGCCCGCAAGTGAACCGCGCGCGCCCGCCCGATCGCGGGCCAATCGTGAGCCGGCGCCGCGAGCAGGCGTGCACCTTCCCGTGCTCTTGCCCGGGTCGTATCCGTATAGTCCGCGTCGAAACAGATCATGGAGCCGACACGGTACCCATCGAGGGCGAGGCTCGCCACTTGGCCCCGAGTCACGCTTCCCGTTTCGGCCCATGGGACGGGGTGGGCTTTGCCCGTAATCAACCAATCGGCTTCAGGCGTGATCATGGCTACCTCGTTGCGCCGGCCCGCCGGCGTTTCCACCGCGTACCCGACCGCCAGGGTTACACCCGTTTCCCGGGCAAAGTTCTCCAGTTTGTCCTTAAATTCAGGGTGGTCTTGGGGGATGACCCGCAGAAAGCCCTCGGGCCAGACGATGAGGCGTGCGCCTTGCGCGACGGCTTCTCTTGAGTACGTGAAACCGAGGGACATCAGATCCCGGGAGAGGCTCATGTCATCGCCCGCGAGCCGGCGAGTGTTCCACTCCCCTTCATACAAGTCAAACCCCGGCTGAATGGCGGCGACCCGCAGGGTCGGCCGGTCAGCGGGCGGTGCGGAGCTCGGTACCAAGAGCAAGCCGAAGGCTATCGCGACGACAAGGACGGCGGCCATTCCCGTGGAGCGGTGCCACGGAGCCCTTCGATAGGCGATGAGCAATAGATGCGCCAAGGCGAAGTTGCTGGCCCAAACACCCAAGGACAACCCGAAGATGCCGATCCAACTTGCGGCAAGGCTCCATCCGGGCGAGGCGATCACACTGTAGCCGACGGCGGCCCACGTCGCAACGCCGGGAATGAAGGAGCGGCCCATTTCCACGGCCGTGTAGGCGAAGGCGGTTTGCCACCAAAACGAGCGGTAATCATCGGACTGCGCCCTGGTCACCGTCTGCTGCTCGAGGATCGCGGACACAATCCCGACCGCGGCGGGAAGGGCCCACACCCACAATCCGATTTCGGGCATGAGTTTCGGCACGAGATTGATGCCCAAGTAGCTAAACCATGCTAGTCCCATCGCCACGCCTTGCAGCGCGCGGGGCCAGATTGCGTGCTGGGCGACGATGGCCGGGACCCAGGCGAAAAGGCCGAGCCAGGGAGTGTCCCACGCATATGTGGCGCCGCTCATGGCCCAGCCCGACAAGATCGAGAGAAAAGCACCGGGAAGAATTCGAGCCATTCCGGAAAGGCCACATCCCGTCGCATGGTGTTACTTGGATGCCAATAACGCTCTTATTCTGTTTGATAGCCGGATGTCCCGCCGGCTACGGACCGGCAGTCCCGCAATGGTCGAAGCCGCCCTCTTGGTGGTCGAACGGTGCCGGGCGACGCTTTACGACCCTGAGAAAGGCTGGACGGTCGACTACGTGCGCCTCCGTTTTAGCGATCAAACCGGGACCGGGGATGCGAGAATCGCGAAGTTGACGGTGCGTCGAGCCGCTCTGCGAGAGCGGGAACGGGGCGCGAACGTTTAACGTCTTTCTGTCGCGCAGCAGGCCCTTGCAAAGCCGCGGTGGTCTGTTTTTGATTCGCAACGCTGCGCAATTTTAAAGCGCAAGCTCGTCGGCACGGCCGAGAAAGAAGTGTTACATAGCAGGATAATATTTTGATAAGCTGCAGGAGTTATCAAAACGATGGCCGAATCGCGACATGTAAGGATGAACGCCGGTGGTGGCCTGCATCATCGGTCCGAATCCGCCGGTTGCGGGACTGTTCGGCAAACAATCCCCGTGAAACGAGGTGAGAACGTTGCCGAAAATTCGCCTGACCCTTCTTGCGCTGCTCGTCCTCGCAGTTACGGTCGTTTTCGGCCCGGTGGCAGCGGCGCAGCAGGTCCAACTGAGCGTTGTTACCGGGGGGACCGGCGGCGTGTACTACGTGGTCGGCGGCGGGCTGGCCGAGCTGTTAACCCGCCATCTGCCCGATGTGAACGCGGTGGCTGAAGTGACCTCGGCATCGGTCGACAACATTTACCTTATCGAATCCAAGGAGGCCGACATTGCCTTCGCCCTGTCCGACACCGTGTATCTGGCGGTCAGAGGCGAGGGCCCGTTCGCCGGCACGACGGGTCCCATACCGCTTCGGGCCCTGGCTGCCATCTATCCCAACTTCAACCACCTGGTCACAACCGCGGATTCGGGCATCCGGAGCGTTACAGATCTCAAGGGGAAGCGGGTCTCCACCGGTTCGCCCGGCAGCGGCACCGAAGTGACGGCCCTTCGGATTCTTCGGGCATACGGGCTCGACCCGGACCGGGACATTCGCCGGGAACTGCTCGGTGCGGCCGAGTCGGCCGACGCGCTGCGGGACGGGCGCATCGACGCGTTCTTCTGGTCGGGCGGATATCCCACCGGCGCCGTTTCGGACGTGGCCAACTCGCCCCGCTTCGACATTTTCATCGTTCCCATGGGCGAGATCGTCGAGCAGTTGATTGCCGAGCACGGGCCGTTTTATTCGGTGGCCACGTTCCGGGCGGGCTTTTATTCCGGCGATGTGAAGGAAGACACGCCGACGGTGGCGGTGCCCAACATGCTCGTCGTCCACGCCGACATGGACGAGGAACTGGCCTACCGGATCGTGCGCGCGATATTTGAGCACAAAAGCGAGCTGGACGCAGTCCACCCCTCGGCCCAGCTGATCACGTTGGAGGGGGCGCCCACCTCGCAGGTCGCTCCGTATCATCCGGGGGCGATCCGGTACTACAAAGAAATGGGCGTCTGGCCGGGCGAGTAACCCTTTTGGACGTAGCCCGGCCCAAAACCCCGCAGCACCGGTGCATGCGGTTGGTGAAGGGCTTGCGACATTCTTTTGCGATGAGGAGACGCCACGGGCTCTTCGCCATGGCGCTCCTCGCCGTAAGCCTTTGGCCTCTGCCGGTTTTGCAAGTCGTTTCCGGGCAGCGTTCCGACGGGCCGGCGGTTCCCTTGTATGAGGCGCCGCTGTTGCCGGGGGCGTCGTTCGGAGTCCGCTATCTCCATTCGATCTTTGGGGCGCCGGTAGAGGAGAGGTTGCGCATTGCGCCCGGCGGATTCGCCCTGGTCGAGGTGATCTCCACGACCGAGCGCATTGACGGCTACTATGCTTTTCCGCACGGTCGCTTGGAGGCGTCGGGAGGCCGCTACCGGCTCGTGCCCGCCGGGGATCCAATTGTCCGTGCTCCGGTCCGAATGCGCGCTACGGCGCTGGGGCGGCGCAGCCTCGTCGTAGGCGGGCACTGCGTATCGCTGGCCGCTTTGGGCGACGTCGTTGAGCTTGGGTGGAGACGGGTTCCATCGGCCCGGTGGCTGTATAGCGTGTTGCGGCAAACCTTGCCGGGGAAGGATGTGCTGTCTACGTGTCCGGTTCCCGCGATCGCAGCGACGTTAACGAAGGGTTCAACAAAGGCCCCGAGCCCAACGGAGAACAATTGGACGAGCGGCAAGTCGAGGAGCTGATCGAAGAGTACGAAGGCGCGACCCGGCGATTTCAGGGCGCGCTGCGCTGGATCGTGTGGAGCATCGCGGTGCTCATGGCGGTGTTTCACCTGTGGGCCGCCCTCGCGTACATTCCGGCCCAGCAGCTGCGGGCCGTGCACCTGGGGTTGGGCTTGCTGCTCATCTTCCTCCTGTATCCGGGGACAGGTCGCGCCAAACGGACGCGCTTGCCCGTGTGGGATGCCGTGTTGGCTATCGCCAGTGTAGTCGCCTTGGGATACATGGTGCTGAATTTTCAGGAAGTGGCCTACCGCATCGTTCGGCCAAGCGACACGGATCTGCTTTGGGGCGTTGTTGCGCTGGTGCTCGTGCTTGAAGCGTCGCGGCGGACGACAGGGATCTTTCTTCCCCTCATCGCCCTTGCGTTTATCGCCTACGCTTTTTTGGGACCGCACTTGCCGGGCCTGTGGCAGCATCGCGGCTACAGCCTGAGCCGTTTGGTCGGGCAACTCTACCTTTCCACCGAGGGCATCTTCGGGGTTCCGCTGGGCGTTTCGGCATCGTTCATCATTTTGTTCACCATCTACGGAGCGATCCTCGACGCGTCCGGAGCGGGCAAGTTTTTCGTGGACCTCTCCCTCGCGCTGACCGGCGGGCGCCGATCGGGCGCGGGCAGGGCGGTCACCATCGGATCGTTTCTGCTCGGCGGACCGTCGGGAAGCGGTGTCGCGACCGCGGTGACGCTGGGTGCTGTTACCTGGCCCATGTTGCGCCAGGCCGGCTACACCCCGATCACCGCAGGCGCGATCCTTTCCGCCGGCGGCATTGGGGCAGTCATCTCACCGCCCATCATGGGCGCGGCCTCGTTCATCATCGCGGAGATCTTGCAGGTGTCGTATCTCGAGGTGATCCGGTACGTCCTCGTGCCGACGATCCTGTATTATCTGTGCATCTTGATCACCATCGAAGTCGACTCCGCCAGGCTCGGCACGCGCCGGGTTGAAATCGCCGCTCCGCCGGTGGGTGAGCTTGTCCGCCGCTACGGGTTTCACCTCACGTCGCTGTTTGCCATCGTTGTCTTTTTGATGATGGGATACACGGCCGCGTACGCCGTGATCTGGTCCATGGCGCTGGCCGTCGCGGTCAGCTTCATCCGGCCCGAGACGGCCCTTCGTCCCCGGCGGTTGCTCGATGCCTTCGATGCCGGCGCCCGGGCGGTGCTCTCGGTAGTCGCGACGACGGCCGTCGCCGGGATTATCGTCGGCGTGGTCAACTTGACCGGCCTGGGCTTGAAGTTCTCGTCGATCATTATCGGCATGGCCGGCGGCAACTTGTTCCTGACGCTCGTGTTCGCCGCGGTCGTTTTGCTCATCCTGGGCCTTGCGCTGCCCATCACCGCGTCGTATATCGTCGCGGCGGTCATCGTTGCGCCGGCCCTTGTCCAAATCGGGGTGCCGGAGGTCGCCGCGCACATGTTCATTTTCTACTACTCGGTGCTTTCGGAGGTTTCGCCGCCGACGGCGCTGGCGTGCTTTGCGGTGTCGGCCATTACAGGCGGCAATCCGTACCGCATCATGTGGACGACGTGGCGGTACGCTTTGCCGGCGTTCATCGTTCCGTTCATGTTCAGCCTGAATCCGTCGGGCGTGGCGCTCCTGTTGGTCGGCGAGCCGTTGCAGGTCATCTTGGCCGTCGGCACCTCGGTGCTCGGGGTGATCGCGCTGGCGACGGGGCTTGGCGGGTGGCTCTTGCGGCCGACCGCCTTGTGGGAGCGCGTCGCCTTGATCGGCGGAGGCCTGCTGCTGACGTACTCGGCGGCGTGGAGCGACGCGGCCGGCATCGCGCTGCTGGCCCTCGTCATCATCTGGCAACGGTTGAGACCCGATCTGCCGGCCCCCGGGGCAACGTCGCCGGTCCGGTGAGCGGCAACGCCGTCAATCGTTTTCCGCAACGCCTGGCGGCGAAACGATGAGAACGTGCACTTCGGCCGGACCGTGGACGCCGATGGATAGGTCGTTTTCGATGTCCGCGGTCCGGCTGGGCCCGGTGACGAGGACGGCGTTGGCCGGCCAGGCCGGGGGCGGGAAATGTTCCCGCAGGCGGGCAAAGACCTGAGCGCGGGTGGCCGCGATGCGATGGGCCGGCAAGAGCGCCACGTGGACCGGGGGCAGGAGGCTGGCCACCCGGGAGCGCCCCTCGCCGGAAAGCAGCACGAGGCTGCCCGTCTCCGCGATGCCCCAGTCGGCCCAGGTGATGCCTATGTCCGCGGCGGCGACGGTGTCCCGGCTTGCATCAGCCGCGACCACCTCAAGCCCGCAATCTTCCAGCGCCTGCAGCCACCCGGTGCGGGCATGCCGCTCCGGGAGCCGAGCGTCGAGCGAGCAGGAAGGATCGAACCACCATGGGTGCGAGTCCCGCACGGCGGTTCGGACATTTCGGGATCCGGTCAGCGCCTGCAGGAAGATCTTGAGATCCTCTGGGTTGCTGACAAGCGTTGCCTTGCCGCCGACGGCAGAAAGTTCACGGGAAAAACGGTCGATGAGCCGATCGGTTTCGCCGGCTGCCGGCTCGACGCCCGGCGGGGCGGCCGGCGGGTCGTCGTAATCCCGCCCTCGCCACCGCCCCGGATGGGGCGCCTTTTCAACCGAGGTGAGGCGGGACCGGAGATGGGCAAGAAACGCCTCTTGGTCCTGGGGAACCTTGCGGGAAGGAACACCGTGGCTGCTCACTCATGCATCTCTCCTCCGTGGGGGCTTTTGCAACCGGCGCCCGGATGCTGTGTCCCTGTCGCATGCGAAGACCTGACGGGCCGGTTTGAGGAAGGACTGTCCGGGCTGCCTGCCTCCCGAGTCTGCCACCACTCGCGGAAAGAGCGGGGCGCCACCGCCGGCAGATCGCGCTCGGCAAGCCAGCGCGACAAGGGCGGGGGAGCCCAGCGCCAATAGTTGTCGCGGACGAAGGGACGTTGCAAAATGCGCCAAAGCCGCAAGGCCAGGCCGAAGCGGCGCGAATCCGCGACAGCATTTGCCCAGAGCCGGAACAGCGCCCGGTACAAAAGCGGGGCGCGGCCTTGCTCTCGCACTCGGTGCCGCAAGCCGATGAGCATGTCGTGCAAGGGGATCTTGACGGGACACACCTCGGTGCAGGCGGCACAAAGGCTTGAGGCTTCGGCCAATTGGCCCCACTCGGGTACCCCACGCAGCAGAGGTGTGATGACAGCCCCGATAGGACCCCCGTACACCCATCCGTAGGCGTGGCCGCCGATGTGCCGGTAGACCGGGCACACGTTTTGGCATGCGCCGCAGCGGATGCAGTGGAGCGCTTCTTGGAATTCGCTTCCCAACAGGTGAGAGCGCCCGTTGTCGACGATGACCAGGTGCAACTCTTCCGGGCCGTCGGTTTCGCCGGGCCGACGGGGGCCGGTGATGAGATTGGTGTAGACGGTCAGCTTTTGCCCGGTCGCGCTGCGGGCCAACAGTTCCAGCATGACGTCCAGATCGTCCAAGGTTGGCACAATGCGCTCCATGCCCATCAGGGTAACCTGCACCCGGGGCAGGGAGGTCACCATGCGCCCGTTGCCCTCATTGGTGACGAGGCAGATGGATCCGGTTTCCGCCACGGCAAAGTTGCATCCTGTAATGCCCATGTCGGCACGCAGAAACTCCTGCCGCAACCGGGCGCGGGCAAAGGCGGTCAGAGATTGGGTATCGGGTGACAGGGGATGCCCCGCCTCCTGTTCAAACAGCCGGACGATTTCGGCCCGGCTTTTGTGGAGGGCGGGGGTGATCAGATGCGCCGGTCTGTCGCCGCCTAGCTGGACGATGTACTCGCCAAGATCCGTCTCCACCGCCCGGATTCCCCGCTTTGCCAGGTAGGCGTTGAGCTCCAGTTCTTCGGAGATCATCGACTTGGACTTGACGACGGTCCGGACGCGGTGGCGCTGGGCCACCTCCAAGACGTAATCTATCGCATCCCGCGCGGTGCGCGCGAAGAAAACGTGCCCACCCGCTTCCCGTACCCGCCCGGCCAGCTGGGCCAGGTAGTAGTCCAAATGGTCGACGGTGTGGGCGCGAATCCGGCGGGCGTGTTCCCGCAGCGCCTCAAAGTCGTCCATGTTGCGGACGGCCCGGCGGCGTCCGGTCCGGAGGCTGTCAGTCGTCCGGCGCACCGCCTCCCCGAGGCGGGAGTCCCGCACCGCCGCGGCGGCCCGTTCGTACATGCTGCCCGCGCTGGCTGTCATGCGCTTCGCCCCCTTGTGAAGCGGCCGGCGGCGCCCCGATCAAGAATTTCCGCGACGTGCATGACTCGCACGGGCGAGCCCTGGCGGCGCAGAAGCCCGCCCAGGTGCATCAGACACGACATGTCGATGCCGGTGAGAAGCTGGGCGCCTGTGGCGGCCACCTGCTTCGCCTTGGCCCGGCCCATCTCCGCGGAAAGCTCCGCGAACTTGACCGCGAACGTGCCGCCAAAGCCGCAGCAGTCTTCAGCATAGGGCAAGTCCACGAGCTCCAGATCCCGCACGTGGCGCAACAGCGTCAACGGTTCGTCGCGAACGCCAAGGCCCCGGGCGCCGTGGCAGGACGAGTGGTAAGTGACCCTTGCGGGCATCCGGGCGCCGACATCGACTACCTGGAGCACCCGCACCAGGAATTCACACAACTCGTACGTGCGGGCTGCGAGGTCTTTCGCCTCTTGCTCCCGGGGAGTGCCCGCGAACAGCTGCGGAAGGTAATGGCGAACCATCGACACGCACGATCCCGAGGGCCCAACGACGTACTCGCTGTCCTTGAATGCGTCGAGCAGGCTCACGGCCGCGATGCGGGCTTCCTCCCGGAAACCGCTGTTGAACGCCGGCTGTCCGCAGCACGTCTGGCGGGCGGGGAAGTCGACCTGCATCCCCAGCCGTTCGAGAATTCGCACCGCGCTCCGGCCGACCTCAGGGTAAAACGCATCGATCAGGCATGTGATGAACAGCGATACTCGCACGGCGGTTGCCGGTCTCCCTTCCATTTGGAATCGAGAACGAACCACAAGACAAAACAAACCCACACAAAACAACGCATACACAACATAAAATTACGCACAACCGGAAGGAACCGGGAATATGACGGAGTATTATCGAGATCACTCTGGAACTCCTGCCTGCCGCAATGTTTGGTCTCTGAACGGATGGACCGTCGACTCTCGCCGGCAGCGGGATGCGGAGTCTTTTGCGGATCGGGGCGGGACGCCCCAAACACCGATAAAGCGGAGGGGCCGTCTTGGCACACGACGGGCGCACAACGGAGGGCTTGCGCACGCGCGGTCTGACCAAATCCTTCGGCGGGCCACCGGTAGTCCGGGATGTGGACATCGATCTCCGGCCGGCCGAGGTGCACGCGATCGTGGGAGAGAACGGGGCGGGCAAGTCCACCCTTCTGAAGCTATTGGCCGGGGTGCACCAGCCCGACGCGGGCGAGGTCATCGTCGACGGAAACGCGGTAGCCGTCACCAGCCCAACGGTAGCCCGGTCTTTGGGCATCTCGCTGATCTTTCAGGAGCCTACGCTCTTTCCCGATCTCACCGTCGCGGAAAACATCTTCATGGGCCGTCACCCGGTGACGGCGCGCCTACCGATGGTGCGCTGGCGCACGATGCTGTCCCGGGCGGCGGCTTTGATGGAATCCATCGGCGCCCGCATCGACCCGGCCCGCCCGGTGGGCGAGCTGTCCGTCGCGGAGCAGCAGCTGGTCGAAATCGCGACCGCCCTTTCGCACCGGGCCAGGTTTGTGCTGATGGATGAACCGACCGCGTCCCTCACCCCGCGGGAAGTGGATCGCCTGTTTGCCATCATCCGGGACCTGAAGGCGCGCGGGGCATCGGTAGTCTTTGTCAACCACCGGCTGGAAGAGGTCTTCGCCATCGCGGACCGGATCACCGTCATGCGGGACGGAGCCAAAGTGGGCACGTGGGCCGCCGGCGAGCTCAGCCGGGATGAAGTGGTCAAACGGATGGTGGGACGGGAGTTGGGCCGCTCTCCGGAACGCCCGCACGTCCAACCGGGGGAGGTTGCCCTGGAAGTAGAGGACCTGACGGCGCCCGGGCGGTTCCGGGGAGTGTCGTTGTCCGTGCGGCGCGGGGAGATCGTGGCGATGGCGGGCTTGGTGGGTGCCGGGCGCACTGAGGTGGCCCGGGCCCTGTTCGGTATCGATTCGTTCGAGCGCGGCACCGTGAAACTGAACGGCCAAGCAGTGCGCTTCCGCTCCCCGAGGGAGGCGTTGCGGGCGGGGCTGGCCTATCTGCCCGAAGACCGGCAGCACCAGGGGCTGATCCAGGCGTTGACGGTGGCCCAAAACATGACCCTGACCATCCTGGGCGAACTGTCCCGGGGCGGCTGGCTTGACCGGCGCCGGGAACAGGAACTGGCGCGGCGGCAGGTGGAGCGCCTGCAGGTCAAGACGCCTTCGGTCAACTCCGCGGTGCAAAACCTATCCGGCGGCAACCAACAGAAGGTCCTGGTGGGCAAGTTTCTGATCGCTCGCCCGAAGGTGCTGATCCTCGACGAACCCACCCGCGGGGTCGACGTGGGAGCCAAGGCGGAAATTCACCGCCTCATCGTCGACCTGGCCGCTCAGGGCATGGCGGTGCTCGTGATCTCGTCCGACTTGCCCGAGGTGCTGGCCTTGGCCGACCGGGTCATCGTGATGCGGGCCGGACAAGTCGCCGGCGAGCTTTCCCGGGATGAGGCGACTGAGGAATCCATCATGCGCCTGGCGGTCGGCACGGGCCCCACGGCCGGAGGGAGGAAGGCGCTGTGAGGACCGGCGACCCGCAGGCGCCCGGCCCTTCCGCGGAAACGCTGGTGCGGGCCATGGCGGGCACCATCCCCACAAGAGGTCGCGGCGCGGCCCGCTTTCGCGATGTGGGCCTGCTTTTGGCGGTCGTGCTCCTGGCAGCGGTGACGGCGGTGCGCTCGCCCCACTTTGCCACCGCCGCTAACCTGCAACGGATCATGCTCGACATTTCGCTGTTGCTCATCGTGGCCACCGGGCAGACCATGGTCGTTCTGACTCGCAATATCGATCTGTCGGTGGGCTCCGTGTTGGGTTTGTCGGGGATCGCGGTCGGTTTTCTGCTGAAAGACCACCCGGCCATGCCGGTGACCGGCATCCTCCTCTTGGGTACGGGGTTAGGCCTGATCCTTGGGGCCGTAAACGGGGCTCTAGTCGCGTGGGGGCGGGTACCGGCCGTCATCGCTACCCTGGGCACGCTGACCGTCTACCGGGGACTCGTCTTCATTCACAGCGGGGGACAGCAAGTCAATCCGCAGGATATCCCGCTGCAGCTTGTGGCCATCGCCCGCCCGGGGGCGCTGGGCGTTCCCGTGATGGTGGTGATGGCGTTCGTCATCGCGGCGCTGGGATGGTTGCTCTTGCGCTACACCCGCACCGGCCGGGCCATGTACGCGATCGGCAGCAACCCCGATGCCGCCCGCATGCGCGGCGTTCAGGCCGGCCGGATCGTGTTTTTGACGTACCTCATCTCCGGAGCTCTTGCCGGACTGGCCGGGGTGCTGTACGCGGCCCGCTTTGCCACGGTGAATCCGGCCTCAGCCGGCGTGGCGTTCGAACTGCAGGCAGTGGCTGCAACGGTGATCGGGGGCACCAGCATCCTGGGCGGCCGGGGCGGCGTTCCCGGCACGTTTCTCGGAGCGCTTTTGCTGGGCACTATCGCCAATGCCCTGGCGGTGTCGGGAGTATCGGGCTTTTGGCAGCGAGCCATCGAGGGCGCGATCATCCTCGCGGCAGTAGCTGTTGATTCGCTCATCCGGCAGCACTCGTTCAAGGAGGGGGCCCGCCGTGTCTAGGGAGCGGCTGCGGGAACTGGCGGTCCAGAGCGGTCCCGAGTTGTTGCTGGTGGCCCTTTTCGCCGCGAGCCTGGCCTTCAGCGCGTGGCTGTCGCCGTATTTCCTGAGAGTGACGACGCTGTTCGATATGACATCCCAGTTTATGGAGCTGGGGTTGATGGCCTTGGCCATGACGCTGGTCATCATCATGGGCCAGATCGACCTGTCGGTGGCCTCCATTTTGGCGCTGGTGGGCGTCGTCTTCGGTTTGCTCAGCGAAAACGGGGTGTCGTTGGCACTGGCGATCCCCGCGGCTTTGGCCCTCGCGGCGGTTTTGGGGATGATCAATGGTTGGCTCGCGGTCGCTTTTCGTCTCCCGGCGCTTGTCGTGACGCTGGGGACCATGGCTTTGTACCGGGGCATCGGCCAGATACTTCTGGGGGACCGGTCCGCCTACGGGTTTCCGGCTTGGTTTGTCAGCATCGATTTTCGCTACATTCCGGGCACGCCTGTGCCCTTGCCCCTCGTTATCTTTGCTGCCTTTGCCGTAGGATTCTTCCTGCTGCTGCACCGCACCACCTTCGGGCGGCTCGTGTACGCGGTGGGCAACAACGCCGAAGCGTGCCGGTTTTCCGGGATAGCCGTCGATCGGCTGCAGGTGGCGGTGTTTACCCTGTCCGGATTGATGAGCGGGATGGCGGGCCTTATGATGACGTCCCGCTTCGCCAGCGCCCGCTGGGACATGGCCAGCGGGCTCGAACTCGACGTCATTACCACGGTGGTGCTTGGAGGCACCAGCATCTTCGGCGGTCGAGGGACTATCACCGGCACGGTACTGGCGCTGTTTGTCATCGGCACGCTGCGCTACGGCATGGGGCTGGCCAACGTCCTGCCCCAAAATCAGAGTGTCGTCATCGGTTTGTTGCTCATTTTGGCCATCTTGGGGCCGGAGACCGGGCGCGCTTGGCAAGCCCGGCGCCGGCGGGCGGCTGTGCGAAAAGGGGGTGAGCTGCAAGCAAGCAAGGCGGAAGTGTCAGCCCGTTGAAACCAGGTGATCCGGTTGACAAAGGAGGTCAAGAAGATGCGACGGGTGCACGAACGGATGGAGCGGATGTTGGCGCTGGCGGCGGTTATGCTCGTGGCGATCACCGCGCTGGCCGCTGCACAGGAAGCTCGGGTGGCCTTCATCCCCAAAAACCTCGGCAATCCATTCTTCGACGCGGTGTATTCCGGGGTAGAGCAGGCTGCCGAGGAACTGGGCTACAGCTCCGTCTACATCGGCCCACCGGCGGCGGACCCCACGTCCCAAATCCCGTTTATCCAGCAGCAGGTGGCCCAGCAGGTCGATGCGATCATCATTTCGGCCAACGACGTCAACACCGTGGCGCCAGCGCTGCGGGCGGCCATGAACCGGGGCATCGTCGTCATCACAGTCGACGCGGACGCAGCCGCTGACGCCCGGCAGGCCTACATCCAGCCCGTCGACTTCAGCACCATCGGCCAGGAGCAGGTCAAACTGTTGGCTCGCTTGATAGACTACGAAGGCGAGATAGCGATCTTGAGCGCCACCACCACCGCTCCTAACCAGAACTTCTGGATCGAGGGCATGGGCCAGGAACTTGCGAAGCCCGAGTACGCCCGCATGCAGCTGGTGCGCATCGCGTACGGCGACGACGAGCCCCAAAAGAGCTACCGGGAAACGGAGGCGCTTTTGGCCGCGTACCCGAACTTGCGCGGCATCATCTCGCCGACCACCGTCGGCATCGCTGCGGCCGCGCAGGCGCTTGAGACCAACAACGCGGCCGACCGGGTGCAGCTGACGGGACTTGGGCTGCCCAATCAAATGCGGCGTTACATCAAAAACGGTACGGTGACTGCGTTCCAGCTGTGGGATCCGTCCGAAATGGGCTATGCGGCAGTGTATCTTGTGGATGCGATTCGCCATGGTTTTGAGCCTGCTCCGGGCAAGACGTACTCTGCGGGCAAGCTGGGCGAGCGGACGTTCCTGGAAAACAACGTCGTCATCGCTGGATCGCTCACCACGTTTACCGCGGAGAACATCGACAACTACGACTTCTGACGCGGCAGAGGGCGGGCCCGGCTCGGGCCCGCCCGTAACGACGCGTCGGCCGGGAGGAGGTGTCCCATGGCGCGGGTCGGTTTTGTGATGCGTCTCAAGCACGAATCGGCTGTTGACGAGTACTTGCGGCTTCACCGGGACATCGACGAGGAGGTGCTGGCCGCCCACCGGCGGGCGGGCATCCGCAACTATTCCATTTACCGGCATGGGCTGACGCTGTTCGCGTACTTTGAGGCGGACGACCCCCACGGGAGCCTGGAGCGGCTTGCCCGGGAACCGGTCATGGAGAGATGGTGGTCCCTTACGGGCCCGCTCATGGAGACCGACGAGCGGGGACGGCCGCGGGTCGAATTTCTTCAGGAAGCGTTCTACATGGAGTAACGGCGATGCTGGCACCCGAACGGCGAGCGCAAATCACCCGCATGATCGAATCGTACGGCAGCGTCCGCGTGGCCGATCTGAGCCGCCTGTTCGGCGTGACGGAAGAAACCGTTCGTCGCGACCTCGAGGCCCTGGAGAAGCAAGGCGTGCTGGAGCGGACGTACGGCGGCGCGGTGGGCCCTCGGGGCATATCCTACGAGTCGCCGTATCAGGGACGGGCGGCCGCCCAGCGTGCGGAAAAGATGGCCATCGCGGCTGTGCTGGCCGATCTGGTCGGCGACCGGGAAACCATCTTGCTGGACGCCTCCAGCACCGCGTTGTACGTGGCCCGGGCCCTGCGCCGCAGGCAGGGGCTGACTATCCTGACCAATTCTTTGGCGATTGTCAATGAGCTGCGGGGTGAGCAGAAGTTCACGGTCATGTGCACGGGCGGGACGTTGCGCACCACCTCGCTGTCGTTTGTCGGCCCCCACGCCGAGCGGGCTCTGCGGGAGTACCACGTGGACAAAGCCATCATCTCCTGCCGCGGGCTGCACATCGAGCGGGGACTCACCGATTCCAACGAGCTGGAGGTGGAAATGAAACGGCTGATGATAGGCGCCGCCAACGAGGTGATCGCCGCCGTCGATTCCTCCAAGTGGGGGTATGTGGGCTTCGCCTTGATCGGCCCCATTCAATCGGTGCACCGCATCGTCACCGACAGCGGCGTCGACCCCGCCGATGCGGATGCCATCCGCGATCTCGGCGTGGAGGTTCACGTGGTCCCCGTGCCCGAGGAAGCCGCGTCCTTGGACGGCCGTTCGGTTTAAATGGGCCGCACCGGACGAAAGACCAGCACCAACACGATACCCGTGCGCCGGGTCGAGGCCGGCCTCGGGTGCCGATAAGGAAGTGTCGGGAATGAGGTCTGAACAGCTGCAACCGACAAGATCTTTTCGCGTGCCGGACCTGTGGGACGAAAACGAGGCCCGCCGGCAAGTCGACGAGCTGGACATGCTCGTGTACCGCTCCCGGCTGTTGGGTGCGGACCGGCGGGTGTGCAACTGGAAAGGCGGCAACACGTCCACCAAGTGCACGCAGCCTGGGCCTACCGGGCGCCCGCAACGGGTCCTGTGGGTCAAAGGCAGCGGCTCCGACCTGGCCGCCGCGTCCCGCAAGGACTTCGTCGGGCTGCGCCTCGATGACGTGTTGCCGCTCATGGAACGGGACGCCGTGTCCGATGAGGAAATGGTCGAGTACTTGTCCCGATGCGTGCTGCACCCGGGTATGCCGCGGCAGTCCATCGAGACGCTTCTGCACGCCTTCATACCGTACGATTACGTCGATCATACGCATCCGGACAGCATCATCGCCTTTTGCACCACCGATGACGGAAAGCGGCTCATGGAGGAAGTCTTCGGCAACCGGGCCGCGTGGATTCCCTACATCCGTCCCGGCTTTGACCTGGCCAAGCAGGTGGGGCTGGCGGTGCGCAACAACCCGGGGCTACAGGCGGTTTTCCTCGGCAAGCATGGCCTGGTCACGTGGGGAAACACCGCGGAGGAGTGCTACCGCTCGACCATCGAGATCATCAACGAGGCCGGGGCGTTCATTGAAAAACGGGCCCAGGGCCGGGCCGCCTTTGGCGGCTTGCGGTTTCCGGGCTTGTCTTCGGATGCTCGCCGGCGGCTGGCGCGGCAGGTGCTGCCGCTGGTGCGGGGGCTCGTCAGCCGCGAAAAGCGGATGATCCTGCATTACGACGACTCTGAGGAGATCCTCACTTTCGTCAACGGCCGCGATGCGCGCGAGCTGGCCTTGACGGGCGCCGCGTGTCCGGACCACCTTGTCCACACCAAGTATGTACCCTTGTTCGTCGATTTCGATCCTGCCCAAGAGAGCGTCGAGGTGCTTGAGGCGCGGCTTAGGCAGGGAGTCGATCGGTACGCCGCCGAGTACCGGGAATACGTCCGGCAAAATCGCCGCGAGAGCGGCGAGGCCACCGACGACCCGTACCCCCGCGTCATTCTGATTCCCGGCCTCGGCATGATCGCCACGGGCAAGGACAAGGCGACCGCCCGCAACACGGCGGGCCTGTTTCACCGCGCCGTCGCGGTCATGGACGGGGCATCGGTTCTCGGCCGTTATGTGTCGATGACGCCCCAGGAGGCCTGTGACGTGGAGTACTGGCCGCTGGAGCGCTACAAGCTGACCCTCGCGCCTCCCGAGCGGGAATTGTCGCGGCGGGTCGCGCTCATCACCGGGGCGGGCAGCGGCATCGGGCGGGCCACGGCGGAGCTGCTGGCGCAGGCCGGGGCCCACGTGGTCGTTGCCGACATCAACGTTGAGGCCGCCCGCCAGGTGGCCGCCGCCATCAACAGTACGGTGGACCAGGAGCGGGCGCTTGCGGTGCAGATGGATGTGACCGATGAAACCATGGTCGCTGCCGGGTACGATGAGGCCGTGCTTGCCTACGGGGGCGTGGATATCCTCGTCTCCAACGCCGGCACCGCCATGGCCGGGCGCCTGGAGGATACCACCCTCTCTGATTGGGAGCGGCTGTTCCGGCTGCTGTCCACCGGGTATTTCCTGGCATCGCGCGAGGCGGTGCGCTGCATGAAGAGACAGGGCATCGGGGGTTCTATCGTGTTCGTCACTTCCAAGAACGCGGTGGTAGCCAGCAAGCACGCGGCCGCCTACAACGCCGCGAAGGCGGCCGAATTGCACCTGGCCCGATCGCTCGCAGAAGAGCTGGGGCCCGACGGGATCCGGGTCAACTGCGTGGCGCCTGACGCGGTCCTGGCCGGTTCGGGGATCTGGTCCGGTCGCTGGCGCGAGGAGCGGGCGGCCGCCTACGGCATTGCCCCGGAAGAGCTGGATGAGTACTACCGCCGGCGGACGGCCTTGCGGGTGAACGTATACCCCGACGACGTTGCCCAGGCCATCCTGTTCTTCGCTTCGGACCGGTCGGCCAAGACCACCGGCTGCACGCTGACGGTGGACGGCGGCGTCCAAGCGGCGTACATGCGCTGATGGCGAAAAGGAGGCGGGCGGACGTGAGCGAGCGGGCGCATCTGAACGCTTATCCCGAGTGGGCCCGGCGCCAGGAAGACCGGGGCGTCGATCTCGAGACCGTCAAGGCCGCGCTGTGGGCGCTGGAGATCGAGACGCCGTCCTGGGGATACGGAGATTCGGGCACCCGGTTCAAGGTGTTCAAGCAGGCTGGAGTGGCCAGGAATCCCTTCGAGAAGATCGAGGACGCGGCCTGCGTGCACCGGTTCACCGGAGCCGCCCCGTCGGTGGCCATCCACATCCCCTGGGACCGGGTGGACGATTACGGCAAGCTCCGCCGGCACGCGGAGAGCCTGGGGGTGCGCATCGGGGCCGTCAATCCCAACTTGTTTCAGGACGACGCGTACAAGCTGGGCAGCCTGTGCCATCCGGATCCTAAAGTGCGCCGCCAGGCGGTAGGCCGCATGCTCGAATGCGTCGACATCGCCAAGGAGGTCGGATCGTCCATTATCAGCTTGTGGCTGGCCGACGGGACCAATTATCCCGGCCAGGGCGACTTCCGGCGGCGCAAGCACCGGCTCCTTGAAGCTTTGGAAGAAGTGGTCGCGGCCATGCCCTCCGGGATGCGGCTCTTGATCGAGTACAAGTTTTTCGAGCCGGCCTTTTACCACACCGACATCCCCGACTGGGGGACCGCGTACTTGTTGGCCAACCGTCTCGGTCCCAAGGCTCAGGTGCTCATCGATACCGGGCACCATCCCCAGGCCACCAACATCGAGCAGATCGTGGCCACCCTGCTGGATGAGGGCAAGCTGGGCGGGTTTCACTTCAACGACCGGAAGTACGCGGACGACGACGTCATCGTCGGCACCATCGATCCGTACCAGCTCTTTCTCATTTTGAAGGAAATGGTGGCCGGGCTGGCCGACCCGGCAACCCGTTCGACAGCAGCCGCGGTGGCTTACATGATCGACCAGAGTCACAACATCGAGCCCAAAATCCCGGCGATGATCCGGTCGGTCACCAACGTGCAGCGCTACTTCGCCAAGGCGCTGCTGATCGACTGGAACAGGCTGCGGGCGGCCCAAGAAAGCGGGGATGTTTTGGCCGCAGAGGCCATCCTGCAGGACGCGTTTGAGACCGACGTGCGGCCTTTGCTGGCCCACATCCGCGCCGAACGGGGGTTGGACCCGGATCCGCTGGCCGCGTACTTGGAGAGCGACTACCCGCAACGGATTCTGGCCCGGGGCGTCGCCGGGCAAGGATGGGGCTCTTGAGGCCCGGGGGGCGGTACGGTGAGGGGAGAGCGGTTTCTGGCCATTGACATCGGCGCGGAGAGCGGTCGAGGAATCGTCGGAACGGTGGAGGGCGGCCGCATTCGCATCGAGGAGGTGCACCGGTTTCCCAACCGCCCGATTTGGCTTTTCGGGCATTTGCACTGGAACGTGTTCGACTTGTACAGCGGCGTTGTGGAGGCCATCAGCAAGGCGGCCAGCGGTGACGGCCTTCGGGGCATCGGGATCGACACGTGGGCGGTGGACTACGTCCTGCTCGGCCCGGGCAACGTCCTCCTGGGCCCGCCGTACCACTACCGAGACAGCCGTACGGCCGGGATAATGGAGCGCGCCTTTGCAACGATGCCCGCGGAGGAGATCTACGCGGAGACCGGCATTCAATTCCTGCCGTTCAACACGCTTTATCAGCTCATCGCCGAAACGCGCGCGGTCCCGTCCCGGCTGGAATTGGCCCGCTCGCTCCTGATGATGGGGGAGTACATCGCCTTCTTGTTAACCGGCGAGCAGGCCGCCGAGTTTACCAATGCGACAACGACCCAGCTTGTGAACCCGCGCTCTCGCACGTGGGCGGATCGCCTGTTTGAAACCTTTGGGCTGCCGCGCCGGCTCATGCCGGCCGTGGTCGAACCGGGCACCGTGCTCGGGCGGCTGCACGCAGATCTCGCCGAGCGCACGGGGGCAGGACCGGTGGACGTCATTTTGCCGGCTGTGCACGACACGGGCTCCGCCGTCGCGGCGGTGCCGGCAGGTGGGCACGACTGGTGCTATCTCAGCTCCGGAACATGGTCCTTGTTGGGGATTGAAGTGGATGAGCCCGTGATCACCCCGGCCGCCTTCGCGTTCGGTCTGACCAACGAGGGCGGTGTCCGCGGCACTTTCCGGCTGCTGAAAAACGTCATGGGCTTGTGGCTGTTGCAGGAGTGCCGCCGCACGTGGGCGAGCATGGGGAACGACATGTCCTATCCGGAGCTGGCGCGCCTGGCCGCGGCGGCCGAGCCGTTTCGCACCGTCATCGATCCCGACGACCGGCGATTCCTCTCCCCCGGCGACATGCCTGAAAAGATTCGCTCGTACGCCCGGGAAACGGGCCAGCCCGAACCGGCCTCTCCGGGCGAGATGGTCCGCTGCATCCTGGAGAGCTTGGCGCTCAAGTACCGTTATGTGGTGGAAGGCATCGAGCGGGCGACGGGCCGGTCCATCCGGGCCGTGCATGTCGTCGGAGGCGGATCGCAAAATCGCCTGCTCAACCAGTTTACCGCCGACGCTACGGGCAGGGTGGTGCTGGCTGGACCCGCCGAAGCCACCGCAGCCGGCAATGTGCTGGTGCAGGCCATGGCCAAGGGACTGTTCGCCGACTTGGCCGATGCGCGCGCCGCCGTGCGCCGTTCTTTTGCCCTGGAGGAATACGTGCCCGGTGACCGAAGCTCGTGGGACGAGGCGTACGGGCGACTCGTGGAACGCTTGCGCGGCTGACGGCGACGCCCGGCTAGCTGTCTTCTCGCACAGCCGCGGACCGGCTTTCCGGCAAGGTTCGGTTTTGACGAGGGCCATAACTGCCAGGTGCCATGAAAGAAACGCCAGTTGCTTTTGAATATGGTAGGCCCTACGGCCGCCGAGCCCGGATCAGGGCGCTGGCCAGCCGCATGTTGCCCGCGCCGGGCGCCGGTTCGCAGCCGCTGTCTTGGGGCACTTCGTAGGCAATCTCGATCTCTACGTTCTCGAAACCGGCCCGGCGCAACTCTGCGTCGTACTCGTCCCGGTGCAACGCCCCGGCCACGCAGGCGGACCAGGAGTCCAAGCCGCGATCCGGATCCACCGGCGGGCGCCGCCCGGAACCCGTATACACCATATCCGCCACCGCCAGCCTGCCCCCGGGCTTGAGGACCCGGAACGCTTCTTTGAACACCCGGGCTTTATCGGACGCCAGGTTGATGACGCAGTTGCTGATGATCAAATCGACATGATTGTCCGGCAGGGGAATGTGTTCGATGTCCCCTTTGAGGAACTCCACATTTTCCACGCCCGCCTTGCGCTGGTTTTCCCGGGCCAGCTCCAGCATTTCATCGGTCATGTCCAGCCCGTACACCTTGCCCGCCGGCCCCACCCGGCGGGCGGTGAGCAGCACGTCAATTCCGCCTCCGCTGCCCAGATCGAGCACGACCTCACCCGGCGCGGGCTGGGCGAGGGCTACCGGATTGGCACACCCGAGCGATGCCGCAACCGCCGACTGGGGCAGCTGGCTCAGCTCCTGCGGATCGTAGGTTCCCCTCGCCCATGCGTCCAGAGCGGATTCCGCGCCGCCGGGCTGGCAGCATCCCGAAGAACCGGTTCGGACCGACCGAGCCGCCTCTCCGTACCTTTCCTGCACTGCCCGCTTCAGCTCTTCACGCCGCAACATGCGCGCTCACCTCCGTTTCCGACAATGCGCGGTGGCTGCTTTGGCCCACCGGTCCCCACCTGAAGCGTATCCTCGATGTGTCTCAACAGCTGCCAAAGCGCGTCCCGATCGAGCGAGTAGAAGGACCATTTGCCGCGCCGGCTTTCCTTCAGCAGTCCCGCGTCCTTTAGCCGTTTCACGTGGTAGGACACACGGGATTGGCCGAGGCCGAAATGTTCGGCGAGCTCGCATACGCACAAGCCATCCTTGCCCGTCCCGGCGGGCGCATTGGTTCTGAGATCGGAGCAACACTGGCGCCCGCTGGCCACGAGCATCAGCATGCGAACTCTTACCGGGTCGGCCAACGCCCGGCCCAGCCGGACGATGGGATCGACGTTTCCATTCACCGCCGGCGCGGCCGGTCGGGAATCCCGGCCCGACGCTTGGGCGATCCGCTCTGGTGATTGCGTCACCCCCGCCGGCATCGCCGGCACCTCCCATCAAAATAAATTGATGTGATGATAAATCATATCTCTTTGATGTGTCAAGGGGTGTTCTGCCTGTGAGCCGTCCTTTGCTTGAGATGACAGGACCCCGGTCTCGGCCCGATCCGGTTTCTCGCGGGCGATGCGGGCGTTGAGTCCTGCCAGGAAGATATCCAACAGGATCTGGAAACTGGTGTCCGCTTCCAGGGGCAGGCCGAACTGCCCATTGCGTTCCAAGGAGGCAAAGCCGTGCAAGATGCTGCGTAGCCCGCGCACGGCATGGATCGCCTCATCGCGGTGTAGTCCGTAGAAACCCAACACCCGCGCAACCAGGCCGACGATAGCGTCCGCGGACCGCTGGACGGCGGGATCCCGCATATCCATCGCTCGGATCGTGGCTTCGTACAAGCCCCGGTGTCGCCGGGCGAAGCCAAGGTAAGCGCCGCCCATGCTGCGGATCGCGTCGTCCCCGGAGCGGCCCACCACCGCATCGGTCAGTGCCTCGAGCAACCGTTCCAGGCCGTAGACGGCCAGCTTCTTCTGGAGATCGGCCAAGCCCGACACGTGGTTGTACAGCGACGGGGGCCGGACGCCCAGTCGCTCCGCGATGGCGGCGACGGTGACCGCATCAAACCCTGCGTCATCGGCGATGGCCGCGGCTGTCTGCAAGATGACCGGCAAATCAAGACCTTTCCTGGGCGACATGTTACCACCCCTTCTTACCTGTGGACCGAGCCGGGCTTTCGCTTGGGTGACGGCATGCTCCATGGACGGGACGGGTTCTTCCAGCAACGGGCCGTGTCCTGCTGCGAGCAGGGTAGGGCCGGGTTACGAGATGCCCAACACGTCGGTGACCAGCGCCAGGATTAAGCAGACGGCCATGGCTGCCGTCGCGGCCAGCCCCCAGTTTCGCCGGTTTCTTGGCAGGTTTGTCAAGATGAACCGCCGGTACATGAGGAACCCCGCGGTGATGACCGACGCTTCCAGGGTTGCGCTGGCGAAGGCGTTTTCCCACAGGCCCAGTCCGAGGCGGACTTGCCCGGACGGGCCGAACATGACGGCCATATCCCCGCGATGCACGATGAGGTCCAGCAACCAGTGGCTGAGGGTGAGGGTCCCCAACGCGAACCCGCCGCGCCGTCCCCACCGGCGCCACGCGACAAGGGCGACCGCGACGGATATCAAGACCGCTCCCGCCAGGGAGTGCGTATACGGGGCGTGAATCACGTTCCGACCGTACCCACCGCCGTTGATGGGTTCAATGGATTCCACGCCCAACAAAAGGAGCGGGACGAACACTATATCCAACAGCTGTACGCTGATCACGAGGGCCCACAGGGGCACCTCCGGAACCTTGCCTCTTGCTGCCGCTGCCACTCCGAAATGCCCGGCAAACATCTGGAACTCCTCCTATCAAGTGTCCTTTCGCGCGCGTCCGTCGAGCCAGCCGCATCCGGCCGTAAACAACAGCAGGAACAAGAGAAAGTTCACCCCGTTTCACCTCGCTTCGATGCGGCGCTGATGACGGAACCCCCGAAAATCATTCTCTTAAGCGGTAAGAGCATTAGCAGCATACCTAATCTGAGTAGTTTTTGCAAGGGCCGTGGCGAAACCGGCGAGATATTTGATCGACCGGAAAGCTCCATCCCTGGGGGCGGTGCCGTCCGGGCGGCACCGCGTTGCCGCGGCTGTGGATTCTCCCGCATGCGCGGCCCTCGGGAAGGACACCCTACGAGTGGTCGACAATCCCGGATATGGCGAAGGTGGTGATGACGATGGCGTTCACACAGCGGGAGTTCTTGTTCCTCGATGACCTTTTGCACGCGGAAGAATTGCAGGTCAAGAAGTTGCGGGCTTACGCCCAACAGTGCCAGGATCCGCAACTGAAGCAGATGTTGCAGTCGATGGCCCAACGGCACGAGCACCACTTCAACACTTTGCTGCAGCAGCTGAACCGGCAAGGCACGGCCCCGCCGATGGCCGCAGCCCAGCCGCAGCCCATGGCGGGAACCAACGCGCCGAGCCAATGGTTTTAGCCGATGGAAGGGGAGGGATCAGCCGATGACCCAAATGCTGACCGACAAGGAGATTCTGACGGATTGCCTGGTCAGTCAGAAGCGGCTCGCCCACGACTACTTGGCATGCGCGGACCATACGGACGATCCGCAGCTGCTCCAGGTCCTGATGAATTTGAGCGCGGAAGAACAGCAAACGCGGTTGCAGATCTTCCAGGCCATGCAACAGCGCGGCTGGTATAACCCCCAGCCCATCAGCCCCCAACAAGTTCAGCAGGCGCAACACAACTTCAGTCAAGCGCAGCAGCAACTGTACGCCCAAAGTCACACGTACGGCACGGCGGCCGTTCCGGGGAGCGGCCAGGGGCATCCCTCATGGGCGAAAGGTCCCATGTCGCAGTAAGGATCCCGCAAAGCCGAACGCCCAAGGTTTCCCTTGGGCGCTCGGCTTTGGGTGCCGGCAAATGAACGGTTGTGGTCGTCTGCGATCAGTACGCGGTCCATCCTCCGTCGACTACGAACACGGCCCCGTTGACGAAGCTGGATTCGTCCGAAGCGAGGAACAGGGCCACCTGAGCGATCTCCTCGGGGTTGCCGACGCGCGGGTTCAGGGACATTCCCATTCCCGCTTTCTCGGAGCCGAACTTGGACGGTTCTTTCATGGTGGACGCGATGTTGGTCGCCACCGCACCGGGCGCGATGGCGTTGCAGCGGATTCCCGCTGCGGCGTATTGGAACCCGACGTTCTTGGTGAGGCCGACAACTGCGTGCTTCGACGCGGTGTACGCCGCACCGGCGCGGGAACCGTTCAGTCCTCCGATGGAAGCGATGTTGATGATGTTGCCCTTTCCTTTTTCCAGGAATATGGGCAGCGCTTTTCGCATCGCCCGCATGGGGCCGGTCGCGTTGACGGCGATGACCCGGTCCCACAGCTCGTCGGTGAGTTCGTGTACCGGTACCATGTTGTCCATGATTCCAGCGTTGTTGACGAGGATGTCGAGGGCCCCGAACTCATTGAGCGCCGTATCGATCATGCGCTGTACGTCTTCTTCGATCGCCACGTTGACGGTCACCGCGACGGCCGACCCGCCGTCTGCCGCGATGGCTTGGGCGACTTTTGCAGCCCCGTCCCCGTCGATGTCCGCGACAACCACTTTGGCGCCTTCCTTGGCGAACAGCCGGGCGATTTGTTCGCCCATCCCAGAAGCGGCACCGGTTACAACGGCAACCTTTCCGGCCAGTCTCACGACCCCATCCTCCTTGTGCGAAAAATTGTTTAAAAATGGTTGTTTTGTTCCGGTCGGTTTCTGTCCGCATACCGGTTCTATAACGATAGCACGAGCACCTCGAGAGCGGATGGGTCGAACGTCAGGACGAACGTCCCTATTTGCACCCGAATGCAGAGCGCTCGGCGCTGCAAGCGTCGAGCTAAGGGTTTCCGACTTTCAGACCGCCCGCACCGGCGACCGCGGGGACTTCCTGAGGCTGGCCCACCTGGATGAAATCGTCCGATGAAATCCACTGGAGAATCGAGGTCGTTGCCTCTCCCGTGAAGAAAGAGATGACCGCAAGACCCGGAACCAGCGGCAGGGCCCCGACGGCAAACCCGTCGGTCGGCACCGTCACCGTAACTTCGATGGTACGGCCTTCGACGTCTTCGCTGGGCAGCTCGATGGCGATCACGCTGTCGCCGGGCACTTCCACCTCCTCTGCGCGCAGGTGCTGCTTGTTGCCGTCGACCATGCGGGACACTTCCACGGTACCCTGGCGGGGCCGGTTTTCCAGGTTGCCCAGAAAGATGCGTACGGAAACGACCTGCGCGGCGGGAAGTTGTGCAACGGGGAACATGCCAGTGGTCAGCGTGACAGGCACGATCATCTCTCCTTCACGCGGTTTGGACCAAGCGAATTCACGCGGTTTAGACCGGGACGAAGTCGCCGGGTGATTTGTACACCAAGGTGACGATGGCCCCGTCGGCCGGGAAATACTGAGTTACCGCCGCGCTCGGAACCTGCCGGTCGGAAGCGAGAGCCACTTCCACCGCGACGGTTTCGCCGGCCAGGCCGTCGACGGCGACCTGCTGCACGCCCCGGGCGGGGACGGTGAGGGAGCGGAAAAAGACGGTTGCCAGCTCCCCATTGCACAGTCGCCGGACCGTGACGGCCGCGGTCTCGTCGGCGTCGGAAAAACTGCTGATGAAGACCGCCAGCTGGATCTGGGCGTCGCCCGGCACTGGAAAAAGACCCGTCGTTCGGACGCCTCGCAGTTCTAAACGGCGCCCGCCCGGCATCGAGATGGTCGGGGCCGCCGGAGGTGACGAGGATGGCGGCCGCGCCGGGGATGTCGTCGCCGGTAGAGTCGTTTTCCGGCGGTGAATCTTGACGTCGGGTTCCCCGGGGGTGCGGGAAAGCACCAGCCGCCGCTTGATGCGGCTCACGCTCAACGCTCCTTTCTTGATCCCGCGGGGCCTTTGGCCGGTGGGCTGGCCCTCTGCGGCAGGAGGGAATAGGAATCGATTCCCGGTTGTGCCATGGTATTCCCCGGCGCCGGCCCATGTCACCCGGGACACGCCCGGGTCATCCCGCACCGTTGCAACCACCGGGACGCGGGCGGTGAGCGGGAGCAGGGGTTCAAGGAGGAGAAAATCGGCTGGGGTCTTGTGCGAGGCGGTCGCCGGCAAAAGAGATGCCGGGGATTCGGATGCGGCGACGCCTGACGCACCCCACACGGGAGGCGGGCGGGACATGGCGAGGCAGGGGGCGTGGCGCATTGCGGCTGCGTATGCCGGCACCGTGGTCGGAGCGGGATTTGCCTCCGGGCAGGAGACGCTGCAGTTTTTCACTGCTTTCGGGCCGGCCGGTTCGGCAGGGCTAATTTTGGCCGTGCTGCTTTTTTCCGGCTTCGGCGTCCGGGTCCTTTGGCTCGGCCGAAAACTCAACGCGGGTTCCCACAGGCCGCTGGTCCATTGGGCGTTCGGCCCGCGGGTTGCTCCGATCGTAGATTGGGTGTTAACCTTGTTCCTGCTCGCCACCGCGGCCGCCATGGCCTCGGGCGCGGCTGCCACGATGCTGGAGCAGTACGGCTGGCCCCGCTGGCTGGGTGCTGCGCTGATGACGGCGCTGAGCGCCGCCACGGTGCTGACGGGACTGCGGGGGGTCATTCGGGCCATCGCGTTCGTCGCCCCGCTTTTGATTGGGTCGGTGTTGGCCATTAGCGCCTACTCCCTGAGCGATGGCCCGGGAATCGCCGCCGCCCTTGCCTGGGAAGGACGGCCGCAACTGGCGCCCGTCGAACCTTGGTGGCTGGCGGGCGCGCTGTACGTGGCGTACAACATGGTTCTGGCCGTGCCGGTGCTGGGGCCGCTGGGCGCCGAGGCCCGGGATCGCGCCGCGCTGGCTTGGGGCGGGGCGTTGGGCGGCATCGGCCTCGGGCTTGGCGCGGGGGCGATTCACCTTGCCGTCGCGGCGCACATGCCGGAGGCGAGCCGGTTTGACATCCCGATGCTTTATGCAGCCCGCGGGCTTCCGCCTTGGGTTCCGCTGGCCTACAGCGCGCTGCTCCTGGCGGAAGTGTACACCACAGCCGTCGCCGTGCTGTTCGGGTTTGCAGCCCGCCTGGGGGAGGAAAGCGGGCCCCGGTTTCGGGCGGCGGTGATCGGCGGCGGCGCTGCGGCCTTTGTCGGAGGCTTGTTCCCCTTTGCCGAAGTGGTGGGCACCGTTTATCCGCTGATGGGCCTGGTGGGCGGGCTCATGCTGTTGTCTTTCCTGCGGCCGTGGCGTTGAGCACCGACCGCGGCGTGGGCGTCGGGGGGGCACCAATGGCGGCGTGCCTCCGGCCGCACCAAAGCGTGCGCGAGCCACCAAGCGGTTCCAGCGGCCGGGCGGTATTCTCCGGCTGCGGTCGTGTTCGCACCCCGATCGTTGGGAGAAGGAGAACGGCCCCCAAGCGGAAATGTGAAAGGAAGACGGTGCATCCCGGGGGGGCTCGGCCCCAACCGGCATGCGCCCCATCGGACGGTGGAGGTTCCGGGCGTGGGAATTGCGGCATGGATTGCCTTTGCGGTTGCCCTGGTCGCGATGGCTGCGGGAGTCTTGGGCACGGTTTTGCCGATGTTGCCGGGGATTCCCCTGATTTGGCTGACGATGTTCCTGTTCGGTCTTGTAGAAGGGTTCGAACGGGTGGACGCGACCTTTCTCGGCATGTCCTTCGCGGTGGTGGTCGCTTCGGAAGTCGCGGATCATCTGGCCCGGGCATGGGGCGCCCGCCGGTACGGGGCGGGGAAGGGCGGGTCATGGGGAGCGGTCATCGGCGCGCTCGCGGGCCTGTTCTTTTTGCCGCTGGGACTGTTGATCGGGCCGTTTCTCGGCGCTCTCGCGGGGGAGCTTTTGGCCGGCCGGTCGCTGCCCGATTCGGTCCGGGCGGGATGGGGCGGTCTTGTGGGCACCTTGGGCTCCATGGCGGTGAAGCTGGCCGTCGCCGCCGGCATGACCGCGGCCTTTGTGATCAAGGTGCTTTAGATGCGGCTTCCAGCGCGCGGTCGACGGCGCGGAACACATCCTCCCATGCCGTAAGCGTCAGCACCCGGCCGTTGACGACGAACGTCGGAGTGCCCTGAAGGCCCATGCGGATTGCACGATCATACGCCTGCTGGACATGTTGCAGCGAGGCGTCGCCGTCGAGGCACGCTCCAAACTCGCTGGAGTCGAGCCCTACCTGCCGCGCGTAGGCGATGAGGTTGTCCCGGCTGTAGGTGCCCCGGTTTCCAGTGCCCTTTTTCTCGAAGAGCACGTCCTGGTACGGCCAAAACGCCCCCATGTCCGCGGCGCAGTACCCGGCCCGGGCGGCCATCACCGACTCGGGGCCGAGGATCGGGAAGAACCGGTAGGTAAACGACACCGAGCCTTCCGCCACGTATTCGTCGAGAAGCCGTTTGACTACTTGCTCGGAAGCGGTCTGGCAGTGAGGGCATTGAAAATCGAAGTACTCCTCAACGCTTACGGGCGCGTCGGGATTTCCTATGGTGGTTCCCTGTACGGGGAATTGGTCGTAGTAGGAGGCCGCCTGCGTCCGGTCCGCAGCGGCTTCCGGGCCCGTCCAAAACCACTGGCCTCCCGCCAAAAGCGCGGCCAGGACGAGGGCCGCGACGATGGTGCGCCGCAACCGTCTGTTGGCCGCAAGACCGTTTCGCATACCACATCACCCGCCTGTGTCCATCCCGCCGCGCGCGAGAAGTTGGGCCCGTGGCCGTTTGAGGCCGCTAGCGGGCACCCTTCAAGCGATACTTCTGTTCCGGACCCGGCGATCCTCCCGGGGAGGCGGAGACGCTTCAGCCGGCAGGGCAGGGCCGGCTGAGGCGCACTTGCCCGGGAGACTTTGTTTCGGACCGCCGCGGTTCAGTCGGATAGGACCGGGATTTCGTCGAGCACCGTAACGCCCTCCGGCCGCACCTGGCACCGGTAGGCGTAGGCCTCCACGCCGCAGGCTCGGGCTAGGGCCAGGGCATCGGCAAAGGCGGGATCCGCGTCGCGATGGGCCGCCAGGGAACGGGCATCGTCCCGCTGAACGAACCAGACGACGGCCGCCCGGTACCCGTCCCGGACGGCCTGGGCTAGCTCCGAAAGGTGGCGGGTGCCCCGCCCGGTGGGAGCGTCGGGAAACAACGCGAGGCCGTTCTCCACCAGATTGCACGACTTGGTTTCCACAAGGCACGGCGGTTGGCCGTCAAGGAGGAAATCTACCCGTCCCCGGCCCCATCGCACCTCGGAGCGCCACGAGCGATAATGCCGAAACGGCGGAAGGTAACCGGTTTCGAGGCAGCGGCTCATGAGGCGGTTGGGCATGTGGGCGTCCACCGAGACCCAACGGCCCCGGTACCGCACGAGCAGGAGCGTGCCGTCGGTGCGCCGCCCGCTTCGCCGTTCCACGGATGCCAGTCCCAGGGTTCCCGGCACGAGCAGTTCCCGCATGCGCCCGGAATTGGGAAGGTGCAGGCGGAGCGGGGTCGGACGAGCGGAGCCGCAACGGACCGCCCGGGGGTCCGACGGCGCCGTCCGGGCTTCCACGGTGAACCGGTTGGCGCGGCGTTCGATGCGGACCGCCGCCAGTCCCGCGGGAAACGGAACGTGCGGGCGGCGGTCCGTCCCGTCCCAGTCGCCGTAGAACAACTCGTACAGCTCCCAAAGTCCTCTGATTGCGGCGGGCCGTCGGGCGATTTTGGCCGCGGTCAGCCGCCGCTAATGTGCCGCACCAGCAGGCGCACACCGTGTCAGTGCGAAGGTTCACCCCGGCCGGCCAGCGCGTCCGCGAGGCGCGGCACCAGGTGTTCCAGCGCGTAGGGCAAGCTCAAGACGGTGCTGTAGCTCAGCGCCCCGTAAACGGGGTCGTCGAGCCCGACGAAAAGGACGAGGCGCTTTTGCCGAACCGCAGCGAGGCGCGAGAAGATCGGGTCGCCAAGGAAAGCCTCCTTCTCGGCATCCGAGTCGACTTGGAAGATGATTACGTCGGCGTCTGCCAGGTGCAGTTGCTCCGCGCTTATGGGAGCCGAATCCCGGGTTCCGATCACCTGAGCCAACTGATCGGGCAGGCGAAAGCCCAGCGCGGCGAGAAACCGCATGGGAGGTGTGTTCGGTCCCACCGCCCAATACTGTCCCTGGCCTTCCGCCGGGGAGATCCAGGCGATGGTCGCCCGGCCAAACTGCTGATGGGCCCGCCGGGCATCGGCGATGGCTTCTTCCACTTGGGCGATGAGCCCTTTGGCCTCCTGCTCCTTGCCCAGCGCCCGCCCGATGAACAGGGTTTGCTCTTCCCACGGCATGCCGAAGTCGGGAAACGCCGCGGACTGGGCCAGCGTCGGGGCGATGCGACTGAGGATGTCGTACTCCTCTTTGTTGATCCCGGAATGGGTAGCGACGATCAGGTCCGGGCGGAGGGATGCAATGCGCTCCATGTCCAGCTCGCCGAAGGGCATGTGCAGCACCTCGGGCTGGGCGGAGCCCAAACGGTCCTTCGCCCACGGCCAGCCGGCCTCCGGGCCGAACCAGTAGCGGATGGCGACTGGAACCGTGCCTAAAGCCAGCACCGGATCCTGCTCGCTGAACCCGATGGTCACCACCCGGCGGGGGCGCTCATGAAGGACAAGCGTCCCGTACTTGTGCTCAATGGCGACCGGATACGGCTGGGCTGAAACCAGACCGGGAACGAGAACGAGGCTGAAGGCCAGGGCCAGAAGGGTTGCCCTGGAGCCGAGCGTTGCCGAACGACCCTTTGCGCGATGGGCTCGGTCGTGTACCAACGTGATGGTCTCCTCCCCGCGGTGACGCCCGCCCACCGGTATAGGGGCGGCGCGGTCATAAACTTAGGACAACCTAATGACGCGCATATGGTAATGCCTGGGCTGACTCCTTGTCAATAGGAAAAGGAGGAAGAGGAAAAGGTCACGCCGCCACCAGCCAGACCCAGCGGGTGAGCTGCTGGACTTCGGCGCGGCGACCGTGTGCCCGGAACAATTCGACCAGCTGGGGGACGCAGGCGTAATACTCGGCTTCCAACTCGTCCGCAAACTCATGTCGTCCCGCCGTCCGCAACGCTTTGATCGTTTCGTCGCGAGCGGCCTGGCTGGCAAAGGCAACGTCGGCGATGACGATGCGGCCGCCGGGCACCAGCACCCGCAAAGATTCGGCAATGGCCTCGTCTTTCTCGGTGTCTGTCAGATGGTGGAAGGCGTACGAGCTGACGACGGCTCGCACGCTGGCATCGCCGACGGGCAGCCGCAGGAAGCTACCCTCCACCACCGGAACGTGGGGAAACTTGGCCCGCGCCCGGCGGCGCATTTCTCGGCTGGGATCGACGCCGATGACGTTGTAGCCCGCGGCCCTGAGCCGGCCGGCTAGGTTTCCGGTGCCGGTTCCCACATCGAGCACCCAATCCCCCGGGCGTCCCTGCACTTTTCCGGCGACCGCGGACAAAATTGCCTCGTAGTCTTCAAACACTTCGGCTTCGCGGCGAGCCACGAACTCGTCGTAGGTAGGTGCCCACGCGTCAAACAGCTCGGCGAAGTTCCGCACCGTTCTCACCCCGAAACGTCCGGTAGTTTCAGGAGCACCAAAGTCGTAAATTCCGATAGGAGTTACCGATATTATCGCGCTGTTGGTTCCCGCTGTCAACCTGCGCCTTCCGGTCCGCCTGCTCTTCTGCCAGCGCGCAGCGTTGCCGCCGGCGGGGCCGGTGACGATCAACTCGCAGGTGACCGCAAGCCGCCGCGGTTTGGTCCATCGCGATCTTTTGCCTAGCTTGATGTGTTGAGGAATGGCGTGAGAGATCCGGCTCTATGCCGAGCGGCCCGTCAGGAATCCCCAGCCCGTCCAGAGGAAGTAGACGCCGAAGCCCAGCAAGAAAACGCCGAGGACCGCTAGAACGCCGCGATAGATGCCGTCGCCGGCGAATCGCCGGCCCGAAGCGGTGACGCCGGCGACAAGGCCCAGCCAACCGATATCAGCTAAAATGTGGCCGCAGAAAAAGACAATCACCGCAAGCCACCCGCCCGCTTGCGACAGGGCAACGTAGCCCGATCCGATTGTGGCCCACCACAGAAACCAGTACGGGTTGGACAGCGTCGTACCTACCCCGGCCAAAATGGAATTGCCGGCGGCCCGTTCGTCCCCCCGATTCGCCGCGGGGAGGCGGGCGTGCTGGGCTTCGGCCAGGGTCCCGCGGCCCATCCAGAGCAGAAAGGCACCGCCGGCCAGGGACAGAGTGCCGATGACCGGCGAGCGGCTCAGCCACTCGCCCAAGCCGAACGCCAGGCCCCCGACGAGCACGCCTTCGGGAATGGCGTGGCCGAGCGCCACCGACCAGCCCCGCCAAAATCCGCCCTGGCTAGCCTCTCGGATCGCCATGGTCGTAAGCGGTCCGGGAGCCAGCGCGCCCGACAGGCCGACCAGGAAGGCGGTGGTGAACAGAACCCATAAGTCCAAGCGATTCGTCCGCTCCTTTGCTATCGCCCCAGTTCGTCTTCTGGCCCGTTCACTCCTTCCCGGGGTCGCGCACGACCGCCGCAGACAGCACCACCCACCGCACAGCGTGCGGTGGGTGGCAAGGGCAAGCGCTTCATCTAGCTTGCGCATCGCCGCGGCCAAACGAGGGCAGCGACGCGCCTTTCATTAACCTCTCTCTGTTTGTTACTTCAACACGTCATGCTGAACGTGGCGGGAACCTTGCAGCTCGCTGATGAGGCCTACCGCCACATGGGCGCCGTGCCCGGCGGTGATAATGGTGTGCGCGCTGACACCCGCGAGAATTCCCGCAGCCCAGATGCCGGGCTGGCTGGTGCGCCCGTCGGCATCCACCTTGACGACTCGCGGGTAGCGCGTTTCCCGCCCGTCGGTAAACTCCAGGTTGAGGGCTTCGGCTAAGCCCATCGCCGCACCGGTGGCGAGCACAACCTGCTTTGCCTCAAAGCTCCGTCCGTCGTCGGTATTGAGCACAAATCCGTCGTCCTTGCGTTCGATGGCGACCACCTGGCCGATCTGCCAATCTGCCCCCAGCTTCTTGGCTTGCTTTTGGCCGGCATCGACCAGGTCCGGTCCGGAGATTCCATCGGCAAAGCCGTAATGATTTTCGATCCAGGCCCGGCGGGTTTGCCCCTTGTCGTTGTCGAGGACGAGCGTTTTGAGACCGGCTTTGGCCAAAAAGACGGCAGCGCTGCCTCCGGCCGTCCCACCGCCCACCACTGCGACATCGTACTGCACAAGACATCACCTCTATGAACTCAGTGCGATTGGTTTTATCACTTTGTCCTTATGTTCGCCCTCCGCCCCTCGAGACCTGTCTTTCCGGCTCTTGTTCTCGAGGCCTGTGGAACTCTGGCGCGGTTTGTGGCAGTCCCGCGCCGGGCTTGAAACCGCCTCGGGGGGGCGGCTGGGAGCATTTCCCAGGCCCGGAAAGCAGCTTAGATGCACAGGCGGCGGAGCCCGTGGAGAAGGGAAAGCTTCTTTCTTGCCGAATCATCAGGGAAATATCATTCAGTCGGCGCCGGGGGCCCCGACAGGTGCCAAATTCCCGTCGCGAAAAGGAGGATGGCGTGTCAGTGCATCGGTTAGGCAATTGGCGGGCGAAATCATTTGTGGCCGCGGCCGTTGGACTATTCGTCCTGGCTTTTGGAATGGCCGCTCTGGCTCAAGTGCCCGAGGTGGTCATCGGAACGCTGGGACCGTTGTCCGGGGACTACGCGACGTACGGAACCAGCGTGGCGAACGGCGTCGAGCTGGCCATCAACGAGGCCAACGCTTCGGGCATGTACAACGTTCGGTTCGTGTTGCGCAAAGAGGACACCCGGGGCGATCAGGTTCAGGCACTCAACGCGATCAACAAGCTGATTGAGCTGGACCAGGTAGCGGCCATCGTCGGTCCCGTCCTGAGCGGCGAGACGTTGACGGCCGGGCTCATCGCCCAGGATTCGGGCGTTCCCTTCATTACCCCGTCGGCCACGAATCCGGACGTGGCCAAGATCGGCGAATACGAGTTCCGCAACGTCATCACCGATGACGTCCAGGCGGCTCAGATGGCCGAGTACGCCGTCACCGTGCTGGGCCTGAAGCGGCTGGCCATTCTGTATTCCAACAACGACTACGGGGTCGGCCTGCGGCGCAGCTTTGAGCAGACGGCTCGGGCGCTTGGCGCCGAGGTGGTCGCGGTCGAGTCGTACCTGGACGGCGACAGCAACTTCAGCGCCCAGGTGACCAACATCGCCGCTCAGAACCCGGACGGCTTGTACATCGCCGGCTACTACACCGAAGCCGCCAAGATCGCCCAGCAGGCGGCCTTGCAAGGCCTGAACGTCCGCATCATGGGGGCCGACGGCTTCGACTCGCCCCAGCTCATTGCGCTGGGCGGTCCGGCTGTGGAAGGCGCTTTGTTCACGTCCGGTTTCTACGCCGACACCGAGGATGAGCTGGCCAAGGAATTCGTTCAGAAGTACCAGGCCGCGTATGGGAGCAAGCCCGACATGTTCGCGGCCAACGCGTACGACTCGGCTCGCATCCTCATCCAGGTGATCAGCGAAGTCGGCGCGGATCGGCAAGCGATCCGGGACGGGATCGCCGCCATCCGGGACTTCCCGGGCGTGACCGGCTTGACGTCGTTCGCGGAAAATGGCGATGCCGTGAAGCCGCTCTACATCCTTCGGGTGGAGAACGGCCGGTTTGCCCAAGAACGGTAGGCTTTCGAGACGTACCGGGACGGGCTTGAGTTTGGGTGCGTCCGTGTGCCGGGCGCACCCGGTACCGGATTCCAATCGACGGGGCGCCCTGGCAAAGGCGGGCGCGCCCGTGGATGCCCGCTGGGAGGGAGGGGAACCGGCGCTTGGGCCGGGCTGCTCCTCTCTCCTTCGTTTGCGCCGTCGCGCATCTGGCGGGGGCTTATTTTTCCAGCCGGAACCGGTTGCGGGGACAGGGCGGGGGTGGGCGCTTGATCTGGCAACAGTTGATCAACGGACTAGTCACCGGGAGCACGTACGCCCTCATCGCACTGGGGTACACCATGGTGTACGGCGTACTGCAGCTGATCAATTTCGCCCACGGCGAGATCTACATGGCCGGCGCCTTCGCCGGATTGCTCCTGGTGACCGCAGCCGAGCTTCCGTTTCTTGCGGCGCTCGTCCTGGCGATGGTCATCGCCGCCTGCGTCGGGGTCGTGGTGGAGTTTGTCGCGTACCGGCCGTTGCGCCGCTCCTCCCGGCTTGCGGTGCTTATCAGCGCCATCGGCATGTCCATCTTCCTGCAAAACCTGGGACTTTGGATTTTCGGCCCGTCGACCCGCAGCTTCTTGCCTCCGTTTCCGGTGGTGTCGTTTGAGATCGGCGGACTGCGCACCAACACGTTGCACCTGTTGACGCTGGCCGTGGCGTTAGCCATGATGGTGGGTCTTCAGTTTCTTGTGGCCCGCACTAAGATGGGCAAAGCCATGCGGGCCGTGGCCCAGGACCGGGAGGCTGCGGCGCTGATGGGCATCAGCGTCAATCGGACCATCGCGTTTACGTTTGCCATCGGGTCGGCCCTGGCTGCGGCGGCCGGCGTCATGGTGGGGATGCTGTTCAACGCGGTGACGCCGACCATGGGTATCATGCCGGGCCTCAAAGGGTTCGTTGCAGCGGTGCTCGGCGGGATCGGCCATATCCCCGGGGCGATGCTAGGCGGGCTTGTCCTGGGGATGATCGAGGTGCTGGGGGTGGCGCTGCTCAGCTCGCAATGGCGGGATGCCATCGCATTCGCCATCCTCATCCTGGTGCTTTTGTACCGTCCCTCGGGCTTGTTGGGCAAACCAGCGCCGGAGAAGGTGTAAATGGGCATGCTGGATGCGGCGGACGCGGCCATCCGAAGTCTCATCAACCCGTACTACTATGGCATTCTCGTTACCATCGGCATCAACATCGTGCTGGCATTGAGCTTGAACCTGGTCACCGGGTTCACCGGCCAGCTGCACCTTGGGCATGCGGCGTTTATGGCTATTGGGGCGTACACTGCCGGCGTTCTCGCCACTCGGACCGAGGCGGGCTTTTGGGTGGCGGTGGCGTCGGCCGCTGCGGCGGCTACGCTGTTCGGCATCATTGTGGGGTTACCCACCCTCCGCTTGCGGGGAGACTACCTAGCCATTGCGACGCTGGGGTTTGGGGAGATCGTGCGGATCGCGCTGCTCAACCTGGACATCACCGGAGGTCCCTTCGGCTTGCGGGGGATCCCCCGGGAGACCAACCTGCCGCTGGTGATTCTGGTTGTCGCTGTTACCTATCTTGTGCTGGCGAGCCTCGTCCACTCCCGCATCGGGCGGGCGCTCATAGCCATCCGCGAGGACGAGGTGGCCGCAGCGGCGATGGGAATCGAGACTACCCGGATGAAGGTGACCGCGTTTACGGTGGCGGCGGCGTTCGCCGGGATCGCGGGAGCTTTGTTCGCATTCTGGTTTCGCTACCTCAACCCGTCGTCGTTCGGGTTTGCGGTATCCATCGAGATGCTGGCCATGGTGGTGCTTGGCGGGCTCGGGAATCTGTTGGGTGCGGTGCTGGGCGCAGCGATCATGACGATGCTCCCGGAGGCATTGCGCACCGCCGCTCCGGCCGTCGCGGAACACCGCATGGTGTTGTACGGGGCGCTGCTGGTGGTCGTTATGATCCTGAGGCCCAATGGGCTTTTGGGCACCAGCTCCGAGCACGGGTGGCTTGAGGTCTGGCTCAGGCGTTACCGGGCGGCCGGCCGGCCGGCGAATGGACCGCGAGGTGAACGGCATGGCGCTGCTTGAAGTCCGGGGGCTGACCATGCAGTTCGGCGGTTTGCGGGCCGTGGACGACGTCGATTTCCACCTGGACGAAGGCGAGATCGTGAGCCTCATCGGCCCCAACGGCGCCGGCAAGACGACGGTGTTCAACGTGCTGACCGGGATGTATCGGGCCACCGCGGGGACGGTGACGTTTTGCGGCCGGCCCATCGATGGGCTGAGGGCACACGAGATCACCGCCCTCGGTTTGGCCCGCACGTTCCAAAACATCCGCTTGTTCGGCGAGATGACCGTCGGGGACAATGTGGTCGTCGGCGCCCACACGCGGCTCAAAAGCGGGCTTTTGGCTTCCATCCTCAAAGGCCCAGCCACCCGGCGGGAGGAGCGGGCTGCCCGGGAGCGGGCAGCCGAACTGCTTGAGTTTGTCGGCTTGAAAGGCATGGAGCGGGCCCGGGCGCGAAACCTTCCGTATGGAGCGCAGCGGCGGCTGGAGATCGCGCGGGCACTGGCGGCCGAGCCCAAGTTGCTGTTGCTCGACGAACCCGCGGCCGGGATGAATGCGAGCGAGACGGAAGAGCTTCTGGCCCTCATCCGGCGGCTGAAGGAGCGAAACATCACTGTGCTGCTCATCGAGCACGACATGCGCCTGGTCATGGGAATTTCAGAGCGCATCGTCGTACTGGACCACGGGCGGAAGATCGCGGAAGGGACGCCCGATGAGGTGCGCCGGCACGAGGCGGTCATCGCCGCGTACTTGGGAGCGAGTGCCCGTGCTGGTCATTGACGGCGTGGTGACGCACTACGGCCCCATCGAGGCGTTGAAGGGCGTTTCCCTGGAAGTTCGCCAGGGAGAGATTGTCACTCTGATCGGGGCCAACGGCGCCGGCAAAACCACCCTCCTGCGCACCATTTCGGGCCTGATCCGGCCCACCCATGGGCGCATCACTTACGAAGGCCGGGACCTGTTTTCCATGCCGCCGGAGCAGATCGTCGCGGCCGGCGTTGCCCACGTACCCGAGGGCCGGCGGGTGTTTCCGCTCATGTCGGTGGCGGAAAACTTGGAGCTGGGGGCGTTCGCCCGCCGGGACCCGGCCGGAGTCCGAGAAGATATGGAGCGGGTGTTTCGCTTATTCCCCCGGCTGGCCGAGCGCAAGACACAGGCGGCCGGGACGCTTTCCGGGGGCGAGCAGCAGATGCTGGCCATTGGCCGGGCTCTAATGGCCCGGCCGCGGCTGTTGCTCTTGGATGAGCCCTCCATGGGCCTTGCACCGGTCATCGTCGAGAACATCTTTCAGGTCATCCGCGAGATCAACGCGGCCGGGACGACGATTTTGCTCGTGGAACAAAACGCGCATATGGCTCTGGCCACCGCTCACCGGGGATATGTCATGGAAACCGGGCGCATCGTGTTGAGCGACAGCGCCGACCGCCTGCTGAAAAACGAGGCCGTTCGCAAGGCGTACTTGGGCGGGTGAGCGAAAGGCCGCGGACGCTTGGCTGGGAAGGACGGGTCAGTGTGTCCGATTGGGAACCGGCTGTGGTCGACCGTCTCGTCGATGGGAGCTGGGCGGTGCTCCTGGTCGGCTCCGAGGAGACCGAGCGGGTCGTGCCGAGCGCGGCGCTGCCGGACGGCGCCAGGGCCGGAACGTGGCTCAAGACCCGCTGGGACGGAGAAAAGCTCCTGGAAGCCATCATTGATCATGAGGCGACGGGGGCAGCCACCCGCCGCATCGCGTCCAAGCTGGCCCAGCTGAGGCAACGGGGTCGCCGGCGGTGCTAGCCACCTCGCGCGCCCGCAGCGCGACGAGCTTGGTCTCGGCTTGCGCCCGGGCGTAGAGGGTCGCTGTATCGTCCGGGAAAAAGACGACGGCCAAAGAGCCCGTCTCCGGCTCGTTGCTCGTCAAGTTCCACACCAACCGGCCCCAGGTGCCGGGCGCGAGGGCGGTGGACCCATCACCGCCGGCGGCCTCGCGCACTTCGATCTGCTCAAGGGGGATCGACAGCTCGTATTCGCCGGCGCCTACAAGAAAGACTGCAAGCGCGCCGTCGACGATGCGGTCAATCACCGCCTCTACTGTCCGGGGCTCGTTGATGCCGGGCGGGACGGGGTGAGAAGCCGCGGCAAACGCCAAAGGGGTGCAGAGCGCGGCCAGTATGATCGAGCGCACGAGGTAGGCAAACCCTAGAACGGTCAGAGGGCGCGCTTTCACGGAAGTATCGCCGCGTTTAACATGCTGTCTGCTCATAATGAACAATTTTGCAAGCGAGCGGCCATGTCCTGCCTCGACGCGTACTGCAAGTTGGACGAGTTTTTCGCAAGGATGAACGCAAGGACGGGATGACGAATTGCCACTCAGCGGGCGAGACCTTCATTTGGGACGCCGGGACGTTTGGCCGTCGATTCTGTGCGCGTTGTTCCTGGCCGGCCTTTTGGCTGCGGTCCAGGTTGTGCCGGCCGCGGCCGGCAGCCGCGCTCCGGGCCTACTGGTTGAGTTTTTCGACGTAGGCCAGGGGGACGCGACGCTGCTTTCGGGACCGGATTTCACCATCCTGATCGACGCGGGGCGACACGACCGGGCGGACGTCGTGCCCCATCTGGAAGCAGCGGGAGTGCGAGCTATCGACCTGTTTATTCTTACGCATCCGCATGCAGACCACATCGGCCAGTGTGCTGCGGTCATCCAACGCTTCCCGGTCCGGGAGGTGTGGTATTCCGGCGATGTCCACACGTCCCTCACGTTTGAGCGGTGCCTGGACGCGATCTTGGCCAGCGACGCCGCGTACCACGAGCCCCGGGCCGGCGAAACGTTCCAAATCGGCTCCGCCCGGCTGGAAGTCGTTCATCCTGCCGAAGTGACCGGGGATTACAACAACGGTTCCATTGGCGTGCGGATCGCGTACGGGGACGTGGTGTTCTTGTTCACCGGCGATGCCGAATCCGAGGCCGAGGCCGAGATGCTCACCCGGGGGCACCCGTTGCGGGCCCACGTCCTGCAATTGGGACATCACGGTTCCCGGACGTCGTCGTCGTCGCCGTTTCTTGAGGCGGTGCGACCGGAAGTGGCGGTTTATTCAGCAGGCCGCGACAACCCGTACGGGCATCCCCACGAGGAGGCTCTCCGGCGGGTGGCCGGGGCCGGCGCCGTCGTGTACGGGACGGACGTCAACGGCACTATCCGGGTTTACTCCGACGGCAAGGCCTATGAGGTCGTGCCGGAGAGGGGCAAGCCGGTTCGGGTTATGCCGGGGGCGGCCCGGAGTTCGTGCGCACCCGGTCAGGTCGATGTGAACTCGGCCGGCGTAGAAGAGCTCGTCCGCATCATTCACATCGGACCGGCTCTCGCCCGGAGAATCATCGAGGAACGGCCGTTCGAGTCCGTTGACGAGCTCATCCGGGTGTCCGGCATCGGCCAGGGACGTCTGGCCGACATCAAGGAACAGGGATTGGCGTGTGCGGGTGAAATGTAAAGAAAGCTGAGAACGCCTCGGACGTCAACCGCATGGTGAATCCCGGGCTCCAGAGGAACCGCTGGTCGGCGGAGGGAGGAGATTTGGCCGTAGTTTTCGCTCTCGTCACGGCACTAGCGTACGGGACAGGCGACTTCCTCGCCGGGTTCGCTTCCCGGCGGGCCCATCCGTTGGCGGTGGCGTTTCTCGCCCAATTGGCGGCGGTGGCGTCTCTCGCTGTCGCCGTGACGGCGTGGGGGGTAAAACCGTCCCCGGCTGCCATCGGATGGGGCAGCGCGGCAGGTGCGGTCATGGCGGTGGCCTTCGGCGTCTACTTGCGAGGTATGGCCGCAGGGCAAATCGGTGTCGTCGCAACTATGGCAGCTGTGTGGAGCGCCGTGGTGCCGTTTTCTATCGGTCTCGCGCTGGGGGAGCGGCCTAGCCTCCCGGCGATGGCCGGCGCTATTGCCGTGCTGTTGAGTGTACCTTTGATGTCCGCGCTCCACCGCGGCCCGCAGATGGACGCTCCGTCGCGAACGGAAACGGAGGATTCGGGCCGCTCCAAGCGGTCCAACAGGCGACTGTTGCGCCCGGGTCTGATCGAGGGCTTGCTGGCCGGCGTTTTGTACGGCACGTCCTTCCTCCTCTTCGATCTGGCCGGTTCCGGAGGGGCGCTGTGGCCTGTGCTGGCGGCTTCGGCCACTTCGGGAATCCTGCTTGGGACCCGGCTCGCCGCCACTCGGCCGATGCTGAGCGCGGCCGCGCAGGAATGGGCGGCAGCCGGCGTCACCGGCGTGTTGCACAGTTTGGCGACTGTCTCATTCATCCTGGCCTCCCAATCAGGCATGCTGTCGCTGGCTGCTGTCGTCGCGGCGCTGGCGCCGGCACCTACCATTGTATTGGCTCGGTTCTTCCTGAACGAGATGATGCGCCCGGCCCAGATCGCGGGCGCGGTCCTGGCGCTGTTCGGCATCGCGCTCATCGCCGCAGGATAAGCCGGTTTCCCGGACGGGATGTGAGCGGGATGGTTGACGCCGGCGGGGCCGTCGGATACAATGCAGGTAGTTCTTGGGTCTTTTGGGGGACGATGGCCATCCACCTGACCGAACGGCGCAAGCAGTTCCTGCGAAGCGTTGTAGACTTGTACCGCAGGACCCAACTGCCGGTTCATTACGCCACCCTGGCCAATCGCCTGGGGGTCAGCAAGTGGACCGCGTACGACGTGCTCCGGGCGCTCGAAGAGCAAGGGCTCCTCACCCGGGATTACACCGTCAATCGCGGCGAAGCAGGCCGGTCGCAAATCGTGTTCGTGCCGACGAAAGCGGCCGAGGCCCTTTTCGCCCAGGCGAGAACCGGCGTGCCCAGCCAGGATGAACTGGACGCAATTAAGGACGAGGCGTTGCGATTCCTGCAACAGCTCAAAGACCTCAAACCTGCTCGAGCAACCCAGCGCATCATGGCCGAGATTCGGAAAATCGACGTGCAGGTGACGTTCTGCGCGTACATCATGGGCCTTTTCCTTGTGCACTTGCGCACCCTCGACGAGGGAACGGTGGCCCTTGTCCGGCGGCTTGTGCAGCAGACGCCCGGAATGGAAATGCGCCTCACGGTGTTCGTCGGTATCGTGGCAGGGATGGCCATTCAGTCCATGGGCGACGGGCTCGGTGAGGAGTTGATCGGTTTGTTGGGCTGCTATTTGCAGTCCGTCATCGACTTGACGGATCAGGAAAAGGAGATGCTCGTGAGCTTTCTCCACGACGGACTGGCTGAGCAATGGCCCGCGGCAGGTTGACGGCTCGCCGTTTTTTGGCCGGTTTTTGGGTCTTGACGGTTTTGTGGGTGTTTTGGGTGGTTGGAGGAACCGTCGGCCGGCCCGCGGTCCCCATAGGTAAGGGAGTTGCATGAGATGCACGTGCTGGCGCGCCTCGTTCGCCGTTATCCCGGATGGATCATCGCAGGGATCGCCTTGATCACCGTCGTCTTCGCCTACGGTGCTCTCAAGCTCCGCGTCAGCTCCGACATCCAGAGTTTCTTCCCGGAAGATGACCCGAGGCTTTCCGTATTCAACCAGGTAAGCGATACGTTCGGAAGCTCGGAGTATGTTCTGGCGGTCGTCTCAACCGACGACCTGTTCACGGTCCCCGTCATCCGGGCGCTGGACCGCTTGACGCGCGCTTTGGAATCCGTTCCCGGGGTGGCCAGCGTCCGCAGCATCACCAACGTCGAGAACGTCCGGGGCACGCCGTGGGGAATCGAGGTAGCCCCGATTATGGAAGCCCTTCCGGAGACCGAGGAGGACGTCGAGCGATTCCGGGAGCGGGTCTTGGGCGACGAACGGGTCGCCGAGCGGTTTGTCTCCGACGATCAACGGCACACCTTGCTCTTGGTCCAGGTCGCCCGCACAAGCCCCGAGCAGCGGGACGCGGTTGTCGCGGACATCCGGGAAGTCGCGGCCCGGGAATCCCAAGGCTTGACCGTGCGATTGACCGGCCATCCGGCCCTCACCCAGTTGCTCAACGAATCGATGCGCCGGGACATCCTCCGCCTTTTGCCGCCGGTGCTGGTGGTCATCTTGGCCGTGCTGTACTTCAGCTTTAGGAATGTGGAGGGCGTCGTCCTCCCGTTTGCCGGCGTGACGATCAGCGTCGTGTGGACCCTGGGGCTCATGGGATACCTAGGCGTGTCGCTGAGCCAGCTGGGCTCCGCCATACCTGTAGTCCTCACCAGCGTCGGCAGCGCTTACGGCATTCACGTCCTTCGCCGCTATGAGGAGGAGTGGCGGCGGTTAGGCGACAGCGGCCTGGCGGCTGAGCAAACGGTGAGCTCCGTAGGCGCGGCGGTCGTCATGTCGGGGCTTACGACGGTGGTCGGCTTTGTCTCCAACGCGTTCACGAGCATCGTGCGGATTCGGGAGTTCGGCGTCTTCATGGGCTTTGGCGTAGGTGTGGCGCTGCTTGTCGCGGTCTTGTTTATTCCGGCCGTATTGACGCTCACCCGCAAGGCGCCGCGCGCACCGGGAAAGCATCCGGGCCCGGGAACGGCCGAAGCCCGCAGCAGCGTTCTGGAGGGGCTGATCGCGTTTGTCAACAACCGGCCGAGGGCCGTATTCGTCATTGCCGGCGCGCTCGTGCTGGCCGCCTCGGTGGGGCTTGCCCGGCTGGAGGTCGATACCGACTATCTCAACTTCTTTCGCGCCGAAAGCGAGCCCCGGCAAGCCTATTCCCTGGTGCAGGAGAAGTTCGGCGGCGTGGACACCGTCCAGATCGTGCTCGAAGGCGAGGTGCTCGAGCCCGAGGTTTTGCGGGCGATGGAAGCGTTGCAGGCGGAACTCGACGGGATGCCCCAGTTGACGGGCTCCATATCGGTGGTGGACCTGGTCAAGGAAGTCGGGCAGGCGCTGCACGAAGATGATCCGTCCTTCGCTGTCATTCCGGATACGCGGGCGGCCGTGGCCCAATACTTGTTGCTCTTGTCGATGTCGGGCGATTCGATGCTTGAGCAGTTTCTCACGATGGATCAGCGCATGGCCAAGATCGAAGTTCCCGTCGCGACCACCTCGTCTAAGGAGCGCAAAGAGGTTTTGAGCCGCATCGAAACGCTGGCTGAGTCTCGCTTAGGGCCGTTCGGCGACGTTACCGTGACCGGGTTGCCGTACCTCGTTGACGGGATGGCGGAAATGATCACGGGAGGGCAGGTGCGCAGCCTGGCGCTATCGCTGGCCGGGGTTCTGGTGCTCTTATGGTTGCTTGTGGGATCGTTGACAACGGGGCTTTTGTGTCTAGTTCCGATCCTTGTCACCATCCTCGTCAACTTCGGCGTCATGGGATGGGCCGGGATGACCTTCGACGTCGTCACAGCCCTGGTGGCCAGCATCGCGGTGGGGGTCGGCATCGACTACAGCATCCACGTCTACAACCGTTATCAAGAAGGAGTCCGGACGGGGAAACCGCCGCGGGAGGCCGTCGCCGGCACGTTGTCGACCACGGGCCGGGCTGTCCTGCTCAATGCGGCCGCCGTCGCTGCCGGATTTCTTGTGCTTCTTTTCTCGACGTTTCCGCCGCTGGGCACGTTCGGGTTTCTCATCGCGTTGACGATGGGCGTCTCGTCCGCTGCCGCGCTGAGCCTGCTGCCGGCGCTGCTCGTTGCCGCCGGCCGGCCGGCGGCGGTGCGACGGAAGCAGCTTGAGACCGAGTCGGTGAGGGGGTAGTTTGAGGCCGGAAACCGCGATGCGTGGCGAAAGAACGGGACCGGATGGGCACCGTTGGAGCTCGAGCGCAGCGCGCCTTGAGAGAGGAGTGGTACAGATGGGCAAAATCCAGAGGGCGATGCGGGCAAAGGTCATCATTGCGGCTTTCGCGTTCGCAGCGGCAGGGGCGACCGGGTCGCTGGCCGCGGATCTTTCGGCGGACGAGATTCTCGATCGGATGGAAGGGAAGACGGAATTTCTCGAGAGCGGCAGCGCGACCATTGAACTTGTCACCATCAACCAGCGGGGCCAGGAGCGATCCAACCGGCTGAAATTCTATCGGAAAGAGACGGCAAACGGCGCCAGCCAGCTGCTGGAGTACCTCACCCCTGCGGATGTGGCGGGCACGAAGTTCTTGAGCATCGATGGGGACGACGGGGAGACGATGATGTGGCTGTATTTGCCGGCTCTCGGGCGGGAGCGGCGCATCGCGGGGAGCGCTGCCCAAGACAACTTTATGGGAACCGACTTCACCTTTGAGGAAATCGGCGGCGCCGGGACGTTCACCAGGGACTACGATGCGGAGCGGCTGGCCGACGAAGCGTACGAGGATAAAGAAGCGTACGTCCTGCGGCTGACCCCGCGGGAGTCGGACAGCAAGTACGGTTTTGTGAAGATGTGGGTCTGGAAAGACCACTTCGTCCCGCTCCGGGTCGAGTTTTACAATAAGCGGGGGACGCTCGACAAAGTGCTGGTCAACGAGGACTTGCGGCAGAACGCCAAGGGCGAGTGGCAGTCGCATCTCATCACGATGAGCAGTGAAAACAGTGGGACCCGGACCATCGTCCGGGTACTGGAGACGGACGACGCGGAAGTGCCGGACGAGTACTTTACGCTGCGGTATCTCCGGCGGTGACCGGGAGGGGGAATCGCGGTGCGACCGGGTGCTAGCCTTGTCTCTGGGATGGTGCTTGCCGTTTCGGTCTTGAGCGTGTCGCCCGCCGCCGGGGCCCAGGAGACGGTGATCCGGGGGACCATCGAGTATCAGTTGGGCTACGGGTTCACTGAAGAGGACGTGACCCGAAACCGCCTCGCGTATGAGATCGATGTCGAGCGGGAGCTGGGATTCGACGGGAAGATTCACGTCGGCTGGGACGGCAACGTCACGTACCGGCCCGAAGGACTGCCGTCGGAGCTGGAGCTCGATGAAGCGTACGTCGACCTCTATCTTGACGCCGCGGACTTGCGCATTGGTCGGCAGGTGATCAACTGGGGAACCGCGGACGGATTCAACCCGACCAATGTGATCAATCCCCCGCGCCCGTTGTCTGAGGCGCTCTACTCTCTTTCGGTCGACGCCCTGTCAGGAACGCCGGTACCCGCGGTTCAATGGGCCTATTACCTTCCATCGGGTGCGAGCGTCACGGCGGTGGGGATCGCCAAGTACGTCCCGGCATCCGACGCTCACGAGATGTTGGGCGCGGCGGCATCCGAGGTCGGCGCCGCGATGGGAACCGGGCCGCTGCCGGTGGTGGAGCCCAGCCCGGTCCCCGCGGACGGCTCACAGCTCGAATTCGCCCTCCGGGGCGAGAAGCTTGTGGCCGGTCACAATGTGTACGTGACGTACTTTCGCGGGTGGGACGACTATCCGGCGGCCTGGTTGGAGTACGAATCGAGTCCGGTGGGGCCGGTGCCGAACAAGGTCGTCGCGGCGTACCGCAAGGTGCAGAAGTTCGGCGTGGCGACGGCAGGCACCCTCGCGGGCGCGGGGGTGTGGACCGAAATCTCCTACACCGTTCCGGATCGGGCGGCCGCTTTGGACAATCCCGGCGCCCTAGCGTCGAACGAGGCGTATGTGGAGGCCGTAGTCGGGGCCGACTATACGTTTTCCAGCGGCGTCACGGTTTCGGGCCAGGTGATGTACTATGGAGGCGGCTCGCTGCTCAGTCCCTACAAACCGCCGTTTCAAGACGTGGCTCCGCAAACGTACTTCGCCGGCACGGCCCGCTACTCGCCGCGCCCGGGCCATGAGCTTGAGGGCTTCGCCTTGGTCAACCTGGGCGACGGCGGTGTGATCGCTGTCGGCCGCTACACCTACGACATCAATCAGGTGATGTCGCTGGCGATCGGGCTGTCGCAGGTGTTCGCGGGCGCCGGTGCCGAGTTCAAACAGGCCGAGGCGATGGCCAACATGTTGACCATCGAGATCTCGGCGAGCTTTTAGACGGCGGAGCGGCGGGCCAGCGAAGGGTTGATCGGACCGCTTCGGGCTCATCGCTGGGCCGTCGGCAAAAGCCGAAAGACCCGCCCGGAGTGATCGGCCACGTACAGCTCACCGGCCAAGTCTTCGCCGAAGGCGGTGATGCGGAACGAGGTGCGGGCGAGGTCCTCGTATGGCCACATGCCGCCGGGCGCGCCGCCTTGCCCGTAAGCCGCGGCGGGAGCCGTGGACATGGCCCAAATGCGGCCGCTGCAATAGTCGCTGAACACGTAGTAGCCGTACAGTTTCGGTATGGCCCGGCCCCGGTAGACGTAGCCGCCGGTGATGGAACAGCCCATATCGGGCCGGTGCCTATATTCTGCCACAGGCATCACCAGGCCCCGGGTGTCGCAGCGGCTTCCCCCAGGGTAGCAGTGGGCACCTTCCATCCGATTCCATCCGTAGTTGCGGCCGCCGGAATGGGCAGCCGGTTCGAAGTTGATCTCTTCCCACAAGTTCTGGCCGACGTCGGCGATGTACAGATCGCCCGTGGCTCGATCGAACGAAAACTTCCACGGATTGCGCAGCCCATACGCCCAGATCTCCCCGCGGGCGCCGGGCCGGCCGGCAAACGGGTTGTCCGGCGGAATCCCGTACGGAACGCCTCGGTCTACGTCGATGCGCAATAGCTTCCCAAGCAGCGTGCCGAGGTTTTGTGCGTTATTCCACGGGTCGCCCGCGCGCCCGCCGTCGCCGGTGCCGATGTACAGATACCCGTCGGGACCGAAGGCCATCATCCCGCCGTTGTGGTTGGGCGCGGGCTGCTCGATGGTGAGGAGCCGGCGGGCCGTCGCGGGATCTGCGACCAGCGGATCGGATCCGACCCGGTATTCCACCACCTGGGTGTTTCCGGCCCGATCGGTGTAGTTGACGAAAAAGCGGCCGTTGTCCTGGAAATCGGGGTGGAACGCGAGGCTGAGCAGCCCCCGCTCGCCGCCTGCAGCCAATTGCTCGGGGATGGAAAGGAACGGCGTCGGCAAAAGGAGATCCGATTCGAGGTCGTACACCCGAACGGTCCCCGGCTGTTCCACAATCCAAAGATGGTTCGGATCGCCCGGCGCGTAGGTGATGTGCACCGGCTGCTCGAAACGGGCGTTTAACGGCTCAAGCCGGATGTCAACCGGCGCTGCGCCGATTGGACCTGCCATGACCAGTGTCAGTCCGGCGGCGAGTGCACCGGCTGCCCACGTACGGCACCGACTCCACCGCGTCACGGGACCGCCCCCTTATCGTCGGCTGTGTTGGTCAAAGGGTATGTTACCGGCTTTGACGCGCGAGCCGCTGTTCCTGTTTGCTTCTTTGTCGACTTGGCTGCCATGCCGGCTGTGGCCTCCCGGTTCCCGCTCCCGCGGTGGCGTCTTTTCGGGACGCCGGGCTGCGCGGCCACCCAGGGCATCTTTGAAGTCAAGCCGGGCATGGATCCGCGGCCCTGGCGGGAGGGACTGCCGCTGTGCAGGTCTAATTCCTTCGAGCTTGTGTGGTTAGCTGCGACCGGGCCGGTTACGCTAGAGGAAGTTGAAGGAGTGGGTGATGGTGAGCGACGGACACAAACCGGACAACGGCCGCTCCGGCGGAGGGCTGCCCGGCAATTTCATTCAAGACATCATCGACGAAGATCGGCGGGCCGGCCGCTACGGGGGCCGGGTGCATACCCGGTTTCCGCCCGAGCCCAACGGGTATTTGCACATCGGCCACGCCAAGGCCATCGTCGTCGATTTCGGGATCGCCCAGGCCAACGGCGGCTTGTGCAACTTGCGCTTTGACGATACCAACCCGAGTAAAGAAGATCCCGAGTACGTGGAAGCCATCCAGCGGGACATCCGCTGGCTCGGTTACGACTGGGGAGATCGCCTGTATTTTGCCTCGGACTACTTCGAGCAGCTGTACCAGTACGCCGAAGAGCTAATCAAAAGGGGCAAAGCGTACGTCTGCGATTTGAGCCCCGAGGAGATCCGGGAGTACCGCGGGACGCTGACCGAGCCGGGGCGGGAGAGCCCGTACCGTAACCGCTCGGTGGAGGAGAACCTGGACCTTTTCCGGCGCATGCGGGCCGGCGAGTTCCCGGACGGCTCCAGAGTTTTGCGGGCCAAGATCGACATGCGATCGCCCAACATCAACATGCGGGACCCGGTCTTGTACCGCATCCAGCACACCGCCCACCACCGTACGGGCGACACGTGGTGCATTTACCCGACGTACGACTTTGCTCACCCGCTGTCCGACGCGATTGAGGGCGTCACCCACTCGCTTTGCACGCTGGAGTTTGAGGACCACCGGCCGCTGTACAACTGGCTACTCGAGGCTCTTGAGATTCCGGAGCCGCCCAAGCAGATCGAGTTCGCCCGCCTCAACTTGAGCCACACCGTGACCAGCAAGCGAAAGCTCCGGCAGCTCGTCGAGGAGGGATACGTGCGCGGCTGGGACGACCCGCGCTTGCCCACCTTGAGCGGCATGCGGCGGCGGGGATATCCGCCGGAAGCCATCCGGATGTTTTGCGAGCAGACCGGTGTGACCAAGACCAACAGCGTCATTCACATCTCGCAGCTGGAACATTGCGTCCGGGAAGTGCTCAATCGCAAGGCCAGGCGGGTCATGGCGGTGCTCAGGCCCCTCAAAGTCGTCATCACCAACTACCCGGAAGGCGCAATGGAGGAATTCGAGGTCGAAAACAATCCTGAAGACCCTGCGGCCGGCACTCGCCGGGTACCGTTTACCCGGGAGATCTACATCGAACGGGACGATTTTCTGGAAGATCCGCCCCCGAAATTTTTCCGCCTGGCTCCCGGGCGGGAAGTGCGCCTCAAGGGTGCGTATTACATCACGTGCCAGGAAGTTGTCAAGGACCCCGACACGGGTGACGTGATCGAGCTGCGCTGCACCTACGATCCGGCCAGCCGGGGCGGGGAAACCCCCGATGGGCGGCGGGTGAAGGCTACCCTGCACTGGGTGTCGGCGGCCCATGCCCGGCCCGCGGAGGTCAGGTTGTACGACCACCTCTTCTTGACCGAGGACCCCGACGAGGGCGGCGGGTTCCTGGCCAACTTGAATCCCGAGTCGTTAAAGGTTCTCACCGGTTGCCTTGTGGAAGCCGGGCTTGAGGATTGCGAACCGGGCCGGCAGTTCCAGTTTTTGCGCCACGGCTATTTCTCGGTGGATCCGGATTCGACGCAGAAGCGGCTCGTTTTCAACCGGATCGTGTCCTTGAAAGACGCCTGGGCAAAAATCCGCGGCCAGCAGGTCAAGGCTCGCTGACGGGCCGCGTCACCAGAAGCACAAAACCGGGCAACCCTCCTCGGGTTGCCCGGTCCATCCCCGCACCTCACCTCGCGGGAAGCCGGGGTGAGCGCAGGAATTGCTGGGCACCCGCCGCCCGCGTCAAAGCGGGCGCTTAGCGGACCGGAATCGTGCGGGCCTTTTGTCCTTGGGCCTTGGGGAGGGTGATCACGAGCTCGCCCTGCTTGAACTCGGCCGTCACCCGGTCGTGATCGATATCGGCGCCGAACCGGAACTGGCGCTCGAACCGGGCGACGCTTTTGGCCCGCTCCCGGCGAAGGAACCGGCGGCCCTCCCGATCCACCTTTTCGCCCCGCAAGGTCAGGACGTTGTTGTGCAACTCGATCTCGATGTCCTTCTTGTCAAACCCGGGCAGTTCCGCGGTGACGATGTAGGCGTCGTCGGTTTCCTCGATGTCCACAGCCGGTATCGGCGGCCGCCAGCTGAACGGCCACGCCAGCCACTCCTCCAGATCCGGCCAGAATGCGTCCGGCTTCCTGGGCATCAGGTCTCGCATGTTCGCCACACCTCCTGCGGACGCTGGTCTGTCTTGGGCTCTGCCCGAAGCCCCCTTCATCTTCAATGTGCGGCAAGAGCGGCGACACGCGGCAGTGTCGGACGACCCGAAAACGGGGTGTCGATGGTCCCGCCATCGCGCCGCCCAACAACCCGCCCCGGTGCGCCTGCCCCATCGGGAGCCGGAGCGCATGCGGGGGCAACCCTCCCTCGCGCGATGGCCCAGTGCTAGAATGGGTTTAGGAAGGTACAAAGGCTCCTGGAGCTTGTTCAGCGATGAACGGGAGGCGGTAACACCGTTGCGCGATCGAACGTGGCTGGAGGAAGCGGTGCTGCTGGGCAGCATCGTCAAGTGGGCCGTGCTTGCCACGCTGGCGGGAGCGGCGGCAGGCATCGGCTCCGGCCTGTTCTTGAAGGGTGTGGCGTACGGCACCGAGAGCACGGCCGCGCTGGCCTTGCCGTACCGCCTGGTACTTTTGCCCGCGGCCGGATGGCTGACCGCGTGGCTGATTCACCGGTTTGCTCCCGAGGCCGCGGGCCACGGTACAGAAGCCGTCATCACCGCAGTCCACCGGCGCCAGGGCGCCATCGACCCGAAGGTGGTTCCGGTCAAGGCTCTGGCCACCATCGTAAGCCTGACTGGAGGCGGGTCGGCCGGCAAGGAGGGGCCGTGCGCCCAGGTGGGCAGCGGCCTGGCCGCGCTGATCGCCCGGGTGCTGCGGCTTGGACCCGACGACCGCCGCCGCTTGGTCATCTGCGGCATCAGCGCCGGATTCACCGCGGTGTTCGGCACTCCGGTGGGCGGCGCTATCTTCGGGGTGGAGGTGCTGTTCGGAGGCGCCATCGCGTATGAGGTGCTGTTCCCGTCCATGGTGGCCGGTTTCACCGCGTACCAGACGGTCCAGTGGTTCCGCGTCGAGGCGTTGCAAGTTCCCGCCCTCGCAGTTCCCAATCTCACGGAACCGCTGTTTGTCAAAGCCATCGTGCTGGGGGCGCTGTTTGGGCTGATCGCCCGGTTGTTCATCGAAGCGATGGAACGAATCCACCGGCTGTTCGAGCGCCTGCCCGTTTCGCCGCCGCTAAGGGCTGCCGCGGGAGGAGCAGTTCTTGCGGTCCTGGCCCTGGTGGCCGGCAGCGAGTACTTGGGGCTGGGGACGGACATGCTGGACCGGGCGCTCGCGGGCGGCGCCGTGGCCGCGCTGGCCTTTGCGTGGAAGATCCTGTTCACCTCCGTCACGCTGGGCAGCGGCTTCAGCGGCGGGGTGCTCATGCCTGTATTCTTCGTCGGTGCGTCGGCCGGCAGCGTCCTCGCGCCGCTATTCGGCATCGATTCGGTAGTCGGCGCGGCGGTGGGGATGATGGCCGTGCTGGCTGGCGCGACGAACACGCCCATCGCTTCGGCGGTCATCGGGTTAGAGTTGTTCGGCCCGGGCATCGGGTTGTACTTGGCGGCCGCGTGCATCGCCAGTTTCGCGGTGGCAGGTCACCGCAGCATTTACCCGAGCCAAGTCCTGAAGGTGCGCAAGAGCCCGGCGCTGGCCATCCCGCTGGGCCGGCCCGCGGCGGAGGTAGGGCCGGTGCGCCTTGCCCCGGGGACGTTGCGTCCCGTAGCTCGCCTGTTGCGGCGGGTCCGCTATCAGCCGCGGCAAAGGCCGGGAGAGGGCCGGCCGGCTCATCGAGCCTAGAACGCGGCCGGCCGCCGAGACCGCCATCCCCGCAAGATGCTCACCGCGGCGCCGGTTCCGCACCGGGTCCGCACGGTCAACCGCGCCCGCGGCGCCGCCTCGGCCGGCGCGGCCAACCACCACACGAAAGCGACACCCACAAAATGTTTGTTAGCTATATTGACAGCCAATCGGGCTCCATGGTAGATTTCCTAACAAGCGTGGCGCCGGGGCCGCGGGATCTGACATAACTTTGTCAAAGGGGGTCACCGCCTGTGGACTACGGTGTGGTCATCAGTACGGTATGGGTGCTTCTGGCGGCCTGCTTGGTCTTCGTGATGCATCTGGGCTTTGCAATGGTGGAGAGCGGGTTCGTGCGCGCCAAAAACACCGTGAGCATCCTGATGAAGAACGTGGCCACCGTCATCATCGGGGTGGTCAGCTACTTTCTGGTCGGGTTCGCCTTCATGTTCGGCGAAGACCGGGGCGGATTCATAGGCTTGTCGGGGTTTGCCCTGAACGGGCTGCCCGAGACCGTAGCGGGAGTGCCGTTGACGGCGTTTTGGGTGTTCCAGGCCATGTTCGCCGCGACGTGCGCCACCATCGTCTCCGGCGCCGTCGCCGAGCGGGTGCGGTTCAAGGCGTACTTGGCATTTGGCGTGTTCATGACCGCGTTCATCTACCCGATCATCGGCCACTGGGTGTGGGGCGGCGGATGGCTGTCCGAGTTGGGCTTCCACGACTTCGCCGGGTCGACGGTGGTCCACTCCGCGGGCGCCTGGGCCGGCCTGGTCTTTGCGGCGATGCTTGGGCCCCGCCTCGGCAAGTACGGTGAAGACGGTCAGGCCGCGGCCGTGCCGGGCCACAACCTGCCGCTGGGGACCATCGGCGTGCTGCTGTTGTGGTTTGGGTGGTTCGGCTTCAACGGCGGCAGCACCATCGACGGCACGACGGCGGCCATCGCGGACATCATCGCGGTTACCATGCTGGGCGGAGCGGCCGGCGGTTTGGCGGCTATGCTGCTTTCGACGGCAGGCAAGGGCCGGGCGGATATGGGCGTAACGCTCAACGGCATCCTGGCGGGCCTGGTGGGCATCACCGCCGGTGCGGATGTCTTCAGCCCGTGGGCCGCCCTGGCGGTGGGAGCCATGTCCGGGGCGGTGATGGTCTGGGCGCTCGGCTTTGTGGAGCGGGTGCTGCGGGTGGATGACCCGGTGGGGGCCGTCTCCGTCCACGGCGCGTGCGGAGTGCTCGGGACGCTGGCCGTGGGTCTGTTTGCCCGCGACGGGGGGCTGTTCACCGGCGGCGGCTGGCAGCTGCTTGGTGCTCAGGTCGCGGGCGTGCTGGCGGTCTTCCTGTGGACGGCCATCGCATCCGTGGCCGCGCTGCGGCTCATCCGGCTGTCGGTACCGCTGCGGGTCACGGAGGAGGAAGAGCTGCAGGGCCTCGACCTGGCGGAGCACGGTTCACTGGCCTACGGCGAAGAGCTGCTTTCCGGCGTGTCCCGGGCGGCCAGAGCGGGAACGGCCGCGAGGTCTGACGCCCTCGGCACCGCTTCCCGGCCGGCTGCATCCCCGGCCCAAGGGTGAGGCCGGCCGGACGAGTGCAGCGTGTCGGACAGCCGGCGGAGCTGGCCGTCCGGCCCGTCTTTGACTTCGTCCGGTCCGATTTGTGTTCATCATGTATCATGTTATACTGAAATCATCTTCTTGCAAAGGAATGCGTCGTGTGGCATGGAATAAGACACCTCGGCCGCTTGAGTTTTCCCATGGGGGTGAGCGAAGAGTCATGAATCGTCGACGTTGGATGATTGGAGCGCTGGCGCTGGCGGCATCGGTGGCGCTCATGGCGACCCAGGCGCTGGCCCAGGCAAGGACGCTGGACACCGTCTTGGAGCGGGGGCGGCTCGTCTGCGGGGTAAACAACGGGCTGCCGGGCTTCGGTTATCTCGATTCGGACGGGCGCTGGACCGGTTTTGACATTGACTACTGCCGGGCGCTGGCGGCAGCTGTTTTGGGCGATCCCGAGGCTGTGGAGTTCGTGCCGTTGACCGCCGCTGAGCGGTTTATCGCCCTTCAGACCGGCGAGATCGACGTCTTGATCCGAAACGCCACCTGGACGCTGACGCGCGACACGGATCTGGGCCTCAACTTCGCCCCGACCACCTTCTTCGACGGTCAAGGGTTCATGGTGCGAAAGGACCTGGGCGTCGTCGACATCGAGGATCTAGCGGGAGCCAGCATCTGCGTCACCTCGGGAACGACGACCGAGCTCAACCTGGCCGACACCATGCGCGCCCGGGGATTGCCCTTTACACCGGTCGTTTTCGAAGAGATCGACACGGTGTACCGCGCGTACGAACAAGGCCGCTGCGACGCGGTGACCAGTGACAAGTCGCAGCTGGCCGGGCGGCGCGCGGTCATGGCTGATCCGGACGCGCACGTCATCCTGGATGCCACCATCTCCAAGGAGCCCCTCGGACCGGTGGTGCGCCACGGTGACGACCAGTGGTTCGACATCGTCTCATGGGTCGTGTACGCCACGTTCTTCGCGGAGGAGAAAGGTATCACCAGCGCCAACGTGGAGTCGTTCGAGACGGCCGATCCCGAAATCGAACGGTTTCTCGGCCGGACCGGCGGTATGGGCGCCATGCTCGGGCTGACGGACGATTGGGCGGTGAAAGTCATCAAGGCCGTGGGCAACTACGGCGAAATCTTCGATCGAAATCTCGGGCCCTTAGGATTGCCCCGAGGCCTCAACCGGCAGTGGACGGACGGCGGTCTTTTGTACGCCATGCCTTTCCGATGATTTCCTCCGGGGGAGCAACCGTTCGGGTTGCTCCCCTTCCTTCCGCCCGCCCGTGCATCGGGGGCGGGGCGGTCCCGAACGATGTGGAGTGATGATGATGCTCTCAAGCGACGCCTTCGTGCAGCGCAAGGCGTTCTGGCGCGACACGCGGTTTTTGGCGGTCTTGTTCCAAGTACTGTTTCTGGCCGTAGTCATCTTGTTGGCGGGAGCGGCCTATGCGAACATGGTGAGGGGACTGGAGCGGCTGGGGCTTCGGCTCCAGCTGGATTTCCTCAGCCAGGAAGCGGGTTTCGGCATTTCGGAAGGCATCGCGTACACTCCCGGCGACAGTTACGGCCGCGCGTTCGTCGTCGGGGTGGTCAACACCTTGCGGGTCGGCGCCCTGGGGATCGTGTTGTCGACGGTCGTCGGGGTCCTGGTGGGGATTGGGCGATTGTCCAGCAACTGGCTGGTCAGGGGCTTGAGCAGCGTGTACGTCGAGGTGTTCCGCAATACCCCGCTTTTGTTGCAGCTCATCTTCTGGTACTCGGCGGTCATGCTCAAGATGCCCGGCGTTCGCCAGAGCATCTCCGTGTTCGACTTGGTCTTCATCAACCAGCGGGGCGTGTACATTCCCCGACCAGTACCGACCGGCGCATTCGCCTTATGGGTGTGGCTTCTGATCATCTCCGTTGTGATGGCCGCCGGGCTGTACGTCTACCGGCGCCGCATCCAGGAGCGGGAAGGACGCCCCGGCTTCGCGGGGCTTTGGGCTTTGGGCCTTTTGGCGGCCGGCGGAGCCTTGGGCTGGCTCGCCGTTCCCGGGTCCCCCCTTGTGCTCGATGTTCCGATCTTGCAAGGCTTCAACTTCCGGGGCGGCATTCAGCTTTCGCCCGAGTTCGCCGCGATGCTGACAGGACTAGTGTTGTACACCGGAGCGTTCATCGCTGAGGTAGTGCGGGGCGGTATCCAGTCGGTTCCCAAGGGACAGCGGGAAGCGGCCCTGGCCTTGGGACTTCGTCCCGCGGCCGCGATGTACCTGGTGATTTTGCCCCAGGCGCTAAGGATCATCATTCCGCCCTTGACCAGCCAATACTTGAATCTCGTCAAAAACTCGAGCTTGGCGACGGCCATCGGTTTCCCCGACATGTTCAACGTCGGCGTGACCATTATGAACCAGACGGGTCAGTCCATTCCCGTGTTCGGGCTGATCATGGCCAGCTACTTGTCGTTCAGCCTCATCACCGCACTGATCATGAACTGGTACAACCGCCGGGTGCGGTTGGTGGAACGGTGACGGTGAAACCGGCAAGCACGGACTGCAAGGAGGCGGCTGCGGTGCTAGAGCGCCGGCTTGCAGTGCCCGGAGGACCGGCCGGCAACCCGGGACGGGGACTCCGGGCTCCTGCCCTTTGGGTCTGGAAAAACTTGTTGAGCCCGTGGTACAACGCGGTGTTGACGGCAGTGGCGCTGGCGGTTTTGGGGGCCGTCGTGCCGCGCGTGTGGCGATGGGCCGTGGACGCCGAATGGAGCGTCATCCCGGCCAACTTGACGCTGTTGTTGGCCGGCACCTACCCTCGAGAGGAGATCTGGCGCCTGTGGGCAGCGGTCGCCAGCCTGGCCGGCCTTGCAGGCTTGAGCGGCGGCACATACCGCGGATCGGCGCGAAAGTGGATGACTGCCGCCTTCCTCTGTGCAGCCGCGGCGGCCCTGGTGCCCGCGGCCGCGCCTAGCCGGATGTGGCTTTTGACTTTGGGAGGGCTTTTGGCCGGCGGATTCTCGCTTGGGCGGCGGGTGGCCGCAGCGTTCGGACCGGCGTGGCGGCGCATCCTCGGCGCCATGTGGATGGCCTCGGCGGCATGGGTGTACGTGCTCTTGCACGGGATTGCCGGCAGCGCGGTCTTTCCTCCAGTGCCCACCTCGTCGTGGGGCGGGCTCACGATGACTCTGGTGCTGACGGCGGTTGGCATCATCGCTTCGTTTCCGCTGGGGGTGCTTTTGGCTTTGGGGCGCCGCAGCGCCTTGCCGGCCATCCGATGGGCCTGCACCGCATACATCGAAACGGTGCGGGGCGTGCCGCTCATTTCCATTCTCTTTATGGCCCAGGTGCTGTTGCCGATCTTCTTGCCCGACTACCGCCTGGAGCACGTCGTCCGGGCGATGATCGGCATCACCTTGTTTTCCGCGGCGTACATGGCCGAAAACGTTCGAGGCGGCCTACAAGGTGTACCCAAGGGTCAGGTGGAAGCGGCTCAAGCCTTGGGGTTGAGCAATGCCCGCATCTTGTGGCTCATCGTCCTCCCCCAGGCGCTGCGGGCCGTGCTGCCGTCCGTCGTGGGGCAGTTCATCAGTTTGCTCAAGGACACATCTCTTGTGGCCATCGTCGGGCTGCTCGAGCTTCTCGGTATTGCTCGCAGCATTTTGGCCAATCCCGCATGGCTGGGTCTGCAAGCAGAGGTTTACTTGTTCGTCGCGTTGATCTACTTTATCTTCAGCTTCTCCATGTCCAGCGCGAGCCGCCGCCTGGAGCGGGCGCTGGGTTTGGGCGAACGGTAGGAGGCCGAGCGCGGTGAACACCTATTCTCCCGATCAGACCCCGGCCCGCACCGGGGCAACGGAAGCGAGCGAGCCGATCATTATTTGCGAGGACGTTCACAAGTGGTTCGGCTCGTATCACGCGCTGCGGGGCGTCACCACATCGGTGCGGCGGGGCGAGAAGATCGTCATCTGTGGTCCTTCCGGGTCAGGCAAGTCCACGTTCATCCGCACCATCAACCGGCTCGAGGAGCACCATCGGGGCCGCATCGTGGTGGACGGCATCGAGCTTTCCCACGACGTGCGCAACATCGAAGCGATCCGGCGGGATGTGGGAATGGTGTTCCAGCAGTTCAATTTGTTCCCCCACTTGACGGTGCTGGACAATATCACTTTGGGACCCATCTGGGTGCGCAAGATGCGGCGACAGGACGCCGAGGAGCTGGCCATGCAGCTTTTGGAGCGGGTCGGCATTCCGGATCAGGCCCGCAAGTTTCCAGGACAATTGTCCGGCGGACAGCAGCAGCGGGTGGCGATCGCCCGGGCGCTGGCCATGCAGCCCAAGATCATGCTGTTCGACGAGCCCACCAGTGCCTTGGACCCCGAGATGATCAAGGAAGTGCTGGACGTCATGCGGGAATTGGCCCATTCTGGAATGACGATGCTCGTCGTCACCCACGAGATGGGTTTCGCCCGCGAGGTAGCCGACCGCATCCTGTTCTTCGACGCGGGCAACATCGTCGAGGAAAGCGATCCGGAAAGTTTCTTCACCAACCCGAAGCACCCGCGGACAAAGACGTTTCTCTCCCAAATCTTGCATCATTGAGGCGGGGGACGATGACGGCGCCCGGCGCCGGGCCGGCGCCGGCGGGGCCTGCGGCAAAGGTCAAACCCGCGCGGTCTCGGCCGCCCTATACCGCCCCCTGTG
>JACDOI010000006.1 GCA_017656145.1 Bacillota bacterium | reverse complement strand
CGCGGCGCCGCCCGCGGGCTGGCTGCCCGTGATCGCTGCCCTCGCCGGCGACATCGTGCTAGCGTGGGCCGCAACTCCGGTCGCAGCGGGATCCGTGTCCGCGGTCCTGTATGTGCTGCTCCGCCAAGTCTTGTGAGGGCGGGCTGGCTCGAGGGGCTTCCTAAACGAGAACTGGCTCTCAAGGGACTCGCTCGCGGGTCTTTTTCCAGGGGAGAGGGGGACAGGGGATGCCAAACGTCTTCGGCTGGATGGGCATGCGAGGCCAGCAGCGGGCCATGGAGGCGGCCCGGCAGCACATGGAACAGGCGGGCCGGGTGGTCCATCTGCTGCGTGACGCGCTGCAAGCCTTCGTCGCAGGAGAAATGGCCCAGGTGCAAAAGGAGCAGGAACGGGTGCTCGCGGCCGAGCGGGAAGCCGACGAGTTGCGGCGAGAGCTCTTGGACCAGCTGTCGGAAGGCCTGTTCCTACCGGCCGACCGGGAGGACCTGGTTCATCTGGTGGAACGGGTCGACGACATCGCCGACTACGCCAACTCCGCCGCGCGTCTGTTGGTTCTCTTCCAGTCGTCTCCCCCGGAGGAACTGGGCGACGACCTGCTCCGCTACGGGGACTTGCTGATCGAAGGGGTCAAGAGGCTCGCCGAAGCGCTCGACAAGCTCAACCAGGGCGATGGGCGCGAGGCGCTGCGGCTGTGCACCGCCGTGGAGCGGGCCGAGGAGGAGGCCGACGCCCTCAAGGCAAGCCTGTACCGGCGGCTGTTCGCCATGGACCTGGCCCCGGGACCTTTGCTCCTTCTCCACGATCTTATCGAGTCCATGGAAAACACCGCGGACCGGACGGAGGATTCGGCCGACCTGGTGCGGGTGCTGGCAGTCAAGATCCGGTAGGCAGCTTTTCGGTGCCTTCCGGCGCGGTTCCGCCCGAATCCGGCCCGGGCAGCGTCAGGGCGAATCCGCCCGGGCCCCCGCTGCCTTCCACCCACACTAGATGCGAGCCTCGGAGGAATTCCGCGCTCAGCGGGTCCAAGACGATGGCCAGACCCTCCGATTCGACCCGCACATCGCCAGGACGGAACTCGTCGAATGCCATGCCGTAGGCCGTCCGGCAGCCCAAGCCTTTGAGCCAGATGCGCAAGCACTTGCCTTCCTTGCCGCGGGCCCGCATGTATTCTTTCATCTTGACGGCCGCCTGAGGGGCCACGGTGATCACGGCCGATTCTCCTGCCCCTGCGGCGCTGCGTCAGCGCAGCCAGGCGAAGGTATTGACCGCCTGCAGCCAGTATTCCTGGTTCAGCCCGGTGTAGTCGCTCGCGCGGCCCAGCCAAACGAGGTACGCGTTATAGCTTCCCTGGGTGAAGAACACCGCCCGCATCATCCCCATCTGGCCCGATGGGGTGCGCCCTTGGATGACCACGAACCGGGCTTGCAGACCGTTGCTGGTGGTAATGGTCCGGTTTTCCGTCGTCTGAGCGTTGGAGAAGACGTGCTGCCACCGGCCGGACATGGCCTCCCGCGCCCTGTCCAGCTCGGCGCTGCCGCCCGGGAAGCTGGCCACCCGGATGAACGGTCCTTCGTCCCCGAGAGCGATCTCGAGCGACTTCTCGCCGAAGATATCCCTCTCCACGTACTGCTGACCTTGGGACGGAACGAGCAACTCGTAGAGCCGGTCGTCGCCCTGGTACCACCAGAAACGCTGGTCGTCGTGGCGGTAAAACTCTCCCCGGTACTGAGCAAAGGCGGCCGGCGCGAACAACAACCCGATGAGCAATACCGTCAATCCGAGGCCGGGCGCGCGTCGGCGCACGGGAAACCAGCTCCTTTCCTGTCCACTCCTCATTTTACCGGTCCCGCCGGGCACCGGCAAGCGGACAGGCCGCCCCCTTGCGGCGCCTATCCGGATAGCCGCCGGCGGCGGGCTTCGGCAAGCCGCGCCTCTCGGCGCATCCGGGCGGCCTCGAACAAGGCCCGGTCTTCCTCGGTTTCCAGGAGCAACGGCGGCACCTTCTTTACCGGACGCCCGGTCTCATCGACGAGTACGAAGGTGGTGAACGCTTCACAGGTCAGCCACGGGGCCCGCTCCGGATCGGCCAAGTCCTTCCCATACACTTTCACGTGTACCTCAAGGGAACTTTGGCCCGTGAACGTCACCCGGGCCTGCAAGTGGAGCATCTGGCCTTCCTTGACCGGCCGGAAAAAGTGAACCCGGTCCATGCTCAAGGTGACGACCGACGGCGAACCGCAGTGTTCCATGGCCGCCACGCCGGCCACCTGGTCGATGAGGGAAAGAATGTGCCCGCCAAAGACGGTTCCGTGGTGATTGCAATGGGGTGGAACGACGATCTCCTTGTGCTCCGTGTACGACTCCCGCCAGGACTTGGGTTCCACCGGCATCTTCCTGTGCGAGCTGATCTACGAGTATCCCATTCGTTGCTGCCTCTTGTTGCGCGTTGAAGCTTGGTGCCGGAGGCGGGACTCGAACCCGCACGGGGGTTGCCCAGGCGATTTTAAGTCGCCCGCGTCTGCCATTCCGCCACTCCGGCGCGCGGTTTCATTATAGCCCCGGCCCCGGCAGGGGGTCAACGCAGGCTGGCCGAGGCCCTGTCCCCCAGGTCGCGGGATGGCTCCGGCGCGGTCGAGAGCAAAAGGCCCTCCAAAAGCCCCTTATCGCTCACCACGATGCCCGGCGCCCCGAGCCCGTCCGCTATCTTCAGCAGGATGAACGCCCCAGCAAGGATGATGTCGGCCCGGTCCGGTTCAAGACCAGGCCATCGCCGGCGCTCCTCCAACGGCGCCCGCCGGAGTCGCTGCACCCACCGGGCCAGAGCCTCCCGGGACACGCGGTAGCCGTGGATCCGGTCCGGATCATAGGCAGTCAGCCCCTGGTCCATGGCGGCCAGGGTGGCCGCGGTTCCACCGGTGGCCACCAGCACACCCCCGCCTTCAGCCAGCGGCCCAAGCTGGGCCAACGCCGGAGCGAGACCCGCGCCGGCGGCCTGCTCGAGCCGCTCCCAGTCCGCTGGCCCTGGCGGATCGGTGCGAAAACAACTTTCCGTCAGCCGCACCGCCCCGATGTCTACGCTGGCCAGGGCCGACACACCGCCTTGAACCGAGCCGCGAATGAGCTCCGTGCTGCCGCCGCCGATGTCGACGACCACCGCGGAGCCGCCCCCAAAAGACGCAACGTCAAAGGCCGCACCCAGAAACGTCAGCTCCGCTTCCTCGCGGCCAGTGAGCACCCGCACGGTGAGACCGTGCTCCCGGCGGATCCGCCGGCAAAACTCGTCCCGGTCGGCCGCGTCCCGCAAGGCGCTGGTACCTGCGGCGACGACGCCGCCCGCACCCCCGGCCCGGGCCCGGGCGGCGAGCTCGCCGATGGCGGCCGCGGTGCGGTCGGCGGCCGCCGGAAGCAGCCGCCCGGTCCGGCCAAGGCCTTGCCCAAGCCGGGTGACCCGCCGATCCCGCAAGACGGGCACAAGGCGCGCGCCCCCGGCACCGGGCGCAAGATCAGCCACCAGCAAGCGAACGGAATTGGTGCCGATGTCGATGGCCGCCCGCCGTTGCGGGTCCACGGCTCAGCTCCCCTTTCCGGTCTCGTCCACCGCACAAAACCGCCAGCAGTCGCCGGTGCCTTCAGGCGGCACCCCGCGCTCCACAAGGAGCCCATGAACGTCTCGGCCGATGGGGTTGGGCCCGCCGGCCACGAAGTCCGCGTAATGCGCGTGCAGGCACTTGACGCCGCCCGGAAACCGAATGCCCGCCACGCCGGTACCGGCCAGCGCCTCCCACTGGCGCGGGCTCTCCTCCGCCAGGCGGGCGCGATCGCCCGGCGAGAGAAGGCTTATGCGTCGCTCGGCCGCGGCTCGGTGGGCCCGGGCCATCGCTTCGGACAATTCCGGGTCGTCGGCCAATCGCTCTTCAAAGCGGCGAACCCATCCGGCAGCTTCAAGCTGCCCGATGGCCCGCACGAGCAGAGGACACGTGAGCCAATGGACGGTGGGGATGACGTCCCACCGCCCGTCCTCCTTGCCGGCGGGCACGGTTTCGATGACTTGCGGATACCCGTGACGGCAGCGGCGACAGACGTTTTTCACCCGCCGGGGCCTGCGCCCCAGCTGGCGGGCGATAACCTGTTCATCCCGGCGGCTGGGCATCCCAGCCATCTCCTTTCGTCATTGCAACGACGAAGCCGGGCCAAAGCCCGACTCCTCGCCCTGCTCGCGGAAAAAGGCATCCCGCGATGGGATGCCGCAAAACTCGAAGCAACGGCGGCAGCAACCCGTCAAAATCCGCGGCGGGTACCCCGGCCCCCTCGCTTCGCGTCCATGCTCCTGCGCAGATGAGCCAGGCGCTCGTCGCTTTCCCGCATGAACCGGGACAGCTTGTCTTCAAACGACTTGGGACCCCGGCCGCGACCCCGCCCGGGCCTGCGGGCAGCGGGGGATGGGTTGTTCACCTGGCGGATGGAAAGACCGATCTTGCCGTCTCGGACGTTAATCACCTTGACTTTGACGATGTCGTTCTCTTTGAGATAGTCCTTGATGTCGTGAACATACGTGTCAGCGACCTCCGAGATGTGCACCAGACCAGTCTTTCCCTCCCCCAATTCGACGAACGCGCCGAAATGGGTGATGCCGGTGACCCTCCCCTCGAGAATGCTGCCAACCTCGATGGACATGCGGAAAACTATTCCTCCCCTGATATGTTCGCGGGGACGCGCCCCGGACACCACTATTATACGTGTTGAGAATTTTTGTGTCAATCAACAGTTAGGGACAACCGGTCCCGGAGGCCGGGCGGCCGCCTCAGGGAGGATCCACCACCAGAACGGGGGTTTCTCCGGGCCGGACCAGCCCTAGCTCCTCCCGGGCCACCCGTTCGATGAACGGGTCGCTGTTGTACCGTTCCAGCTCAGCTCGCAACCGGGCGTTTTCGGCCTCCAACGCCTCGATCTGCTCCCGAACTTGCCGAACCTCCGCCCTGAGGACCCGAAGCTGTAAAAAGCCCTCCACGTAGCTGTAGACCACGTATCCGGCCAAAAATAGGACCCCCATGGCGAGGAAAAACCGGGGTCGGATGCGGAAGCGGGCGCGGCGGCCCCGCAGCATGGCATCACCCCATGCGGGTCAGATATACCGGTGGCGATTCGACGCCCGCGCCGCCGAATCCTGCAGGGGTGTACCGGTCAGCGCCGGCGCCACGCAAGACCCGGCCGCCAGAAAAACCCGCCCGCCGGTCGCCCTGGGGAAGCTTGCCGGCGCCCTCTCGAGCCGCCTCCCCGCCCCAAGGTGACGCTGCGGGCAAACGCTGCCGGCAAGGCGGCGATGGCGACGACCGCATGGACCACCCACCCGGTGAGGGCGACAGCGGCGTGGACAAAAGCGATGACGGTCTCCAGCACAAACCAGCTCAAAAAAGCGAAGTATAGCGCAAGACCGGTGCCGATCCCCACAAGGACGTAGAGCCGCAACTGACCCCAGTTCGCTTCCAGCAGTAGAGCCGCCATGATAGGGGTGAGGACAATCCAGTACACCAGGTCCAGGGCCATTCCGAGCGGGGAGCCCCGCCGGAGCCCGCTGCGCGCAGCGCGCAACAGGTCAAACAACAATCCCATGAGGAGGCCGCCCAAGACGGTGACGGCGAACGCTTGCAACTGCTCGATGAGGGATGCCATCGGTTTTCACCTCGGAAATAGGCGCTCGCTGATCGGCGGACCTGAGCATCGTATGCGCCTGTTCTCCGAACGGTGAAACGACCGACGGCCGGGCCGAGCTCACCGGAACAGCCTGCCCAAAAGCCCCTTGCCTTTCTTGGCGATGGTGTCCCCGGCGTACTCAAGACCGTGTACAGTGCCGGTCACCTGGAGGGCGCCGGTTTCCAGGTTCAGCTCTTTGATGTGGAGGTTCTCGCCCCGCACAAACAGCATTCCGGCGTCGGTCTCCACCACCACCTCCTGATCGTCGAAGCTCTCGACGTTGACAACGCCCTCCATGGTGAGCGCTTGCCGGTCGTTTTTCAGCGACAACTGGTGTTTCCGCCGCGTGGCCGCCTGCTTCTCGTCCGCCACCTTGGGTGCCCCCCTTCCCCCGCCCGCGCCTGTCCCGCGTCATGTAACGCTAGATACGTATGCCTCCTCGGCGCCGGACATGACCGGCTTAGGGTTCGGGAACTGTCAAGCGGGCAGCGGTTGCCAAGGTCATCGCCCGCGGCCAGCATAGAGATCACTGCCAGATCTGCCGGATCTCGATACCGTCAAAGAAGAATCGGACGATCTCCTCGGGCGACTTGCCTTCCCGGGCCATTTTGTACGCGTCCCACTGACTTAGGCCGACTCCGTGGCCGAAACCCCGGCCCCGGAACGTCACAATGCCTCCTTCGATGTCCATTTCTTCGATCAATGTCGACTTGAGCCGCCCGGGGCCCACCGCCAGGCGAAAGGCGTTGCCGCCCACAGACCGGGTGCCGTCGCTTCCGACGATCTCGAACCGGGTCACCCGCCCCGACGGCCCGGTATCCGCGGCCCGTATGTCCCGAACGGTTCCGACGTCGATTCCTTCCTCGGCCAGGGCAGCCCCGATCTCGTCCAGGGACAAGCTCACCTCCCATCTCAATATGTCTTCGGGGACGAACTCGTTGTCGCCCGTTTCGACGCTTTTGATGTAGGGCGGGTCCTCTTCTTGGTCCAGCCCTTCCTTGGCCGTGGCCGTCTGTCCGCCGCTGTAGGAGTGAAACCATGCCCGAACGTACTCGTCGTTGTAGACCATAACCTCACCCCGGGTCATGTCCACTCCCCGTTCGATGACCGGCGTGATGTTGGCGGGGTTATACGCCTGGGCGGACTCGTGCTCAGCCGGGATTTCATTCCCGCCCGTCTCCTCCAGGTACCGCACCGCGAAGCTGCGGGCGAGAATCGCCTGGGCTGCGTAGGCCTCCACCGGCCAGTCTTGCTCTTCCTCTTGCCCGCGAGGCGGCAAGCGGCCCATCTCGCCGGCCACGACGCCTTTCACGTATTGCTCCATGGGCAGCTCATCCCGCCGCCCATCGTCGCTCACCAAAGTCACCATCGGTTCGCTGCCTTGCCGTCCGTCCTGTCGGCCCCGGCTGCCGGTCGCGTAAAACACGGCCCCAAAGGCCAAAAGCAGCACGCCCGCCAGGAGGGCTATGCGTCTCAGGTGCGCCCCGCCCACTATCCTCCACCTCCGGCCTCTATCGGCATCCTGCCCGCCGGTATAGTCTGCGACCGGCCGTCCAAGCCTATGCCACAAGGAGGAATTCGATCCGGCCCCCCGAATAGACAGCCTGAAAAACTTTCCCAAGGAGGTGCCTTCTGTGAACAAAAGCGAACTCATCGCACGGGTCGCCGAGAAAAGCAACCTGACCAAGCGCACCGCGGGCCAAGCGGTGGAAGCGGTCCTGGAATCGATTTCGGAAGCTTTGTCCAACGGGGAAAAGGTGACCCTCGTGGGCTTCGGCACCTTTGAGGTGCGCAACCGGGCGTCCCGCCGCGGCGTGAACCCGGCCACAGGGCAGTCGATCCAGATCCCGGCGGGCAAGGTCCCGGCGTTCAAAGCGGGCAAGTCCCTTAAGCAACAGGTGGCCGGGCGGTAACCGAATGTACAACACTCCCCGGGCCGAACTGCAGCCGCTTTTGGACGTGATGGCCCGGCTGCGCTCCCCGGAGGGCTGTCCCTGGGACCGGCAGCAGACCCATGCCAGCTTGAAGCGGTACTTGCTGGAGGAAACCTATGAGCTGCTGGACGCGATCGACGCCGGCGACGACCGGGCGCTTGTGGAAGAGCTGGGCGACGTCTTGCTCCAGGTCGTATTTCACGCCCAGATCGCGTTCGAAGAGGGCCGCTTCAGCATGGACGACGTCGTCCGGGGGCTTGTGCATAAGCTCATCCGTCGCCATCCTCACGTGTTCGGGGACGCGAGCGCCAACGACGCCGCCGCGGTCGCGCGCCAGTGGGAGGAAATCAAACGCCGGGAAAAAGCGGAGCAGGGCTCGATTCCGGCCGGCACCGGGTCCATCTTGGACTCGGTTTCCCGCCATCTGCCCGCCCTTATGGAGGCCGAGCGGGTCCAGGCCCGGGCCGCCGAAGTCGGCTTTCAGTGGGACAATGTCGAGGGGGCGTGGGAAAAGGTCGCCGAGGAGCTGGCGGAAGTCCGAGCCGCCGGTGCCGGCGGATCGCCGGACCGGTTCGAAGAGGAATGGGGCGACCTTTTGTTCGCGCTGGTCAACGTGGCCCGCTACGCAGGCATTGATCCCGAGCAAGCGCTCAGGCGGGCGTCCGGCAAGTTTCGTCGCCGGTTCCGGCACATCGAAACCCGGGCCCGGGAGCTGGGAAAACGGCTTGAGGACATGACGCTGGCGGAAATGGACGCCCTGTGGGAAGAGGCGAAACGATAGGCGCCGGCACAGCCGGCGCCTCCCCGTCGGTTTCGAACGTCGGATTTAGTTTTGGCCGTGTTCACCGGCCGTTCCGTTCACGTCACTGTTCCATCTGCTTGGCGAGAAAGCCTGCGGCGGTTTCCGCCAGCTTGAGCTCAAGCTCGCCCATCTTCTTGTCCGGTTCCCTCGTCCCGAGAATGACGGCCCCAATCGGGTCCCCCTCGGCGATGATCGGGGCGATGACCTGGGAGGGGAAGGCCCAGATCTGATCGTCGTCTTCGTCCAGCCCCGGTCCGGTTTCTCCGGGCTTGGGCAATAGGATGGAACGGCGGCCTTCCATGGCCCTCTCCACCAGCGAGGGGACCGGCTTATCCAGCCATTGCTTCTTCGGTGCGCCCGCGACGGCCACCACCGCGTCCCGGTCGGAGATCAGCGCGATGTGGTTCGTCGTCTCATGGAGAGAATCCGCGTATTCCTGGGCGAAGTCCCCAAGCTCGCCGATGGGCGAGTATTTCTTGAGAATGACTTCGCCTTCGCGGTCGACGAAGATCTCCAGCGGATCACCTTCCCGGATCCGCAGCGTCCGGCGGATCTCCTTCGGGATGACGACGCGGCCCAAGTCGTCGATGCGACGCACGATCCCGGTTGCCTTCACTTGATACATCCCCCCTCGTTTGCCGTGCGGTTGCCTGTTCGCGCCCGTCAGGGTCTCGCCCCTTGGACCGCGCGCACCCGGGCTTGGTCTGCCGGATCGGGTTTTTCGCTGGTCGGCCATGCCGCCTTCATCTCCCGTAAAACCTCCTCCAGAAGCATCAGGAGGTCCCGCTCTCCCAGCCCGCGGCAGCGCAGCTTGACGACGGCCGTCCGGGCGGGCGACAGGAGCACCCGGCCCCGGAACTTCCGGGTCAGGTGCAGGGCGCTCTCCCGGGGGAGGACGAGTCCTGGAAGCAACCGGATGGCGACCTCGCCGTTATCCCCGCTCACGGACGCGACCCCTAGCTCCTTGGCCAGCACCTTGACGCGGGCAACGGCCAAGAGGTTCCGCACCGGCAACGGCGCCGGGCCGAACCGGTCCTCCAGCTCCTCTTCGAGGTCGGCCACATCCGCCGGCCGCCGGATAGCGACGACCTTCTTGTAGACCTCCACCTTCCGTTGCGGGTCCGGAACGTAATCGTCCGAGACGTACGCGTCCACATTCAGGTCGATCACGGGATCCGGCGGTTCCTGGACGACGTCCCCCTTGACCTCCCGCACAGCCTCCTCCAGCAGCTTGCAGTACAGTTCGAAGCCCACCGAGGCGATGAATCCGTGCTGCTCCGGGCCGAGCAGATTGCCGGCGCCCCGGATTTCTAGGTCGCGCATGGCAATCTTGAAACCCGAGCCCAGTTCGGTGAACTCCCGGATGGCCTGCAAGCGCTTCTCCGCATCCTCGGTGAGTATTTTGTCCCTGCGGTATGTGAAATACGCATAGGCCACCCGGTTGCTGCGGCCGACCCGGCCCCGGAGCTGGTACAACTGGGCCAGGCCCATCCGGTCCGCCTCGTCGACGATCAGCGTGTTGACGTTGGCGATGTCCATACCCGTCTCGATGATGGTGCTGCAGAGCAGCACATCGATTTCGCCGTTGAGGAACTCGAGCATCACCCGCTCGAGGACGTCCTCGTCCATTTGGCCGTGGGCGATGGCGATGCGGGCTTCGGGCACAAGCTCGCTTAGGCGCGCTGCGAACCGCTCGATGTCCTGCACCCGGTTGTGGACGAAGTACACTTGGCCGCCCCGGCCCAGCTCCCGCATGATGGCTTCCCGAACCAGGTCCTCATTGTACTCGGTGACGTAGGTGCGAACCGGAAACCGGTCCTCGGGCGGCGTTTCGATGAGGCTCATGTCCCGCAAGCCCACCAGCGCCATGTGCAGCGTCCGGGGGATGGGCGTCGCGCTCAAGGTGAGCACGTCCACCGACCGGCGCAGCTCTTTCAGGCGCTCTTTTTGGGCCACGCCGAACCGTTGTTCCTCGTCGACGATGACGCAGCCCAGGTCCTTGAAGCGCACATCCTTGGAGAACAGCCGGTGAGTTCCGATGACGATGTCGACGCTGCCGTTCTCAAGCCCTTTCAGGACGCGGGCTTGCTCCGCCGGCGACTGGAAGCGGCTAAGGGCCTCAATCCGCACCGGGTACGCCTGGAACCGTTCCCGGAACGTGCGCAAATGCTGCTGGGCCAGGATGGTGGTGGGCACCAGCACCGCCACCTGCTTCGCGTCCATGACAGCCTTGAATGCGGCCCGCATCGCCACCTCGGTCTTACCAAAGCCCACGTCTCCGCAGAGCAGCCGGTCCATGGGACGGGGCCGCTCCATGTCGGCTTTGACTTCCTGAATGGCCCGCAACTGGTCCGGCGTCTCCTCGTACGGAAACGCTTCCTCGAACTGCTGCTGCCAGACGGTGTCCTTGGAGAACGCGTAGCCGGGCAAGGCCTCCCGCTCGGCATAGAGCTTCAAGAGCCCTTGAGCCAGCTCCCGGACCGACTCCTTGACCCGGCTTTTCACCCGGGCCCACTCGTTGCCGCCCAGCCGGTTGAGCCGAGGAACCTGGCCCTCGACGCCGATGTACTTTTGCAGCAACTGCACCTGGTCGGTGGGCACATACAGCTTGTCGTCGCCCGCGTACTGAACGACCAGGTAGTCTTTGTGCGCGCCCGCAATCTCAAGCGTCTCGACGCCCATGTACCGCCCGATGCCGTGATTGACGTGCACTACCAGATCGCCCACGCGCAAGTCGTCCAGCCGCGCCGCGGGCCCGCCTCCGGGCCGGGAGGCGCGGCGATGCTTCCGCTGGCCGAAGATTTCCAGTTCGGTCAAGACCAAAGTCCGCGCCGCCGGGAGCTCGCAACCCGCGCTGAGCGGCATCACCGCGATGGTCACGGTACCCGGCGAAAGCGGCCCCATCTCCCCATCGAGACGCTTGACGGGAATCTCCTCGTCCTTCAGCACGTTTTCGATGCGTTCGGCCCGCTCGGATGTGGCCGCAGCGATGACGACTCGCCAGCCTGAGCGCCGCCGTTCCCGCACTTCCCGCACAAAGGGCTCCAGCTTCCCGTGGAACATCTCCGGCAAGCGGGATGACACTTCCAGCTTGGGCACATCGTCCAATCCCGGGACGTGCTGCTCAAGACCGGCGACAAACAGCGCCGGCCGGCGGCGCACAGCCGCCAGCAATTCGTCCCAGTCGGCAAAGAGCGCGGCTTCTTCGGGCAGCACCCGTCCCCGCTCAAGCTGCGCCGTGTGGCTGTGGGCAAAGTCCTCGCTGAACAAGTGCAGCTGTTCCCGGGTGCGGGCCGGCTCATCGAGCACCGCCGCCCCGCCGGCCGCGTAGTCGAGCAACGTGTCAAGCCGGTCGAAGAAAAACGGCGCGTACTGCTCGATCCCCGCAAACCTCCGACCGGTGCGCAACGATTCCAGATGCTCCGCGACCCGCCGGATGAGCTCCTCCGCGGCCTCGTTCCGCCCGACCCGGCGCAACCGCTCAGCCTGCCGCTCAGCCGCTCTGGCGATCGCTTCCGTTACCGCTTCGTCACCCGCGGCGGGGCATTCCCATGCAGGCCCAATGGCTACCCGGGGCGAGGAACCCGACGAGCGCTGAGTTTCGACATCCAGCCACCGGATCGAGTCGATTTCGTCGTCGAAAAAGTCGATGCGCACCGCCCGGTGGCCGGCCGCTCCGGGGACGATGTCGACGAGACTGCCTCGCACGCTGAACTGGCCTGGCCCCTCTACCATGTCCACCCGTTCATACCCGTTTGCGACGAGCCGGGCGGTGAGGCTTTCGATGGGCATCCGCTGGCCCGGCGAGAGGGATACGACGGCCCCGGACAGCCGCTCCCGAGGCGGCAGCTTCTCGACCGCGGCCTGTACCGGTGCAACGATGACGGCCGGTCGGTCCTGGACCAGCCGCAAAAGCACCGCCAGGCGCGCGGCCGTCACCTCGTGGGGAACCGGCACTTCCTCATGGGGCCAGATCTCCCGGGAAGGGAACAACAGCACCTCGTCCTCAGGCAACAGGGCCGCCAAGTCTTCCCGCAACCTCTCCGCCTGGTGGGGGCCGGCGGCGATGACGACCATCGGCCGTTGCTTGCCCGGCTGGGGCCAGCCTTGCCGGTACAACCCTGCGAGAAAGATGGCCTTGTGGGCGGCAGTAAAACCGTGCAGCCAGCAGCCCGACCGCTCCCCGGACATCTTGTGGCCGTTGTAAATCCACCGCCACTCCCGGGAACCGGCGAGAAGACTGAGCAACGCCGTGCTTTCCAAACCGCTGTTCCCCCCGTTTGCCGCGCGGGCATACCTATCCCTATCGGCCGGGCATCCGGTCGCTCGTCAAGGGAAGTGCGCGCCCGCCCTCCGGGCGGACGCGCCGAACGATCGACCGGCGGGTCCGAAGGCCCCGCCGGCATGCAACATCCTTCACCGACCGCCGCTCGATAGCAATTTCATTATAGGCACGGGCTTGCGCCGAGATCAACTCAGCCAACAGGCAGCCACGGCTCGTATTATGGCGTCGCCCTATTGTACTTATTCATTGCCGCCGCCGTGCCTTCCGACACCCATGCCCGCGCCGCCTCGGCCGCGCGCTGGACAGCGGCCTCATACAGCGGAAGCTCCTCATCCCGCAAGGGCGCGAGCACATACTCCGCTGCCGTGACTCGCTCGGGCGGCCGCCCGATCCCGATCCGCATGCGCGGGAAATCTTGGCGCCCCAAGTGGGTGATGATGGACAGCATCCCCTTGTGCCCTCCCGCGCTGCCTCCGGCCCGGATCCGGAGCGCGCCCTCGGGCAAGTCCAAATCGTCGTAGACGACGAGCAGGTCGGCCAGCGCAACGCGGTGGTAGCGCACCAAGGGCTCCACCGCCTCTCCGCTCAAGTTCATGTACGTCTGCGGCTTGGCCAAAAGCACCGGCCGGCCGTCCAGGGAACCGCCGGCCACCAGGCTGTTGGCAAAGCGGCGCCAGCGGATCCCGAATTCCCGGGCCAAGCGGTCGACGACCCAAAATCCGAGATTGTGCCGGGTAGATTCGTACCTCGGCCCGGGATTGCCCAAGCCGACGATGAGCTTCAGTTCTAACCTTCCTCTCCGCCACGTTCCTCCGGTGCGCCGCGGGCGCCTGTCCCTTCGGGCCCGGCCACCTCACCGGCCGCTCCTTCGCCTGCGGACGTCTCCGCGGGCTCGGCAGCCCGGGCCCAGGCAACGGACAAGACGGGCTCGTCTGGGTCGTTCAGCACCCGAACGCCGTCGGGCACCGCCAAGTCGCGGACGGCCACCGCGTCACCCGGCGCCATGCCTGACACGTCCACTGACAATCGGTCCGGAATTCGCTCCGGAAGAGAGGCTACAGCGACCTCCCGCAGGACGACATTGACGACGCCTTGGCCCGCCAGCCCTTCCTCGCCGGTCACCTCGATAGGGACGCTGGTCTCCACTTCCTCATTGAGGGCGACGGCCTGGAAATCCACATGCAGCACATCGCCGCTGACCGGATCCCGCTGCAAGTCCTTAATGAGGGCCGCATGCCGGGTTTCACCGGCATCGCCGCTCACAGTGAGCCTGACGAGGGCGTGACTTCCGGCTTGCTGTACGGTGCGCGCAAGCTCCCGGGCGTTCACCGACAGCTCGGCCGGCGGCTGGCCCGACCGATACAAAACGGCCGGCACCCGCCCGGCCCGCCGCAGCCGGCGGGCCGCACCCTTGCCGGAATCGTTGCGTACTTGGGCAGACAGCTCGGTTGTGCGCACGACGGACCCCCTCCTTATCGTGCTCTTCCCGGCACTAACCTTCCCAGCAACGCGCAGCCTGCAATGCCTTTCCCGGCATTGGTTTTGCTGGCATCGCCTTTCCGACCGTACCGTCCCGTGCCGTTTCTGCCCACGCCTTGCCCGGATCGAGTTCCCTGCCCGGCGGTCCCCTCCCACGTCCAAGAAGGGAAAGCGCTGACGGCAGCACCGTTCGCCTTTTACACTTCAAACAACTTGCTTACCGAAATCTCCTCAAAGATGCGCCGGATGGCCTCGGCGAACATCGGCGCGATGGACAACGTCTTGATCTTCGGAACCCGCTTGTGGACCGGCAGCGGAATCGTGTTGGTCACCACAAGCTCCATGATCGGCGAGGCCTGCAGGCGCTCGGGCCCCGGATCCGACAGCACCGGATGGGTCGCGCAGGCGTACACCTCTCGGGCACCTTCCCGGAGCAACGCCTCGGCCGCTTTGACCAACGTGCCGCCGGTGTCCACGATGTCATCGATCAGGATAGCCGTCCGGCCCTTGACGTCGCCGATGACGTGCATCACCTCGGCCACGTTGGGCTGGGGCCGGCGCTTGTCAATGATCGCCAGGGGTGCACCCAAGCGCTGCGAAAACTCCCGGGCCCGGCCGACGCCGCCCACGTCCGGCGACACCACCACCACGTCCCCAAGCCCCTTTTGGGCGAAGTAGTCGGCCAGGATTGGCATCGCTTTGAGGTTGTCCACCGGGATGTCAAAAAACCCCTGGATCTGGCCAGCGTGCAAGTCCATCGTCAGCACCCGGTCTGCCCCGGCGGCGGTCAGCAGGTTGGCCACAAGCTTTGCCACAATCGGGTCCCGGGGCTGCGTCTTGCGGTCCTGACGAGCATAGCCGTAGTACGGGATGACCGCGGCGATGGAGCTGGCCGACGCCCGGTTGAGGGCGTCGATCATGATCAACAGCTCCATCAAGTTGCTGTCGGCCGGTGCGCAAGTAGGCTGGATGACGAATACCTCCGCGCCCCGGACCGTCTCGCCGATCCGCAAGTTGATCTCGCCGTCCCGGAACCGGCCGACTACTGCATCGCCCAGCGGGAGCTCAAGACATTCGCAGATCTCCCTGGCCAGCTCCGGATGGGCGGTTCCGGTAAACACTTTGATCTTCTTGTGGGAAACCGAGCTGACACGCACCGTCTAACGGGCCTCCTGTGGACTGCTCTTTCTCCGGCGCCGGTTCGCCCAGCCGGGGATCTCGTGCTGCTCAGCCCTCTCCAAAGCCAGAGCATCCGGCGACACGTCCCGCGAAACGGTGGAGCCGGCGCCGATATAAGCTCGAGCGCCGATGCGGACCGGGGCCACCAAGTTCGCGTTGCTGCCGATGAACGCCCCGTCCTCGATGACGGTCCGATACTTGTTCACCCCGTCGTAATTACACGTGATCGCGCCGGCTCCCACGTTCACATCCCGCCCTAGCTCGGCGTCGCCCACGTAGGCGAGATGCGGCACTTTGCTCCCCGGGCCGATGATCGACTGCTTGATCTCGACAAAGCTTCCTGCCTTGGCCCCTTCTTCCAGGACGGTGCCTGGGCGCAAGTACGCGAAGGGACCCACGGTGCACGCCGGGCCCAGCCGGCTTTGCCGAACCACCGAACGCTCTACCACCGATCCTGGGCCGATGACGCTGCTCTCCACCTGGGAATGGGGACCGATGCGGCAGTCTTCTCCGACGGCACTTGTCCCTAAGATGAACGTAAACGGCCAGATGATCGTATCCGGCCCGATTTGGGCTTGCGGATCGATGTAGACCGTATCCGGATCCATCACCGTGACGCCTGCCCGCATCCAGCCGTCCACGATGCGGCGGCGCACGACCGCCTCGGCCCGGGCCAGCTCCAACCGGTCGTTGATCCCCATCACCTCCACCGGGTCGGCGGCCTGCACCACCTCCACCGTCGCCCCCTCCCGGACGAGAACACCGACCGCATCGGGCAAGTAGTACTCACCCTGGGCGTTGTCGGGCCGGATTTTCTCCAAGGCTGCGAAGAGGCTGGCGGCATCGAAGCAGTACGTGCCGGTGTTGATTTCCCGGATGGTCGCTTCCTCGGGGGTGGCGTCCTTGTGTTCGACGATGCGCAAAAGCCTGCCGGTCCCGCGCTCCCGCACGATGCGGCCGTAACCGGTCGGATCGGCCACAGAGGCGCTCAGCACCGTGGCCGCCGCCTGGGCCCGGCGGTGCCGAGCGATGAGCTCTGCTAGCGTTTCAGGCTTCAGTAGAGGCGTATCGCCGCACGCGACAAGCAGCGGCCCCTCATATCCGTCGAGGACGGCTTTGGCCTGGGCCACCGCGTGGCCGGTGCCCAGTTGCTGCTCCTGGACGGCGAATTCCACATCGTCGCGGGCGACGGCCTGCCGCACCTGGTCTGCCTGGTGGCCGACGACGACGATGACCCGCGCCGCCCCAGCCCGGCGCACTGCGTCCAGGACCAGCCGCAACATGGGCTGACCGCACAGCGGATGAAGCACCTTGGCGCGCTTCGACCGCATCCGCGTCCCTTGCCCGGCGGCCAGGATGACGGCGACGGGTTCGGACATGGCTGACTCTCCTCACTGGCCCCTGAATGGATTGCAACCGGCGCACTGGCCGCAAGCCGCGCCGGCGCACGGGGCCCGGGCGGACCAACTGCCTGGCGCTCCTCCGGCGCCGCGGGCGCAACAAGATGACCATAAGTATTATGACACTCGAGAGACAGAATCCTTTTTGCGCCGATCATGACCCAATTGGACGCCGGGCGTCTTGCGGCAATCGCCACCGGGAAAGCACTCCCGTTCACTACTGTACCACAATATGCCCTCCCGGGTATCCATCGGATCGCCTGGGGCGTGCTGGCGGGATTCGGGGCGGTGTTTGACAGTGCGGCCGGCGCAGGCTACAATCAAAGAGCAGGGCGCGCCGGCGGTGCTGGCTATCGCCCGAGGCTTGGTGGGGCGTGGCGTAACGGTAGCGCCCGGGTCTTTGGAACCCGTGGTCCAGGTTCGAATCCTGGCGCCCCAGCCACTTTCCCGAATTGGGGAGCCCCCGCGATGCGGGGGCTCCTTGCGTTATACCGCCGGCCGGATGGGCTGGGACCCCCAGGGCGGACCGATGGTACGAAATCCCACCACGCCTTTAAGGAGGAGGACGGAGGCCAGCACCGCCGCGGCGGCCGCGTACCCCCGTTCGGGGATGAAGCTTCCGGCAAAGGCCAAGGCCAAAAGCAGCCCGCGCCCGGCCACGTCCGCGAGCCGTTCCCGGGAAAAGCGGCCAAACGTCGCGAAGGTAATGGCCAGGCTCGACACAGCCACGATCAGCGTGTCCAGAAACTGGCCGATACCCGGAGACACAACCATGTCCCGGCGCACAAAGATGGAAAACGTCATGACAAACAGCGGCGCGCAGATCCGGAGCGCCTCATACGTCGTTCTCAGGAACGACGCGCCGGAGATGCTGGCGGCCACCGCGGCCGTCAGCGATGTGGGCGGCGTCAACTCGCCCCATACGGATACGAGGAAGGCGAAGAAGTGGGCAATCCACGGGTTGATGCCGTACTGGCTCATAGGCGGCACGACGATGACGGCCACGATGATGTAGGTGGCCGTCGGCGGCAGCCCGGTGCCCGCCAGCCAGCCGAAGATCCACGCCATGAACACGATGGCGGCGACGTGCCACTCGCCCAGATGGAGCATGAGCTGGCCCATCCGGAGGATGAATCCGGTAATGGTGAACAGCCCGATCATGATGCCCAGCACCGACATGAGGATGACGATATAGGAGGTCAGGTCCGCGTACGTCTCCAGCGCTTTTGCCAAGCGGAGTCCAATCCGCTCCTGGGCGAAATCCGGGTTTCCCACAGATCTGTAGTACAAATGAATGCCGATGAGGACGCCGAGCAAAAGCGACGCGGAGTACAAGGCCGCCCGCATCGGGCTGTAGTTGAGCACGCCCAGGAAGACGACCAAAAGAACGATGCATCCGAGGAACACGGCGGTCTTGAGCTTGTCGTAATTCGGAACCGGCGGCGGGTTCACCTTTCCCGGTTCGATGGTGCGCATGGAGATCAGATAGACGGCAAAGGCTACCACCAAGTAATACACCAAGCCGACGGCAAAGCCCCGCACTACGACGTCCCAGTAGGTCACCCCGAGGAAGTCCGCCATGATGAACGCGGCCGCGGCCATCAGCGGCGGCATGATCAGCCCGCCCATGGAGGCAGCGGTTTCGACAGCCCCGGCAAATGCCGCCGGGATACCGTACTGTTTCATGAGGGGGATGGTGACGCTGCCGGTGACAGCGGTGTTGGCCGCCCCGCTGCCGCTCACCATGCCCACCGCCATCGAGCTGATGACCGCCGTCTGGGGAACCTGGTGCGTCCGCCGCCCCGCCAGCGCCCGGACCACCCGCAACAGGGAACCTTGCGCGTCGAACCCGCCGGCGATGGCGGCCATGAGGAGGAACGCGGCCACCAGGGTCAAGCCCAGTTGGGCGTATTTCCCGTATATTCCCGTGGAGAGCTCCACCGTGGCGGCCGTGACGACCCGGGTCAGCGACGCGCCCGGATGCCAGAAGAAATCGATGGGACTATAGTTGCCGTACAGCGTGTACAACATCATCACGATGTTGACGCCGAACAACACCGGGTGGGCCTTGCGGGAAATTTCCATCACAAGCAGCAACAGCACCGCGCCGACCAAAAGGTCGGTCGTGTTGTACGCCCCTGAGCGGTAGATGAACAGTTGTTCGTATTCGACTTCCAGGTACAACAAGGGAATCATCGCGGCCGCGACGTACACCGCGGCGATGAACCGGTTCCACGCCGGTCCCAACCGGGGATACAAAGCGTTTTCCCGGTACGCTTTGAGAACGTACAAGATGAGCGCGACAGGCACAAGCCGCGTCGCCAGCCGCTGCGGTCCGCCGGCGCCGGTGAAGAAGTAGTTGAGCAATTGCACAAGAAAGTACAGCGAAAATCCCAGAAGGAGATTGCCGGCGTTCACTACCCGTTTCAGCTGTTCCATCCGCGGTCCTATCTCCTCACTCGTCCGGATCCGCCGGGCGGCGGCCGGACTATCTTGCCCGTTGACGGCCGACGGCCGGGCTAGGGGCCGGAGCGGCGCCGCTCACCGCAGCGGCTCCGGCCCTTGTTTTCACCCGCCTCCCCGTCCCCTACATTACTCCGCAACCGTCCAGCTGTCGTCCCAAGCTCCGCGCTCCCTCAAGAACCTCGCCAGCCCGGGGTGGACCGGGATATGGGGATTGGCACTGATGCCAGCCACCTGCAGACCGACGAAGTCCTCAGCCAGCGGCGCAAAACCCGGATCGAGGTCGGGAAGCTCCGCGACGTGGCTCTCAAACGCCGTGAGGATTCTGTAGACCAGGTCGGGATCCGCGTCCGCCCGCATGTTGTAGCCGAACAGGATAGGCACACCCCAGATCTCCGTTACACCCACATCCTGGGTAAACGCCCGGCTGGGGTCGACCCGCCGCGGGTTCAAGCTGGCGGCCCGAAGCTTTTCCATTTCCTCCGGGCTGGGGTTGATGACCTGGACATCGATCCGCAACTCCGCTTCTTTCCAGAAGGTGGGCAAGGACGCGCCCGCCGTCGTGTACGCTCCGGAGCCCACGATTGACCCGGCTCGCAGCGCGTCGGCCAACAGCGCCGAGTCGATTTCTACGTGATTGAACTCATAGCCTAGCGCGGCGAAGATCCGCTGGAAATTGAGCCAGTTCATAAATCCAGCGGGGGTAAAGAACACCGGCTGGCCGCTGAAGTCCCCCCAAGAATGGTATTGATCCGCCCGGTCCGCGGGTACGGTCATGAACGATTCCATCGGGTAGACGTACAATGTGTGGACGAGCTCTCCCACAGTAGGCCTGAAACCTTCATACGGCCCGATGCGGTCGTACAGCTGCGTCATGCCGACGTCGGCGGTATAGGAAATCTCGACTTCGCCGTTCATAGCCGCCCGCATCGCAGCCGTGGTGGACGGGTACGGGTGAACGGTCACAACGTACTGGGACGGCAGTTCCCGGTTCAGGATCTCGACCATGATGCTGGCTACAGAATAACCGTACGAACCGACGTTGGCCGTCGCCCAGCGCAACGGAATCCGCTGCGCCAGCGCCACACCAGGCGCGGCCCATACCCATGCCGTCACAAGCACGGCGGCCGCCACCACGGCCACCCATCGATTCAGCCGAAACACGACAACACCCTCCTCTTGCCAAAGATTTGGTGTGAAAAAAAGTAAACGGAATACTTGATGAATTACTCTCTCAAAAACACAAATCCTGCCAAGACGCTGATCACACCCGCTCTCTGAAAACTATCTCCGGAATCGCTGGGCCGCCGGGCGCCGGCTGTGCCGCCTACGACGCTTGATCCGCCGGCTGTTCCCGTACTGCCACCTCCGCTTCCCCCTGGACGGTGACGACGCCCCGTGCGTTTTGGGCCACAAGGCGAACCGCGGCCAGACGCTCCCCTTCCCCCTCTTCCACCCGCTCCACCGTCCCTCGGAACTCCAGCACGTCGCCCGGAACGTCCAAGCCGGTGTAGCGCACCTTGATGCGCCGGATGTAGCCCCTGGGACCCAGCTGGCTGTGAAGCAGTCGGCAAAACAGGGCCAGCTTGAACGGGCCGTGCATGACAACATCAGGCAGTCCCTGCTTTCGGGCGTAGGCTTGATCATAATGGATAGGGTTGTAGTCCTCCGCCGCAGCGGCCCAGCGCACGAGCATCTCGGTCGTAATAGGCCCGACCGTAAGCGGCGGCAATTCCGACCCTGGCCGCCAGTCCAAGGCGCTCCCTCCCTCGCCGGCCGGCGCTGCCCAAAAGCCCGATCACCGGCGGACGATGGTCGTCCGCACGATCATCGCCACCTCGTCGCCGGGCAGCAAGTACTCAGTTTCGAATCGGAGCAACACCATCGGACCCGACCGGCCGGCCTTCTCATCGATGCCGGCAAGCCGCGTCCGGGCCCGGATCCGCTCCCCCACCCGGATAGGGCGAAGGATGACCAGCTCGTCCTCGCCCCGTAGCCGGCGGGCAGCCGGAAGCCGCACCGTGAAGCTGCGCTCATCGCCCGAGTCGAACCGGGTCAGGGCGAAGGCCGGGGGCATGGGCCGCCCGCCGTAGACGCTTCGTCGCCCAGCTTCCTCGTCGAAGAACACCGGGTTGTCCTCGCCGACTACCCGGCAAAACCGCTCCACTTCGTTGGCGTGAACGGTCACAGGCCGGCCGGGCCCGATCTGCTGTCCCACCAGTTCCCACGCTTCCTCGGGCACCAAGCTCTCGGCCGTCCCGCGCTCGTCCGGTCCGCTCCCTTGGGTCATCATCCGCCCTCCTTTGCCGGCCGATCCGGCTCCCCGGCCGCAGGCGTTTCTCTCTGCCGCTCCTCCACCGCCTGGGCCAGCGCCAAAAGCCGCCGCGCCCGCTCGGCGATAGGCCGTTCCACCATGGCCCCATGGGCGCTGCCCACGCCTCGCCCTAAAGCCAGGCTTTCCCCGAACGCGTCCAGCACCCGGCGGGCCCAGGCCACCTCCTGCGCCGCCGGGGTGAACGCTTCATTGATGACCGGCACCTGGGCCGGGTGGATGGCGAGCTTTCCAAAGCAACCGAGTTCTTTGGCCCGGCCAAGCTCCGCCCGCAGCCCGTCTTCGTCCCGAAACGCCGCATACACCGTATCGACAGGCGGCTCAAGGCCCGCCGCCCGGCTGAAGATGGCCATAAGCGCCCGTGGCACCACCAGTGCGAGTCCCCCGGGCGAAAGCTGCAAGCCCGCATCCGTCGCCAGATCTTCCCCGCCCAACACGGCGCGGCGCACCCGCTGCTGCCCTTGCACGATGTCCGGCAGCCGTAAGAGCGCCTGGGCGCTCTCGACGAACGGCACGATTTCAAACTCCGCCGTCCGGCCGGCCGACTGGGTCAACGCGGCGTCGGCCAATTCGAGATCTTCGCGGGACTCGACCTTGGGAATCATGTACCCGGCCAGCTGGGGCCGGTAGACGGCTTTGAGGTCCCGCTCGAACCACGGGGTGCCGGCGCCGTTGACCCGCACGAATACGGCTGGCCGGCCGTCGCCCTGCGGGAGGCGGTCCAGAAACCGGGCCAGGTTGTCCCGGGCTGCGTCCTTCTGATCCGGCGCGACGGCATCTTCCAGGTCGAGGATGACCGCGTCAGCCCCGCTCCAGAGGCTCTTTTCCATTTTGCGCATGTCGCTGGCCGGGCTGAACAGGTAGCTCCGGTACACACACCGACCTCCTTTCCCGTCACCGGCCCCGCCGCCACCGGTCCCGGGCTTGCCGGTACAAGTCCGCCCCGCGAGCGTCCACGGCCACAAAGGCCGGAAACCTCTCCACCGAGAGGCGGTGGACCGCCTCGGGTCCCAGGTCCGGGTAAGCGATCACCTCCGCTGCGCGCACGGTTCGGGCGATCAGGGCCCCCGCTCCGCCCACGGCCGCGAGGTACACGGCGCCATACCGGGCGAAAAGCGTTGCTGCGTCCGGAGGCCAGTCGCCTTTTCCAATCAGGGCCTTGACCCCCGCCTTTAGCAGCGGCTCCAGGTACGGCAGGAGCCTTGCGGCCGTCGTCGGACCCGCCGATCCGATCACTTGCCCGGGCTTGGCCGGCGTCGGCCCGACCGCGTAGATGACCCGACCCGCCAAATCTACGGGCAACGGGTCGCCGGCCTTGAGGGCCGCCGCCAGGCGGCCGCAGGCCGCGTCCCGGGCCGTCAACAGTTCACCGGTGATCATCACTTGGTCACCGGCCTTGAGCATTTCGGCTGCGTCGTCGGGCAACACCGGATCGATCGTTAAGAACACCGCCACCGCCGGTCACCCAATCCTTTCGGGTCCGCCCGGTCCGCCAAGCGGTTCGGTTGTTGCTGTTGCCCTTCCGCCTAGATCCACGCGTCCATGTGGCGGTTGGAATGACAACCGATGTTCACCGCCACGGGCAAACCGGCGATGTGGGTCGGGTACACCTCGATGTTGACGGCAAGAGCCGTCCTGATGCCGCCCATTCCCTGGGGCCCGATGCCCAGCCGGTTGATCTCCTCAAGCAGCTCATCCTCCAGCCGCCGGATGTCCTCCCGGGGGTGGCGCCGGTTGAGAGGGCGAATGACCGCCTGCTTGGCCAGCCGGGCGCACAACTCGAAGCTGCCGCCGATGCCGACTCCCACGATGAGGGGAGGGCACGCCTGGGCGCCGGCCCGGTCCACCGTTTCCACCACAAAGTCCCGGATCCCGGCTACGCCGTCGGCGGGCGTCAGCATCTTGAGACGGCTCTTGTTTTCGCTGCCGAACCCTTTGCACGCCACCGTCACATGCACCCGGTCGCCCGGCACGATGTCGACGTGGAGCACCCCGGGCCCGTTGTACCCGGTGTTCTCCCGCCCGAGGGGATCGCCCACAACGGAGTTGCGCAAAAAGCCGTCCCGGGTCCCGTCCCGAATTCCCGCGTCCACCGCCGCCCGCAAGTCCCCGCCGACCAGGTGGACGTCCTGGCCGATTTCCAGAAACACAATGGTCAAGCCGGTGTCCTGGCAGGCAGGCACCCGTTCGCGGCGGGCCAAATCGTAGTTGGCCACAAGCTGCCGAAGGATATCGCGACCAAGCTCCGACTCTTCCTCCTCGGCGGCCTGCCGCAAGGCGTTCAAGACGTCTTCCCCGATGGCCACATTGGCCTCCACCAAAAGCCTGGCCACCGTCCGGCGGATGTCGTCCACCCAGACCAAGCGGGGCGACAGCGGGGCGCTCGCGCGGCCGGACGGTTCTTTTGGCTTGAGCGGCTGGGCGTCTCCCACGGCTGTTCCCTCCTGGCTACAGGGCGTACTTTTCCAGCAGGCGGTTGGCGATGACCATCCGCTGGATTTCGTTGGTCCCCTCGCCGATGATCATCAGCGGCGCGTCCCGGTAGTATCGCTCCAGATCAAAGTCGGTGGTGTAGCCGTAACCGCCGAGCACCCGCATCATGTCCAAGGTCACCCTGCCGCACATTTCGCTGGCGAAGAGCTTCGCGGCCCCGGCTTCCAAGTCCGCCCGCTCGCCCCGGTCTTTCTTTCGGGCCGCGAACAGTACCAGCTGGCGGGCGGCTTCGATCTGGGCGTAGGCGTCTGCAAGCAGCTGCTGAATGGCCTGGTGGCGACCGATGGGCTTGCCGAACGCTACCCGCTGCTGGGAATAGCGCAGGGCGTCGTCCAGCGCCGCGCGGGCCACGCCCACCGCGCGGGCCGCCACATTGATGCGGCCGACCTCCAGGCCGCTCATCACCTGCTTGAACCCTTCTCCTTCGACCCCGCCCACCAGGTTTTCCGCGGGCACCCGTACGTCCTCGAACGCGATCTCGCACGTGTCAAGGCCTTTGTACCCGAGCTTGGGGATGTCCCGTCGAACGGTGAAGCCCGGCACCTCACCGGAATGCTCGAACACGAACGCCGACATCCCGCGGGAAGGCTTGGGCGCGCCGGGATCGGTTTTGGCCAGCACCAGAAGCCCCGTGCCGTGCCGGGAGTTGGTGATGAACGTCTTCACGCCATTGAGCACGTACGCATCGCCCTCTCGGCGGGCCCGGGTCCGGATGCTCGCGACGTCGGAGCCGGCTTCCGGCTCGGTCAGCGCAAGCCCGCCCCGCAATTCGCCCGCGGCCATGCGCGGCAAAAAGCGCTGCTTCTGCTCCTCGGTGCCATACCGAGCGATGACGTAGGCCATAATGGAATGGGTCCCCAGGACGCCTGCGATGCTCATCCACGCCGCCGACAGTTCCTCAAACACGAGGGCGTACGTCACATGATCGAGCCCCGCGCCGCCGTACTCTTCCGGGATGGTGAGGCCGAACAAGCCCAGCTCTTTCATGCGGTCCACAAGGGGGTGCGGGTAGCGATCGCCGGGCTCGTATTCTTTAACCGCGGGGCGCACCTCCCGCCGGGCGAACTCCCGTATCATAGCGAGAACTTCCTTTTGCTCGGCCGAAAGATTGAGATCCTCTGCCGAAAGCTCGAACAATGCCAACCCTCCTCAGCCGCCCGCCGCACCTTCAGGTCCGGAGTTCGGGGCCGGCGGCCCCAGCCCCCAGGCGACCCCGTCCCTCCATAGCGCTTCCATTTCCCGTTCCCCGCAGCCCGCCTCCCGCAGCACTTCCCAGGTGTGCTGTCCGAGAAGCGGCGCTCCGTTCACGATCTCCCGGTGCTCAGCCGCTTCGGCCGCTTCCGCAAAACGGATAGGAATCCGGGGTACCTTGAGACCGGGAATGTCGGGGTGCCGCGCGGCCACCAGCATGGCCGCGGCGTGAAACTGCGGATCCTCTAGAAGCTCGGGCACCGTGCGAAGCGGCCCGCACGGCACGCCCGCCGCCTCAAGCCGCGCGAGCCACGTTCCGGCGTCGTCCTGCCGGAACCGGTCGGTCAACAGCCGGTCCAGCTCCTCCCGGTTGGCCACCCGGCCCGGATTGTCCCGGAACCGGGGATCGGCCGCCAGCTCAGGCATTTGCAAGGCCGCGCACAGCCGTTGAAACAGCCGATCGTTTGAGATTCCTACGACGATGGCGCCGTTGCGGCACGGGAACGCACCGTACGGGGCGAACGCGTTGTGGCCGCTGCCCTGGCGGGGCGGCACCTGCCCTGTGCCTTGAAATGCCATGAGATGGTAGTTCATCCATCCGACGCCCGTCTCAAACAGCGAGGCGCCCACCCGCTGACCCCGGCCGGTTCGGGAACGGCGGAACAACGCCGACACAACGGCCAGAGCGCCCCACATGGCGGTTCCCCCGTCAAGAATGGATACCCCAGCTCGCACCGGCGGGCCGTCCGGGGTGCCGGTGACGCTCATGATCCCGGTGCGGGCTTGCAAGATCGAATCGTACCCGGGTTTGGCCGCGTCGGGTCCTTCCTCGCCGAAGGCGGATACCGAGCAGTAGACCAAGTCCGGCCGCACCTGCCGCAGCTGCTCGTAGCCGAGGCCGAGCGATTCGGCTTTGCCGCGGCGGAAGTTCTCGACGAAGACGTCAGCCCCGGCCACAAGCCGCCGCACCCAGCCCCGGACCCGTTCGTCCTTGAGATCGAGAGCCGCCGAGCGCTTGCCGGTGTTGATGGCGAGAAAGTATGCCCCGTGGCCGTTCCACAGCGGTCCCATGGCGCGCGCCTCATCACCGCCGGGCCGCTCGATCTTGATGACATCCGCCCCAAGCTCCGCCAAGATCCAGGTCAGAGTAGGGCCCGCGATGTTGGTCGTCACGTCCACGACCCTTATACCTTCAAGCGGCGCCGCCAACCCGATCCCCCTATTGCGCGGGCGCCCCTCGTTTCCCATCAAGGGGCGCTGCGGATGCGAGGATCCACAATTTTCTCTTTCCAATCGACGGTTCCTCTTTTTCGGGATCAAGTTCGCCCCGACGCGCAATGCCGCTGCATCCATCTGAAGTCCAGCCAGTTCCCGGCTTGGAATTTTTTTGACTTCGGCGAAGGAGACATCCTCACAGCGTCTAATGATTTCGGTATACCGCGTCGGCACACCATCGGCGCAAAACTTGTCCGTGGCTGGACCGCGGGTAGTGGGGAACGCCTTCGACCGTTCGGGAACGGGGGTCGGCCGGCATCTGCTTCACGTGTGCGGCTGGGGGCTTCATCGCATGGAGCTGCCTAAAACATAGAGCTTCAAGGAGGGACCGCAGTGGAGAGGAGAAGGTTTGATCGGCGGGAGTTTTTGAGATTGGGCGGCGCTTCGGCCGGTGCTCTTTTGGTTCCCGGCTTTGTTTCGAAGGTGTTCGCCCAGAGTCAACCGTTTCCAAGCCGGCAGATGGACGTGATCATCGGCTTTTCCCCCGGAGGCGGGACCGACCGGTCGGCCCGGGTGGTGACACCCGCCTGGGAGATGACCTTGGGAGCACCGCGCCCGTTCAATTACGTCTACGCTCCCGGAGCGGGGACGTTGGTCGCGCTGCGGCGGATGATGAGCGATCCCCGCCCCGACGGCCACGCGGTGCACTTCACGCCGATTCCCCACACCGCCTGGATCTTTGCGCTTCAAAATCCCGGCTTTTCCCTGGACTCTATCGCCTGGGTGGGCGCGTACTTCGACGATCCCAACGTGTTGCTGGTACACAAGGACGCGAAGTGGGATCGCATCGACCAGTTCATCGACGATAGCATGAGTTCCGACCGGCCGCTGACCGTAAGCGTGTCAAGCCCCATGTCTGCCGCGCACGCCGCCACGGTCGTCCTCCGGGAGCTCACCGGCGCCAATTTGAAGGTCGTGCCGTTCCAGGGCGGCTCCGAGGCCCGCAACGCGGTGGCCGGCGGTCACGTGGACGCCTGCATGGCGCCTTACTGGTCGGCCTTGCACGTATTCGAACTGACGAAGGCCATCGGCATTTTCACAGATAGCAACCCTGCCCCCCACCTGTGGCAACCCGAACCGGCCAATGAGCTTTTGGGCGTGAATCTTCCCTCGTTGGTCGAACCGTACGCGGTTCAAGTGCACGGCGCCGTGAGGGACCGCTATCCCGACCGGTACGAAAAACTGGTGAACACGCTTCGCGACGCCATGGAAACGCCTGAGTTCCGCCGCTTGGCCGATCAGCAAGACCTGACCCCGTTCGTCAAATACCGCAGCCCAGAAAGCTGCGAGCAGTTCGTGAGGGACTACTTGAGGCTGCTCGCCGCGTTCCGGCCCGCGATGGAGCGGGACCTGGCCGAAATGATGTGATCCGTGGCATGGACGGCAGGGGCGGCGACCGGGCCGGGCGGGGCCCCCCACGGCCCGTTGCCGGCTTGAGCGGAGTTTCGAGGTTGGAGGTCGGTGGTCATGGGTCGTCGCTGGCACGAGTTGATCGTACCCGCCCTCACCCTCGGCGTGGCGATGGCGTATTGGCTTCAAGTGCGCGGGCAAGCCCGCACCGTCGTGCTGGTGCCGCTGGGCGTGATCGTCTTGTTGGCAGCGCTCTGCCTGGCAGTCGTTTGGCGGGAAAGCAGGAAAGCGCCGGATCGCGCCGCCGATCGACGTACGCCGCAAGCTGCTCCGGGCGCCCGTTCGGGCTCGTTGCCCGAACAAGCCGCGGCGTGGGTGAAGCGGCACCGGCGAGAAATCGGTCTGGTCGCGCTTTGCCTCGGCTATTACGCGGCGTTCCAGCGCCTCGGTTTTCACATAGCCAATCTCCTGTTTCTGTGGCTGGCGTTCCCCAACTCCGGGTTACGTTGGACCCAGGCGATCGTCTATGGGACCCTCACCGCGGTCGCCTTGTACGCAGTCACCGAGTTGGTGCAGTTGAACGTCCCGACCGTTCCGTGGCTGTAATCGCAGCCGTCAGCTGATGCAGGACCAACGATCCTCAGCGAGGAGCTTGGGTCTGCAAGGGGGTGCATGGTGAGTTGTACGACGCACAAGCGATATTGGGCGGTCTTCACAACCTGTTCGATCTGGGCACGTTGTTCTGGCTCCTCGCGGGATTCGGCATGGGATTCGTCGTCGGCGCCATCCCAGGGTTCAACGACGCCAACCTGATGGCTATCCTGCTCCCGTTCACGTTGCTCCTGGACCCGACCGACGCCATCGTGGCCATGACCGCCCTGTACTGTTCGGCTCAGGCGGCCGGCTCCATACCCGCCATTCTGATCAACATTCCGGGCACACCGGGCACGTCGGCCACTTGCCTTGAAGGGTACCCGCTGGCCAGGCAGGGCCGGGCCGCGTTCGCACTGGGGGTGTCGTTCGCCGCGTCTACCGTAGGCGCCCTATTTGGGGCCTTCACCTCCATCGCCATTGCCCCGGTCCTGGGCACCTTCGCCTTGCAGTTTGGGCCAGCGGAGATGTTCATGCTCGGCGTGTTCGGGCTGAGCGTCGTCAGCTCGTTGACGGGCGACGATACGCTCAAGGGGTTGCTGATCACCTGTTTTGGCCTGCTCATCTCGCTTGTCGGCATGGACAGCATGCAGGGATTTCCGCGGGGCACGTTTGGCATCTTGGAGCTGTATGACGGGCTTCCGATGATACCGGTATTGATCGGGCTCTTCGGTTTCTCCGAGATTTTGTTTTTGATGAAGCGAACGCGAATCGCGCAAACCGCGGCGCCCGGCGCCCGCTCCTTTCGCGAGGTCGTCGACGGAATGAAACAAGCCTTGCGCTACAAGACGACCCTGTTACGCTCGAGTGTTATCGGCACCATGATCGGAATTGTCCCGGGCGCCGGCGCCGCCATCGGATCTTTTGTAGCCTACTCCCAAGCGAAACAGTGGTCGAAGACGCCCGAGAAGTTCGGCAAGGGCCATCCGGACGGTCTGGTGGCTACCGATTCGGCCAACAATGCCGTGGCGTGCGGAGCCCTCGTTCCTACGTTGACGCTAGGCCTGCCGGGCAGCTCTTCCACAACGCTCATGCTGGCGGCGCTCTTCCTCCACGGCGTGCGGCCCGGACCGCGGTTTTTCATCAACTTCCAGACGGAAGCGTACACCATTTTGTTCTCCCTCGTTTTGGCCAGCTTGCTCATTATGCTGTTCGGGCTTCCCTTGGCCCGCCATTTTCAAGCCGTCGCCTTTGTGCCGACCCGCTTTCTCGTGCCTATCGTGGCGGTGCTTCTGTTCCTCGGCGCGTATGCGTGGCGGTATTTCGCGTTCGACATCATCTTGATGATCGTCTTCGGCCTCTTTGGAGCTCTCTGCAAGGTGTACAACTACCCCGTTCCCGCGCTGTTGCTGGCCATCATTCTCGGCCCCATGATTGAAAGCAATTTCCTGCGGGCCATCCGCATCGGAGGATATGGGACGTTCTTTCAGAGCGAGCTATCCATCATTTTGATGCTGCTCACCGCCCTGTCCCTTGTGGGACCGCCGGTTTTGCGCTACCGGAACAGCCGAACCTTGAAAACCGGCGCCGGCCAATGAGCTTGCGGCACGTAAGGGGGGATACGCGTGCGCGAACCTCAGATGTTGCTGAACCTGGAAGACGTGGTCCGTCCTGAGCATACGGCTTTGATACTCGTAGACATGCAGAAGGACTTCTGCATGGAAGGGTTTCAATGCTGGGAAGCCGGGCGGGACCTGGGACCGGCCCAGTCCATCATCCCGTGCCTCAAGCGGCTGCTGGAAGCCGCGCGCCGGCACGGCGTCCTCGTCATTCACGTCGGTTTTCTCACGCTGCGCGGTCATCTCAGCGACTCTGGGCCGTGGCTTGCTCAAAGGCGCCGATCGACATACTCGTCCGAACGGGTGGCCATGGAAGGTACGGAGGGCATCCAGTTTGTCGACGACCTGGCTCCCGCGGAGGGCGAAGTCGTCGTTTACAAGCACCGCTACAGTGGTTTCACCGGAACCAATCTTGACCTCATCCTCCGCAGCAACGGCATCAAGACTACCGTCATCACCGGCGTGTCTACCAACGTCTGCGTCGAAACGACGCTGCGGCATGCCTTCGAGCTGGAGTACTACGTGGTTTTGCCGCAAGACTGCACGGCTTCATGGAGCGAAACGTTGCGCCAGGCGACTCTCGAGAACGTCCGGCGCCGCTTCGGGCACGTATGCGATTCCGCCGACATCATCCGCGCCTGGAGCAACGGGCCAGAGCAACTGGAAGAGGAGTGGACAGTCAGGTGAGCGGGTTCATCGTGGCCGGCATTCAGATGTCATGCCGGATCGGGGACAAACAAGCGAATGTGGACAAAGCGTGCGCCATGATCGAGGAGGCGGCCTCGCAAGGCGCCCGGCTGATGGTCTTGCCCGAAATGTTCAACACCGGGTACTTCTCCCACACCGGCCATGTCGACCCGGGCTTTTGGGACTTGGCGGAGCCCGTCGGCGCCAGTCCGACCTTGGAGCGCTTGGGGACGCTGGCCCGGCAACTGAACGTGTTCATCATCGCTCCCTTCGTCGAAAAGGGCGACCGCGGCGTGTACTACAACAGCGCGGCCCTCATCGGCTCCAGCGGCCAGGTCCTCGGCTGCTACCGAAAAGTGCACATCCCGTGGTCCTTGACCGGGTGGGAAAAGTTTTACTTTCGTCCGGGATATGAATTCCCGGTCTTTTCCACGCCGCTTGGACGGATCGCGATTCAGATTTGCTACGATCGGGATTTCCCCGAAGGGAGCCGCAGCCTCGCGCTGCAGGGCGCCGAACTCATCGCCCTGCCGACCGGTTGCCCGCGGAATTTGGCCAGCCTGTGGCGGGCCATCTGCCGGGTCCGGGCGTATGAAAACGGCTTGTTCGTCGTAGGCGTCGGTCTCACCGGCCGCACCGACGAGGAGCACCATGAGTTTGCCGGCAACAGCGTCGCGGTGGCTCCTGGGGGCGAGATCATCGCCTCCCTGGAATTCGATGAGGGCATCCTGTTGGCCGAGGTCGACTTGGGAGCCATCGAAGCCGCCCGGCGCCGGCGCTTCATCTTTCGGGACCGGCGTCCCGAGGTTTACGGCCTCGTTACCCGGCTCGCCTGACGCAACCGCCGGGTTGGGCGCCCCAAACCCCCACAAGGAGGGTGCGACGCGATGGAGCTGGGTTTAGACGGCAAGTACGCCCTGGTCGTCGGCGGAAGCTCGGGCATCGGCCTTTCCGCCGCCGCCATGTTGCTGAACGAGGGGGCCAACGTGTTGTTGTGCTCCCGCAACAACGACAGGCTGGCAGAGGTGTCCGCCCGGCTGGAGGCCGAGTCCGGGAGGCAAGTGCCCTACTGCGCGGCCGATGTCACCAAGGCCGATGATGTGGAACGCCTCGCGGCGTGGGTCCGCCAACGAGTTCCAGCCTTGAACTGCCTCATCTTTTCCGTCGGCGGCAGCCGCCGGGTTCCCTTCGAAGATCTGACGGATCAAGACTGGCTGGACAATTATGAGTTCAACGTGTTGTCGGCAGTGAGGACCGTCCGCACGTTTCTGCCCCAGCTAAAGAAGGCCGAGGGCGCCCGGGTCGTCATCGTGGGAGCCGCGTCGGCCAAGCAGCCCCATGAGCACCAGATCGTCTCCAACGTCCACAAGGCCGGATTGCTGGCCCTCACCCGCAGCCTGGCCAACGAGTACGCCGCGCACGGCATTCTGGTCAACTCCGTCCTGCCCGGGCGAACCCTGACGAGGCTTTGGGAGGAGCGGGCCCGCCAGATGGCGGCCGCCCGGGGGGTAGAGCCCGAGGACGTCATCCGCGAATTCGCCCAGGCCATTCCGCTGGGCCGTTTCGGGCGGCCCGAGGAGGTCGCCGCCATGGCAGTATTTCTATGCTCCCGCCACGCCAGCTACATCACGGGCCAGTCCATCACCGTCGACGGCGGCCTGGTGCGCGCGATCGTTTAGCGGATGCGGGCTAGCCGCCGGCATCCCGGCGGGCGTCCTGTCGGGAGCGAAAGACCGCAAAAAGCATCGCCGAGAGGAGACATGAAGCGATGGACAATCCCATCACCAAGAAGGTTGCCGAGTTTATCGTCGACACAAACTTCGAGCATATCCCCAGGGACGTCATCGAAGGCTCCCGGGCGTTTTTCTACGACGGTCTGGGGGTGGCCTTATGCGGCGCCAAACAAGATTGCTCCCGCATGGTGCGGGACTTCGTGGCCGCTTGCGGAGGACGGCCGGAGGCGTCCGTCCTGGGGACCGGGCTGCGGGCCCCGGCTCAGCTGGCGGCACTGGCCAACGGTGTGGCCGGCCATGCCGACGACTACGACGACACCCAGATCGCCTCGCTTCCCGACCGGGTGACGGGCCTCCTCGTCCACCCCACGACGCCGGTCTTGGCAGCAGCCTTGGCCGTGGCCGAGGCCCGGGACCGGTCGGGCCGGGATCTGCTTGCGGCCTACAACATCGGGGTCGAGGTCGAATGCAAGCTGGCCGAAGCCATCAATCCGGAGCATTACCGGCGGGGGTTTCATTCCACCGGCACCCTCGGAGCGCTGGGCGCGGTGGCGGCTGCCAGCAAGCTCCTCGATCTCTCTTTGGATAAGGTCATCCGCGCCCTGGGCATCGCGGCCAGCATGAGCGCCGGCCTGCGGGTGAACTTCGGTACGATGACCAAGCCCCTCCACGCGGGCCGGGCGGCCGAAAACGGCGTCGTCGCGGCGCTTTTAGCCGAGCGCGGTTTCACCTCCTCGCCGGACGTTTTCGACAGCCAGTGGGGTTTCTTCCAAATCATGGGCGGCGGTTTCGATGCGGGATACCTTGAGTCCCGGCTCGCCAGCCCGTGGCAGATTCAGTCTCCCGGCATCTCCATCAAGCCGTACCCGTGCGGGTCGCTGGGCCATCCGACCATGGACGCGGTGCGGGATCTCCTGCGGGAGCATCAGGTGAAGCCGGAGCAAATCGAGCGCATCGACGTGGAAGCGGCTTCCAACATCGTCGCCGCGCTGCGCTACACCGAACCCGAAAATGAGCTGGAGGCCAAGTTCAGCCTGCAGTACGGCGTCACCCTCATCGCCTTGTTCGGCCGGGCGGGAATCCGGGAATACACGGACGAAACGGTCCGCGACCCCAATGTGCGGCGGTTCATGAAGGAACGGGTAAGGGTGTACAACACGCCGGATATCGATGCCCGGGGATACGACCGGATGCACACCGTCGTCCGCATTCGCCTGACCGACGGCACCGTCCTGACCCGGGACGCTCAGATCGCCCGGGGTTACCCCGAACGGCCGCTGTCGCCGGAAGAGCAGATGGAGAAGTTCACCGAAGGCGCGCAGGGAGTGCTTGATCCCTCTGCTGCCGAGGACGTCTGGCAGGCCGTTCAGCGCTTGGAAGAACTGCCGTCCGCCCGGTCGCTGCTGTCGCGGCTTGTCCGCCCGCCCGCGGAACCCGTTGCCGGCTGACCTGCCGGCAAGGGCTCCAGCACCAGAAACGCCCGGCCCCGCGCCGGGCGTTTCTGATCCCGGATATCCCGCGCCTTGAGCGGTGACCGGGGCCAGCTTGCCGCTAGCCGGTTTCGTCGCCCAGATGGCGCAAGTATCCTTGAAGAGCTTTGCGGATATGTTCCCGGATGAGCTGCTCGGCCGATCCGGCGTCCCGCGCCCTGACGGCGTCGACGATGGCCTGGTGCTCACGGAGGGTTTCTTCAGGACGCCGGGGAGTCGCCAGCGAGCGGCTCATCATGAGGGCGATGTGCACTTGCAATCTTGCGAAGGCGCTTATCAGGTACGGATTGGCGCTGGATTCGGCAAGGCAGGTATGAAACTGCTGATTGGCCGCGATGAGCCCGGCCAGGTGGCCCTCCCGGGCTGCCGCCCGCCCCCGCTCGATGCTGGCCTGCATGCCCGCAAGGCAGCCGGGATCGCCCTGTTGGCAGGCAAGGCGGGCGGCGAGCCCCTCCAAAGCTTCCCGAACGATAAACAAGTGCCGGGCTTGCTCTTGGGATATGCTGGCAATCCGGTACCCGCGGCGGGGTTGGTAGACGACAGTGCCTTCCTGGACCAACTGCCTCAAAGCCTCCCGCACCGGTGTGCGGCTGACGGACAGCTGGGCCGCCAGCTCCCGCTCGCTCAGCCGCTGGCCGGAACGAAACACACCGGAGAGGATCATCGCCCGCAGCCGGCTGTAGGTGTCCGGACCTTTCGTGCCTGCCGCTTGCGTTTGTTGGTTCGTTGTATCCACCCGTTCCACCCCCACCCCGCCTCTCCCGGCCCGGCAACCGGTCAAGGTTTGATGCCCAACATCGGCCACCAGACCAAGGATACGACCATCGTCACCCCTACCATCAACGCCGCCGCTCCGATACCTGCCCGCAAGAGATCCCGCTGATGGTAAAAGCCCGCGCTGTATGAGATCGTCAGGCTTGGCGCCTGATACGGCATGAAGAACCCGAAGGAGCTCGCGATGACCGCAAGCTGCGCCAGCCACACCGGATTGATCCCCCACCGGTTGCCCAAGCCGACCGCCACAGGCAAAGAGGTGGCCAGGATGGCCAGCATGTTCGCAAAACCGAGCCTGGCCAAAAGCATCACCACGAGCACGAACAGGCCAGCAGCCCCTGGCGGCAGGGCGGGAAAGGCGCCCGCCAACGTTTGCGCCATCCACGCTGCCGCCCCCGATTTCTGAAGCGCCTGGGCCAGCGAGAAACCGGTGCCGAACAAGATGATGACGTCCCATTTGATGCTCGTCGCCGCATCTTCCCATCGCTGCACGCCAACGGGCGGCAGGCACATCAATGCCGCACCGGCCAGCGAGATCATCGGCACCGGCAGGCCGTGAAAACCCTCGGTCATCCACCCCAGCACGATGAGGGCCATGATGACCATCACCCGCCTTTCCGCCGGGCCTACGGCTCCCAGCTGTTGCCGCTGTTCGGCGATGTACTCAAGCCCGCCGGGAATGACGGTCATGCGCACCGGGAATACCCGGGCCATCACCTGGTCCAAAAGAAAGGTGAATATCACCGCCGCCGGCGCGCAAGCGGCCATCCACGTCAGGTAATTCCACTCGAACCCGGTGAGCTCCCGGATGGCGGGCACGGCGTACACCGATGAGACCGACCCGGTCACCAGCGCCCACGACATCATTAGGGTGACGTAGGAAAAGCCGATGAAGACCGACTTTCCCAAGTTCGCAAAATCCCGGGTTCCCGCAGGCAACCGCTCTTGGATGACGTTGAGCAGACCCGTGCAAATCGGGGTGAGCATCGCGGTCCTCCCCGCCCCGGTGGGCACCAGGAACCCGAGCACGACGACCGACGCGTACACCGCCCGCAACGTAGCCCGGGTGCGGCCGCGGGCCAGGTGCAGCAAGGCCAAGGCGATGCGCCGATCCAGCCCGCTGGTCTCCATTCCCTTGCCAAGAATGAACACGGATACAAGCAGCCACACGAAGGGCTCGCCGAAGCCCGCGACAGCGTCGTCGAAATCGCCCAGTCCCAGTGCGGGAATGAAGATGAGAATGAGCACGGAGACAAGCGACTGGTGAAGGGCGCCGGTGCCCCATCCGGCAAGACCGAAGACAAGAAGGCCCATAGAACGGGCGACCGGCGGAGCCGCGCCCAAAAGCCGAAACAAGAGCGGAGCCCACACGACGGCGGACAGGACGGCGGCCGCCCGGCCTACGGTCCAAGCAGCCAGCCTGCTCGCCCGGCGGGATCGGGCCAGGGTCTTTTCGGCGTCGTGTTTCATACGGCCAAGCCCGGGACTGCGGCCGGAAAACGCGGCCCCACGGCGCTCATCCCCTCTCCCGCGAGCGCATCCGGAGCGCTCGTCAACGCTCGCGGCCCCCGTCGGCGAGGCCGGCATCGACCTGTTCAGCGGGTTCGTCGCTCAGGTATACCAAGTTGGTTTCAATACGATTCCACTATCTTGCTCGTAATTCCTCCAGCCAAAGCGTCCTCGATCCGGGGACGGGAGCAGGTCGTCCCCGGCAAGCCCGAGGGGTTCCGGTTCACCGGCCGGCGTTCGGTCGCGCCGGGGCCCGCTCGCCGGGGCCCGGCTCGTCGAGGTTCGGTTCATCGAACCACCGGCTGGCCCGCACCCGCACCCTCCGCTCCTCCTCCTCGACCGATTCCAGCACGACGAGGGAAACGTAGTCCCGCACCAGCTTCTGGCGGGGTTCCAGCGTTTCGATGAGCACCCCGACGCCGACGACCGGCGCCTGGAACTCACCCATGAGGTCGACCAAGCCCCGGGCTGTCCCGCCGGCCTTCATGAAGTCGTCGATGATGAGCACGCGGGTGCCTGGGGCAATGGCTCGACGGGAAAGGGACATCGTTTCAATGCGGCGGGCCGAGCCGGAGATGTAGTTCATGGTGACGACGGTGCCGTCGCTGGGCCGGCTCGACCGGCGGACGATGGCCAGGGGAACGTTCAGCATCCGGGCCGTCATGAGGGCGATCGGAATCCCGCGGGTTTCCACCGTCACCACCGCCTGGGGATCCCGATCGGAAAACCGGGTGGCGAACAGCTCCCCGATGCGGGCAAGCAGGGGAGGCGAGGCGACGATGTCGCTCATGTACAAGAACCCGCCCGGCAAGATCCGGTCGGGATCGGCCAGGCTTTCCACCAGCCGCCGGACAACGTCCCGCATGGCCGCCGGAGACAGCTGGGGAACGTAGCGCACTCCGCCCGCGGCCCCGGGAATCGTTTCCACCCGTCCGAGGCCCATTCGCTCGCACGTCTCCCGGATGATGGCGATGTCTTCGCTCAAGGTGGACTTGGCCGCTCCGAGCAATTGGCCCAGCTCGGCCAAGGTGATGATCTGGCGAGGGCGGTCGACCAGCCACTTGGTCACCGCGCTGATACGCTCGCTTCGCCGCAATCCTCTTCCCTCCCCCGGCGCTGTGGGTTTCCGGATTCGGCCCTAGCCGGTCCCGGGCCGTCCGTCCTCCAGCATGCGCCGGGCCAGCTCCAGATCGGCCGGCTTATCGACGTCGAAACCGATCTCCGCGTGGGGCACCGCGATAATGGCCCCGTTGATGCCCAGCCTGTCCCGGATCACCCGTTCGATATCCGCGGCGGACAGGCGCTTAAGCAAAAAGCTCACAATGAACCCCGCGCCCAGGAGCCGGGCCATGCCCACAGGATTTTTGCGGAGCGCTACGGCCTGCTCGAACAGCGACCGTTGCCGCAAGAGCACCTCAGGCGACAGCAGGACGCAGTTGCCGCCCGTAAATAGGCCTTCCCGCAACCGCACGTACGTCCGGGTCTGGCCGGGAAACTGGGCTTCGGCTACTTCCCGGCTGACCATCGGGTAGCAGGCGTCAAGCCCCGCGGGCCGGCGCCGGCAGCGCGCGAGGAAGTCTTCCACGGCCCCGGGCGTAAGCAGCGGGATGTCGCCGGTGACTACTAGCAGCCGGTCCCCGCTTTCCGTCAGCCGCTCGGCCCCGCGCGCGACGTTGTCCAACAGCCCCCCTGCGGGCTCGATGAGCTCTTCTCCCTCGAGGCGCACGGCAGCCTTGAGGTCGGCGACAGGGCCCACGATGCCGATAGGGCCCACCGACGGAGCGGCCCGCAGCGCGTCCAGCACATACTCCACCATCGGCCGGCCAGCCACTTCGATGAGCGCCTCGTAGGCGCAGTCGCTCACCGCCCGGAGCGGTCCTTCGTTGGGCGCTCCGGCCAGCACCAGTGCGGCTACCGCCCGGCTCATGATTCGTCCCGACCGTTGGGAGACAGCTCGTTGGTGTACAGCGCCATTAAGCTGTTTTGGGCGCTTTCGATGTGCGCTTCAGCAAGCGCTCGGGCCAGCTCCGAATCGCGCCGCCCCACCGCTTCCACAATGGCCCGGTGCTCCTCCAAGGCCACCCGCATCCGCTCCACTTTGGCCAAGGTGCGGGAGCGGGCCAGCTGAATCTGCTCCCGCAACAGGCTCAACATCTGAACGAGACGTTCGTTGTGGCTGGCCGAAAACAGGACGTCATGGAACTCGGTGTCCTTGGCGATCATCCCCTCCACGTCCTGCCGTTCGATGCACTCGCCGATCTCCACCAGAAGCCGTTCCAGTTTCTCCAGTTGCTCCTCGGTGGCCCGTTCCGCGGCGAGCTCAGCCGCCAGCCCCTCCAGGGCTCCCCGGATCTCAAACACGTCCGCGATGTCTTTGAGCGAAATGTCGGTCACGTACGCCCCCTTTCGGGGCACCATGACCACGAATCCTTCCAGCTCCAGCTTGCGGATGGCTTCCCGCACCGGCGTGCGACTGACGCCCAGCTCCTCGGCAAGCTGAATTTCCATGAGCCGCTCGCCCGGTTTGAGCGTGCCGTTGATGATGGCCTCCCGGATCGTCTCAAAGACCAGTTCCCGCAAAGGCTTGTAGTTGTCCAGCTTGATGGGCATCAACGGTCGGCGCATACTATCGTACCTCCTTCACCGCCTGGGCCTTGGGCGAAACCGGTGATCCGGGCGCCGTGGCTCACAAACCGGCAGGCGACCGCGAACGGAACCCGGCCCGCAAGCCGCCGGGCCAAATGTTCGCCATGCTCGGGGTTCTCGGCCAGCCCGAACACGCTCGGCCCGCTGCCGCACATCACCGCTCCCAGGGCGCCGGCGGAAAGAACCAGCTCCCGCAGCGCGGCCACCTCCGGATGCAGGCGCACGGTCACCGCTTCCAAGTCGTTTTGGAGCAATTGCGCCACGGCCCGGACATCGTGCGCCGCGACGGCCTCGGCCATCGCCCGGGCCCGACCTTCCTCGCCCAGGGGAAGGCGCCATTCGTCGTACAACTGATATACCCGGGCGGTGGACACCGGAAATCCCGGGTTGAGGATGACCCCGGCCAAGGGCGGCGCGGGCGGCACCGGCTCCAGCACGTCGCCGATTCCTTGGGCCACCGCGGTTCCCCCGTACAGGCAAAACGGGACGTCCGCGCCGACCTGGGCGCCTATCCTGGCCAGCTCCTTGCGACCGATGCCCAGCCCCCACAAGGCGTTCGCTCCGATTAACGCCGCGGCCGCATTCGCGCTGCCGCCGGCCAAGCCCCCAGCCACCGGGATGCGCTTGCGGATGCGGATCGTGACGCCCTCCCACTCGCCGGCTGGGGGAGGAACGGCCTCTTGCAGCGCCCGGACGGCCCGGCAGGCGAGATTGCCGTCGCCGACAGGCACGCCGTTTCCGACGCAGCGGACACCGGCCTCGCTCGGGGTCCGCACAAGAACGACTCGGTCCACCAGGTCCACGGTTTGCATGAGGCTTTCGATCCAATGATAACCATCGGCCCGGCGGCCCGTGACGGTCAGCGTGAGATTCACCTTAGCTGGAGCTTCGACCGCAACCACGGCCGCTCACTCTTGGCCGGTGATCATATTTCGCAGCCAGCGGAATCCCCGCACCAGAACGTTGGCCCGATCCACATCGGTCGCCGCGATGGCGGGAACCCGGCCCAGCTCCTCATCGTCGAGGTACGCGACGACATCGCCCACCCGCTCGTCAACGGCCACGGGCGCGGCAAGCTCCGGCAGGGGTTCCACTCGCAGCGTCACCCGGCCCGCGTCCGTCCGGTGCACAAACACCCGCAGGTCGGCGCCGGCCCGCACCGGCAAATGCTCCTGGGCCCCGTCGGGCAACGGCACCGATCCGACGGCCTGGCCTTGAGGCAACACCGTGTGCCAGCTGAAGTTTTGAAACCCGTAGTCCAAAAGCCGGGCTGTCTGCGCCAGCCGGGCTTCGTCGCTCTCGGTCCGAAGTACGACCGAGATAAGCCGCACCCCGTTGCGCTCCGCGGTGGCCACCAAGTTGTAGCCAGCTGCGTCGGTCCAACCGGTCTTGAGCCCGTCCGCGCCCGGGTAGCGCTGGATGAGCCGGTTGGTGTTGGTCAGCACGAAGGCCGGCCGGGTAGCCGTGGGTTCCCGAAAGGTGTACTGCCAGGTGGAGGTGAGCTCCAGCACCTCCGGATAGCGGGTGATCAGTTCCCGGGCGGCGATAGCGATGTCCCGGGCCGTAATCTGGTTCGGCTCCTCTCCCGGCGGCACCGGCAGGCCGTTGCTGTTGACAAACCGCGTGTTTTCCATGCCCAGCTCCCGGGCCAGACTGTTCATCGCTTCAACGAAGGCCGCCTCGCTGCCCGCGAGATGCTCGGCCACCGCCACCGTAGCGTCGTTGGCCGAGTTGATGGCAACGGCCCGTATCATGTCCGCCAACGTGAAGCTTTCGCCCGGCGCGAGCAGCGCGGTGGAACCCCCGATGCTGGCCGCGTAAGGGCTTGTGACGACCCGATCGTCCCACGAGGCGATGCCCTCGTCCACGGCCCGGTACGTCAGGAGGATGACGACGATTTTCGCGAGGCTGGCCGGTTCCGTCGGCATGTCGGGGTTCTTCGACCACAAGATCCGGCCCGTGCTGGCCTCCATCAAAAGACCTGCCTCGGCCGGTATGTCAAACCGCAGCTGCGCCCGGGCCGCCGGGCCAGCCAACCCCAACACCAGAATGACCAGCAATGCGACGGAAACCAAGTTCCGCATGCTCACGTTTTTAGCCTCCGCAACGGGTTAGATCCTATAGCAATTTCCCCGGTTCCCGGTAATATCCTGCCCTGGGATAATGGGCAATGCTGTCGATCCGCGGGTCTGTCGCCGGTCGCAGCCGACCCCCGCTCCGTCGCGGGAAAGCCTGATGCACCGGCAAAGTGGGTGAAATACAGTGTGGCATTATCGCCTCACCGCGCGCCCGGGCAGCCGGGGCCCGGCCGTGGCCGACTTGCGGTGGCGCCTGGCCCGCCTGGGCTACCCCGTTTCCTGCGGGAGCGCCACATGGGACCGGGAATTGGAAGAGGCGGTGGCCGCGTTCCAGGCCGCCTGGGGACTTAAGCCCGACGGCATCGCCGGGCCCGCCACCTGGCAACGCCTCTACGCGCTGTCGGATCCCAGCGGCAAGCAGCATCCCGCACCGGCCGAACAAGGCGCCACCCCGGCGCCCGCCCTGCTCGCCGGCGGCACAGGCGTTTCCCCGTGGTCTCCCGGGGACGAGCGCGACCAGGCCGTTTCGCTCCAGGTTTCCCTGGAGCGCCGGGTGCTGATACTCCACACCCGGGGCGGCAAGACGGCGGTGTTTCCGGTTGCGGTGGGCCGCCCCGAATCTCCGACCCCTGCGGGATCGTTCGCCGTCGCGGAGCTCATAGCCTTCCCCGGCGGTCCCTTCGGCACCCGTTGGATTCGCTTGAAGCCTGACGGGTGCAGCCTCCACGGGACGTGGGAACCGTGGTCCGTCCGGCGGGCGTCCACGCCCGGCTGCCTGCGCATGTACAACAAAGACGTCGAGTTCGTGTTTCACCGGGTCGTCCCGGGCACGCGGCTGTTCATCGGCCCCTGATCGAGGAGCCCCCGCTGCCGCCAGACCAAGGCGCTGCCGGTTGGTGGACAGCGCCGTCGCCCGGCAGGAGACGGCTGTTTAAGGGCAAAACTGAAACGGCAGGAGCGCCGGCCGGCAGCGGAGAACCCGGGAGGCGCTCGCCGATAAAGGCAATCCGGCGCCGATTCCAGGGAGGGCGATGGCCATGACGGTTTCCATGGGCAAGCTGCGGGGCCTTGCGCAGGTGTCGACTGACGGCGGCATATTTGCGATTCTCGCTTGCGACCAGCGGGGCGCCCTCAGGCGGATGATGGAGAAAGCCGGGCGGGTTCCGGCGGATTTCGAAGCCGTCGTCCGGATGAAGGAGGAGATTGTCGGCCCCCTCGCGCCCTACTCGAGCGGCGTTCTCTTGGATCCCGAATACAGCGCGGCACAGCTTTTGGCCCGGCGGGTGCTGCCCGGCCGGGTCGGCCTTGTGGTGGCTCTTGAGGAAACCGGCTATGAAGAGCGGAACGGCGACCGCCTGACCCGCCTTTTGACCGATTGGAGCGTGTCCAAGATCAAGGCCATGGGCGCTTCCGCAGTCAAGCTGTTGATCTACTACAATCCCCGCCGGGAGGCCGCGGCCGCCCACCAGCGACAGGTGGTGGAGCAAGTAGCCCGGGAGTGCCACGAGTACGATATCCCCCTCATGGTGGAACCGGTGGTCTACCCGTCGCGGGACGGGGACGAGGACGGCTTCCGGCGGGAAAAGGCGGACCTTGTGGTTGAAACCGCCCGCCACATGAGCGAGTTCGCCGTCGATTTGCTCAAGATGGAATTTCCCCTGCACCCGACTGCGGGCGACGACCCGGGCCTTTGGCGCGACGCGTGCCTAAGGCTTGATGAAGCCTGCCGGGTGCCGTGGGCGCTGCTTTCCGCCGGCGTCGACTTTGCCACCTACCGCCGGCAGCTGGAAGCCGCCTGCCGGGCAGGCGCCTCCGGCTTCGTCGCGGGAAGGGCCATCTGGCGCGAAGCGGTCGAGATGACCGACGAACCGGCCCGCCAGGCTTTTCTCACCGGCGAGATGCCCCGGCGCCTCCGGGAGCTGGTCGATGTGGCCTCCCGGTACGGCCGTCCGTGGTGGGAGCGGCCTTCCCATCAAATCTCGGCGGCGGACGCCCCGGAAGGCTGGTACGCCTCGTATCCCGGGTTCAGGGGCTGATGGCCTCAGCGGGCCGGCGCCGCGGGATGCACAGCTTGCGGCCCACCACAAGCGGCGCCTCGCTGTCAGCGATCCACGGGTTCGCCCCGACGATCTGCTCCGGATCCGCGTGGTAACGGCGGCTCAACTTCCAGACGGTGTCGCCTTCCTGGATCACGACGAACGTCCACGTGGGCGGGTCGGGATCCGGCGGCGGGACCGCCACCGCCTCGACGACCGCCTCCCAGGCGGCGGGGCGCACCGCCCAGACGGTGACGGCGAGGTGCACCGCGGCTTCCACCGTTTCCCGGTTCAGCAGATCCAGCTCCACCCCCTCGACGTTCACGTCGGCCACCGCGTCCACGCCCGGCTCCGCGCCCGGAAGGGCCACCTCGGCCTCAAAGGGCACCGCCTGACTCCATGTGGCCGCGTGGACCGGATGCCCCTCGGTGCGGGCCGCGTAGAGCGCTTCCACGTCCACGTGGCCTTCCACGACGACCTTGTCGTCCAGCACCAGGACATCGTCGACCCGGGCCCGGCCAAAGGCGCTCAGCGCCCGCTCGATGGGCGGATGGCCTTCGGGCAGCTCCAGGGTGCCTGCGGCGGAAACGTGCCGTCTGGCCGAGCCGATCCACTGGTCCAGCTCGACCGGTGCGGTGCGGTAATCCACCTCCAGGCCTTCGGAACCCCGAATGGCGGTGAGAAGGGCCAGCGTCTCGACTTTGGAAACCTCGACGGCGATGCTTAAGTCCACATACGCCTGGATCTCCCGGCCGTCCCCGGCCGGGGCGCCGTCCACGCTTCTAGCCCGCGCCTCGACCTCAACGGTCATGCCTTCGCGGGCTTCCGGGATATCGAATGTGTACGAATACGGCGTTTGGGCGTCGAACGCCGCTGTCACAAGCTCCCCGCTCGCTGTCAAATACAGCACCCGGTAATCGATGGTGCCCTGGACCGTGACTTGGCCCGCGGACGCCTCTGCCCGGGTGATGCGGGCAACCGCGGCGACATCCGCGATCCGGGCGACGGCAGCGTCCTCCGCCGGGGCCAGGACGCCCTCCACCGCCAGCCGGACGCTGCCCCGCCCGGCCACGTGCTTTACCGGTACCGGCGCTTCCTCCTCGGCCGCCTCGGCCGGCAGGGGCCCTGCTTTCACGGGCGCGACGGCGGTCCGTTGCAGGGTGGCTCGGGCCGTCACATCCACGACCGCTTCCACTTCAATCCGGCGCCCGCTCTGGTGGAGTTCGACGTCAACCCGCTCCGGATGGGCCGACACGTCGACCGCCGCTGCCGGCTCAAGGCCCTCAAGATCCAGTACCGTCTCAAACGTGCCCGCGCGGCTCCAGCAGTGCCGGTAGAGGGCCTCCCGCACCTCGGCCGGAGGCGGCGCCAGATCCGCGTCGTCGTCTTCGGCCAGCCCCGACTCGGCCTCGATGTCCCTGGAAGCTGCCGGCACTTCTTCGTCGTGGGCGTACAGGAGCACCAGATCCACTGTGCCCTGGACGGCCAGCTGGTTTTCCATCACGTCCCAGTCGGTAACGGCGGGCCTGGCCTCTACCCGGACGATTCGCGCAACGTCGGGCAGGCTCGGCGGAAGCTCGAAGGAGCCTTCGAAGATCGTCTGCTGGGAGGCGGTGCCGATGGGCCGCTCGGTCCGCACCATCTTGTGGTCCAGCCTGAAGTTCACGGAAACTCCCCCTTCGCAGGCACCATCCTGGGGACACTATATTGCGGGCGGGAATGAAACATGCCCTCATTCCGCCCCCGGTTTGTGCACTTTCCAGCGCTCCGCGACCGCCGTCCACACCCGACCATCTTCCTCGCCCAAAGCGGAGACGACCACACCGCCCAGGTGCATCGCGTCTACCAGGTCCAACTTGCGCCCGAGGCTGGCCCGGTTCTCGAGCCAGACGGCCCATTCCCGGTCGTCCTTGACGTACCGGAAAGAAGGCCGCCCGACCTGCTCGTTCCACGCGGGCCGAATGCGGCCGGCGCAAGCCAGGCCGACAGCCCGCTGGTACGACAAAGCGGTGGGCTGTTCCCGGCCGCCCACGGGCACGACCAGGGCGCAGACGGGAACGGCCAAAAGGCACTTCCACGGCGGCACCTGCCGGACGACGGCCCGGATCCGGCTGGCCAGCTCCTCGTACGAAAGCGGCCGGGGCGATTCGGGCCCGGGGACGATCGCGGGCGGGACCAGTATCAACCACGCGGCCGCGGCGGCCGCGGCCCGGATGTCGATGTCGTTGGCCAGCCGCTGGAGTGGCCCCGCCGCGGCCCCAAGCGGCACCGAGACCGCGAGATCCCCGCCGGCCCGCCGGACCACTGCCGCAGCCTCGCGCACGAGGGCCAGCCACCGCGCGCCGTCGCCCCACCGCAGGCCCCCAAGGTCGAGGTGCAACGGCCCCGGGCCCGGTTGCGCAGCCCATTTCCGGATGCTTCCGAGAAACGCTCGGCGGGCCGAACGGACGTGGAGCAAGCGCTGGACCGCTCCCGGCGCGTACAGGCCAGGCACAAGGCTCCCATCTCGGGTGTGAAGCGTCGTCCAGACCGGCAAGCCCTCCAAGCTGCCGGAGCGCTCGGCCGGCGGCTCGGGAAAATCCGGGCCGCCGGGCGTTTCTCCAACGCGTGCTTCCGCGCTGGCCAGTTCGGCCAGCGCGCTGAGCAGCGGCAGCCGCCGGGCTGCGGCCCGCAAGCCCGGGTCCCGGGCTTGCCCGGGTTTGATCTCGGCCACCACCAGCCGCTCCCAAACGACGACCCGTTGCCCTCCCCGGACCGCCGCTCGCCGGGGGAGGGACAGTGCCCGCCGCAACCGGTGAACCGGAACGCCCAAAGCCCGGGCCGCGTCGCTGAGCGATTCGCCCGGCGCCAGCGTGTAGGCGCGCCGCACCAGCGGCAGGCGGGGGTCCTGGAGCACCGCCATCACTTGCTTTCCTGCCACCCCGTCCATCCGCAGCCGGCAGTCGCGCTGCAGCTCCTGCACCGCCTCGAAGGTCTGATACCCGTAAATGCCGTCGACCGGCCCGGGATCGTAGCCTAGCTCCCGCAGGCGCTCCTGCAGGCAGGCCACGGCCTCTCCCCGGCTTCCCAGGCGAAGCGCCTTGCCCAAAAGGAGGCCCCGGCGCGGCCAGCCCACGCCGCGTCCCTCCTTTCCCGTGGAGGATCTCCGCGGATGTCTATGTCACCTTCGGGCCGCAAAACACCGGGGCGCGGACTTCGGATGCGGTCTTGGCTTCAGAAGTGGATGTCCAGCTGTTCGAGAACGTTTTGAATCCGGTTGCACAGCGTGGCTTGCTCCGAACCGGCAAACAGGAGCCCTACCGCCCGGCGACGCTCGTCCACGATCAGCGATCCGCTGTCTCCGGGCTGGGCCATGGGGGTCGTGACAATCTGGTCGCTGAACCGGGCTGCGACCGAGTCGCCCAACGACACGGTAAACGTGGCGCCGAGGGCAATGACTTCTCCCCGGGTGACGCCGCTGGTGCGGCCGCTTTTTTCTACCCGCATTCCGACTTCCGCTTCGGCTACGCCCCGCACCGGGCCTAAATCCAAAATTGACGGCTTGACGATTCCCGGTGCCGCGGGTTCGGCCACCGCCGCGTCCACCAGGTTGTCCGCTTCTTCCAAGCGCGCAAACCGTATCCGGTACTTGGGAACGAGCCAGCGCATTCCGGCGTTCAGCACCCGCTCCGCGGCACGGGCAACCGAGCAGCGGGGCTCGGTGGCACAGCGGCGGATGGGAACAAACCGCGCCAGTCGTCCGATGATGTCCTGCGGCACCCGGCCGCCGTCGTACGACCCCGGCTGCAGGACCGCATCGCCGGCCTGAGCCCGCCCGTCCTGGCCGTCGGTCTGGTTGGCCAGGACGTGATTGTTCGATAAGATGAGGGTCCTGCCGGTGGCGGCATCCTTCACCACCGCTCCCAGGGTGCCCGCAGACACCAAAAGGTGTCCGACGCTCACCCCCGGCGGTGCGGGCCGCAGCCTCATCGTGCGCAGCACGGGCGTTTCCACGGCCAACAGCCGCAGTTCGCCGACTTCCACCACGTCGGTGGGCAACGCCCCCAAAACGGCGGGCACCCGCTCGCCCTTTTTGAGCTTTTGGGCGGGAACCTTGCGTTTCACAAACACGATCATCCCGTGCTTGCCCGTGGGCCGGCCCCGGGTTCGCTTTTCTCCCCACCCGCACCCTACCACGTTCGGCAACGGGAGCACCCGATCGCGCAGCCGGTTCACCCAACCCGCTTTTTCCGAAGGCATGACGAGTCTCCCCCCTTGCCCGCCGTCCCGGCCGCCAGCGACGGCTTGATTCAGCCTATGCGCGACCGCTCAGCCTGCTCCGTCCGGCGGGCAGAGAAAAAAAGCCCAGGGAAATCCCTGGGCATGTCCTGCACCGCGCCCTTTGGGCCGCGGGGCCCAAAGGATCGTTTGCCGAGAACCGTTACATGTTTGCCGCTCCGATCTGCTTGTCGTCCACAGTCACTTCAACGGTGGACGTCAGCACATCGGCGTACGAGTAGGACATCCGGTTGGTTACCCCGCCGCGCTTGTTGAGGCGGACGACGAAAACCTTCGGGTACGTCTGCTCCAAAATGCCTTCCGCCTCGATGAACTTCCGGCGGCCGCGGTTGGCCCGCAACTTGACCCGCCTGCCCACGTACATATCGAGATCGCGCTTGATCTCGTCGAGGCTCTTGCGGTTTGCGGCCAACGGTCATCACCCCTCTCGCGCCGTGTACCTATTTCATGTTACCACGGTTCCCGGATAGTGTCAACGGAAATTAGATGATTATAGCAAGGCAGAGAGACGTTGTCAAGATACCGTTGGGACCTTCTTTCGCGCTCCCGGTTGGGGGCCTACAGCCCTTCGCAAAACCGGCGCCATCCTCGAAACAGCGCCAACGCCGCCTGCAGCGGGTAGTAAGGGGAGGCCACCACCGCCGCGTCCTTCGGATTCGACAGGAACGCCAGCTTGCACACGGCCCCGATTGCGCCGTGGCGCAGTTCGTCAAACCCGGCTTCCCGCACTCCCCGGTCCGGGAGTCCCAGTTCCTGGGCAACCTCGTCCTGCAGGCAAAAGGCCAGGCGGCGGCCGGCATCGCTCTCGAAAAAGTAGGCTTCGCATCCGCTCAGGCTTGTGTCCGCATGGGAATTGTGGTGGATGCTGATGAGCGCGTCGACTCCGCGGGAGCGAACCCGCCGGAGGCGTTCGGCCATGACCCGATGGTGGTCGCGGCTGCGGGTCAGCACCGCCCGGCCGCCGGCCATTTGGACGAGTTTCTGAAGGCGATGAGCGATGGCCAGGTTGAGGTCTTTCTCAGCCAATCCGGCGGCCGTAGTGGACCCGGTGTCCCGGCCCCCGTGGCCTGCGTCGATGGCCAGCGACCGTTTGGCAACCCACGTTTCCCGCCGCTGGGCGATGAACACCCCAAGCTCCGCATCCCAATCCATGCGGCCGCCGGCGGCTTCGACGACCCGCTCGGCGGCAGCGAGCAGCGGTCCATGGCGGCCCTCCCGGCGGCCCGCGACGATGGTCGTTTTGGACGTTTGCGGGTCCACCGCGACGCAAGCCCTGGCCGTTTCCACCCGCACCCGGGCCCCGAGCCGCTGGAGCAACTGGCGGGCCGGCACATAAAGGCGCCCGTTGCACTGTACGGGTGGCGCCTCCGGATTTTCCATCTCCCGGCCGTTGACAAACACCCGGATCGTCGCTTGCACAGATGCCGCCCCCTCACAACGAGGCAGCCCCGGCCTGCCGGCCCGGGCTCTACCCCATACTATGGCGCGGGCGTGCACCGGTGCGCCCAAGGCGCGCCCGGGGGCGGACGAGGTGCGACAAGCTCACCCGATCATTTGGTGAACTTGTCGGCCACCGTCATGGCACCGTACGAATTCGGCTTGATTCGGGCGTCGAACCCGGAGCCGACCACCATTCCCACGACTTCCCGGATGAGCTCCCGGGTCCGGCCGTTTTCGCCGACATCCAGGTGAATCTCGACGTTCATGTCGGCATGGCCGTTTTCGGCCATCCGCTCGGCGATGCGGCTGGCCAAGCCCAGGCTGCGGGCGGTCTCGTAATAGATGCGCTGGCGCAACGATCGGTCGACCCGCTCCCGCTCTCGGGTGTAGTAGTAGCGGGCGCCCTTGCCTTCCCGGTGGATGATGATCGCGGTGACGAAGCACGTTTCCGGGCCAAACTGGGAGTCCGAGCCGATGATCACCTTGTACTTGGCGTCGGGCTCCTCATCGACATAGGCCATCATGTCCTCAAACACCTCGTCGAAGGACAGCCGGCCCTTCGACGGGCTGATAAATTCCATCGCCGCCGCCACCTTTCGCGAGACATTATATCATTTGCGAAAGGAGCGAACAACGACGCAGCCCAGCTAGGGGCGCTCGCCCGGGACCGGCCCGCTGGCCAGGTTCCCGGGTTCCGCGGATTCCCGGTTGTCCCTTGCCAAAGCGTCGTCGGCCGCGATCAGGCTGTCGGCCAGCCGGACGAACTCGCCGGCGCTCAGCGTTTCTCCCCGCCGGCCGCCATCGATGCCCGCCGCATCGAGGGCCGCGGGCACGGCCGCGGCAGGCCAAGGCATACCCGGCCTTCGCAACGCGTTGCGCAACGTTTTGCGCCGCTGGCCGAAGGCGGCCCGCACGAGGGCGAATAGCACCTGCGGATCTTTCCCTAGCTGGGGAGTGGACCGGACCGTCAGCCGCACGACTGCCGACTCCACGTCCGGAGCCGGGAAAAAGACCCTCGCTGGCACGGTGCAGACCAGTTCGATTTCGGCTCGGAGCTGGGCGGCAACCGACAAAGCCCCGTAGTCCTTTCCGCCGGGCGCGGCAGCCAGGCGCCGGGCCACTTCTTTTTGCACCATGACGACGATGATCGACAGGGACAGCGGCTCTTCCAGCAGGCGCAACAGCAGCGGGGTCGTCACGTAGTAGGGAAGGTTGGCCACCGCCTTGGCCGAGCCGCCGGGCCCGGGTGGATGTTGGGACAAGAGCTCCTTGAGATCGACGGTCCGGGCGTCCCCGTGGACGATCCGGACGCGATCACAACCCGTGAACAGGTCGTTTAGCCAGCGGACGAGGCCGGCATCCACCTCGACCGCGATGACCCGTCCTGCCCGGGCGGCCATTTCCTGGGTGAGTACGCCCAGTCCGGGTCCGATCTCAAGAACGGTGTCCTCGGGGCCGAGCTGGGCCGCGGCGAGGATCTTCTCGACGATATGCCGGTCGACGAGGAAATGCTGGCCCAACCCCTTCCGGGGCGATAAGCCGTAGGCGGCCAAAATGGCGGCCACCCCGGAAGGGGTGGCCAGCCGTCCTGCATCCATCGGGTAGTCCCTCCGCAAGGTAGGATGAGTCAGTCCGCCAGGATGTACACCAACACCCGCCGCCGGCCGTAGTGGACCGCTTCCCGGTACGTGTCAAACCCCAGGTCGATTCTCCGTCCCCGGATGGCCGATCCGGTGTCGCCCGCGATGGCAATGCCGTATCCGGGGATGTAGACGCGGGTGCCGAGGCGGATGACCGAGGGATCCACCGCCACTACGCCGTGGCCGGCCAAAAGGCCCGTCGCGGTCCGCCCGTCGGCGAACCGGCCGGTGCTCTCAGGACCAGGGTAGTAGGCGGTGGCGTCCATCTCCAGGACGTCGGTGTACCGAATGGGGCCCGAGGGCGTTTCGAGGGTGCGGACGACGATGCGGGTGCCGATGCCGATGATCTCCGCCCGGGGCTCCTCGACGACGGTGCGCTCCACTATCGCCTGGCGCACCAGCAGGCCGTCTTCGTACGTTAAGCGGATCTTCTGCTGTTCGACTCCCGGCCGGCCGGGCCGGAGCACTCCGACCCGCCCCTTTTCCCAGCGGGGTTCGGCCCACCGCCGCGTTTCGTACGGGATGGGCACCTGCCGTACCGCCTCCTCGTGCCGGACGCGGATCACCCGGATGACCATGTCGGGCTTCACCGGCGTTGCCGGCGAGGGGATGACCCGGTCGTCGGGACCGAGCTCCACGCCCGCATCGGCCAGAAATTCGGCCACGGTCCGGGCCGGCGCCCGGTGCACCCGCTGATGGCCGTCGACAGCGATGACGGCGGGCACAGCCCGCTCGATGGCCACCGTCATCCCGGGCGCAAGGGGCGCGTCCGGGCCGGGGCGGATCCGGTCGCCCGCGTCGATGGGTACCTGCAACTGGTCCAGAGCTTTCTCCACAGTACCCCGGAACGCCTCGGCGTGAACGATCCGGTCTTCGTCCACCACCGTCACCCCGAGGATCGCCCACGACGGAGAAGCCATCACCAACCCGTAGAGAACCGCGAGAAAGACCAATGCTTTGATCCGGTCGTCAGCCAACGCCCGCATCGACATCCCCCGGAACGTAGCGGCCAAGCCGGGCCCGGATTTCCTCCTCCGAAAGCTCGTCGAGCTTGTCCACCAGATCGATGATCTCCGCGAGCTGCGCTTCGCCGATGATGCCGCGCCGGGCCAGCTCTTCAAACGCGGCCAAAAACTTGAGCTTCAGCCGTTCCATGTCCTCAAACAAGTCCAACGGCCTGCCCTCCTTCATCGACCGCCCATCACTCATCGGCCGGGTCGATGAACCGGGTGTACTCTTTGACGAACCGCAACTGGACCGTGCGGGTTTCGCCCTTGCGCTGCTTGGCGAAGATGACTTCCACCATTCCCTCGGTCCCGTTTTCCCGGGCCTTATCGGGGTAGTAGTAGTCCTCCCGGTAAAGGAAGATGACGACGTCGGCGAACTCCTCGATGTTGCCGCTGTCCCGCAGGTCCGACATGACCGGCCGCTTGTTGTCCCGGGATTCCACGCCCCGGTTCAGCTGGGACAGCAGGATAATGGGCACGTCGAGTTCGCCGGCCAGATCCCGCACTTCCCGCACGATGTCGCCGACGACCAGCGCCCAGTTTTTGTTGCTGGCCGGCGGCGGCTTGATGAGCTGCAGGTAGTCGATGATGATGAGGCCCAGGTTCGGCTCTTCGGCTTTCACCTTGCGGGCCTTCGCCCGAATATCGGTGACGGTGAGTCCCCGTCGATCCACGATCTTGATCGGCAGGTGGTACAGCTCGTTGAAGATGGACTGGGTGCGGGCGAACTTGGCGTCGTCCATGCGGGTCGCGTAGTCCCGGGCGGTCACCTCCGCCGCCGGCCCTTGCTCCTTGTACCGGAGCAGTTCGCTGATGACGAGCCGATCGCCGATCTGCACGTCGTCCATTTCCAGGCTGAAGATGAGCACCGGCGTCCGCTGCCGGGACTTGGCCACGTTGACGGCCCAGTTGAGGGCCAGCGACGTTTTGCCCATCGAGGGACGGGCAGCCAGAATGATCAGGTCGCCGCTTTTGAAACCGGTCGTCACCATGTCGATGGACGGATACTTCACCAGCAGGCCCGACGGCCGTTTCCCCTCGCGCCGCTCCAGTAACTCTACGTAACATTTGCGCAGCACATCGATGAGGTCTTTCACGTCGTCGCCGCCCGCGCTCTGGGCGGTGGCCTGAAAGATCAGCTCCTGGGCCCGGGCCTGCAGCCGGTCGACGGGCTGATCTTGGTCAAACAGCACCAGCCGCTGAATTTCTTCGGCCGCGGCCAAAATGCGGCGGCGGGCCAGCCGTTCGCTGAGGGAATCGAGGCTCGGAATAAGCTCCGCCTGGCTGACGAACGACTCGGTGATGGCGATGAGGATGTCGTTCCACGGCACTCCGGCGTTTTTGCGGAGGCGATTGTACACCTGGGTGTACGAAACCCGACCGCCGTTATGATACAAGTCGAGGATAACCTCATAGATCTGGCGGTGGGCCGGATCCTGGAAATGTTCCGGGGTGAGACGGTCCACAGCCATGTCCACCGTCTCGGGGTGTTTCAAGAAGATTCCAATGATCCGCCGCTCGGCGTCGAGGTCGGCCAGATGCGGCAGACGGCGGGCTTCAGCCGTCATACTCATCGGCGAACATCTCCTTCCAGCGGCGGACCGCGTCAGGGTCGACCGGATTGTACGCAGCCGCGTTGGGCGATCCTTCTGCGTTGGCCGTAGACTTCAGCGCCCGGGCCCGCTGGCTCCGCTGCAGATCTTCCAGGGTGCGGATCCCTTCGTTGTACCAGTTGCGCAGCACCCCTTCCAGGTAGTTGAGCCGGGGCGTGCGGGCCGAACGGACCGTTTCTTCGATGGCCAAGGCCACCACGTCGGCGGACATGCCTTGTTCCTCGATCCAAAACCGGAGCCGCTGAAACTGCGAAGGGCCCATCAGCCCGATTCGCTGATGGTAAAAGGCGACCACCGCTTTGAGCGCATCCTCTACGTCCGCCGAGCGCCGGGCCAAAGGCTCCGGCCCCTCCGCAGCGCCCCCGGGCGCGGCGCTGGTTGCTGGCGCGGGAGGCGCCCCTTCCGGCCAGCGTAAAAGCCACCCCGCGGGCGAGCGCACCAGCAACCCCGCGCTCTCCAGCTTCTGGGCGGCCCGTTCGACTTCCGCGGCGGATACGCTCATTAACCGGGAGAGCCTGTCCACAAGCCTTGCACCGTCAAATCCTTGCGCCGTCTCGCTTCGAGGGCCGCTGCTCGGAAAGCTCGCAGGTTCCACGGGCATCGCGGGCGGTCCGGCATCCCCGGCCGGATCCCCACTGGCCATGGCGTACAGGTTGAGCCAAAGAAGGGTGGCGGTGGTGCCGACGACGGGCTGGTACGCGGACAGAATGGCGCGCGGCACCAAAAGTGGCCAGTCCTTCCTTGCTCCGCCGTCATCCAGGCGGATACCCTCCGTGGCCACCGGACCAGTCACCTCCAGGACACGTGCGCGCGGGATTCGGCCGCCCGCCCGCGGATTCCTCCCGAACGGCGGCTCCCCCGGGCGATCCCGGAAGTTCGCCTCCGGAACCACAGCGCCAGTTCCCGCCCCCAGAGGGCGAGAACAACCGCTCCGGCCAAAACGCCGTGCGTCTCCGCAGCCCGCAAAGCCGCGAGATGATGGGCCGGCGGTCCATAGGCGGGCATCGCCGCGTGAACGACAACGTTCCAAAACCACCACGCCCAGCCGGCCATAGCGGCGCTAGCCAGAACGAGGCGCAACGACGCAGGCACCGGGCTCCCTCCCCGAATCAGGAATCAGCCGGCGGGTTCGGGCCGGGTTTCCAGCCGGGCCCGCTGGCCATGGCGTTCCAGGGCCAGTTGGATCAAGCGGTCGATGAGCTGGTCGTAGGGCAGGCCGGATGCTTCCCAGAGTTTGGGGAACATGCTCATCCGGGTGAATCCCGGCATCGTATTGATCTCATTCACCCAGACTCGCTCGGTCTCCTTGTGAACGAAGAAGTCCACCCGGGCAAGGCCCGCCCCGTCGATGGCCCGGAAAGCCCGCAGAGCGATGTCGCGCACCGCGGCCCGGGCCTTGGGACCGATGCGGGCGGGGATGATGAGCTCCGAGCGGTCGTCGAGATATTTTGCCCGGTAATCGTAAAAGTCTCCGGCGGGCACGACCTCGCCGGGGACCGAAGCCTCGGGATCGTCGTTGCCGAGCACGCCCACTTCCACTTCCCGGCAGCAAGAGGCCTCCTGTTCGACGAGCACCTTGCGGTCGTAGCGCAGCGCCCGCTCCAGCGCAGGGCCCAAGCCCTCCCCTGATGTCACCCGGCTCACGCCGACGCTGGAGCCCATGTTCGCCGGCTTGACGAAACACGGGTATCCGATCTCCGCTTCCAGCCGGGCCCGGACTGCCGCCGCATCCCGCCGCCACTCGGGCTCGACGACGACGACGTAGGGCACCACCGGCAGGCCCGCCTGCTGGAAAAGTGCTTTCATCATCGCCTTGTCCATTCCTGCGGCCGAGGCGGCAACGCCCGATCCCACATACGGCGCTCCGGCCAGCTCGAGGAGCCCTTGGATCGTGCCGTCCTCGCCGTAGGGCCCGTGGAGCACGGGAAAGAACACGTCGATGGCCGCATCCCCTGACTCCCTGCCCGAACTGCCGCCGTCGGTCAGGCGCAACCCGGCGCCGGGCTGGGGCAAGACCGCCGCGGGGGCTGACAGGCCCGGTCTGCCTTCGAGCAAGGCCCGCATCGGGTCCCCGGAGGCGATCCACCGGCCGTCGCGCGTGATCCCAATGGGAACTACTTCGTATTTCTGCCGGTCGATGGCCTGAATGACGCTTTGAGCCGACATGAGGGACACTTCGTGCTCGCCGGAGCGGCCGCCGAAGATAACCCCCACCCGCAATTTGCGCACGCTGCACCCTCCAGCCGAGAGCTTCCGGGCACCGGTCTATGACGTACTTATATGCTTGGAACCCAAACGGACGCGCCCGGGTCTTTCCGGCTCCCTGCCTTCCGGCCTCCTCGCCGGCCGGTCAATCTCCCGCGGCCAGCGCCTCAGCCGAGGCGGAAAGCGCCTCGTCCACCGACGCCTGGATTCCTAGATCCCTTAGGACGGCGCCCAAAGCGGAAAGGAGCAGCACCACGTTCCTCCAGCGGCACGAATAACCCATGAGGCCGATGCGCCATACCTGCCCCTTGAGCTCTCCGAGACCTCCGGCGATCTCGATCCCGTACTCCGCCAGGAGCCGGCGGCGGACTGCGGCCTCGTCCACCCCGTCGGGCACCCGGACCGCGGTCACGACCGGGGCCCGGTACTCCCTGGGCGCAAGAAGCTCAAGCCCCATCGCGGCCAGGCCCGCCTGCAGCGCCCGGCCCAGCCGGCGGTGCCGCTCGAATCGGGCTTCCCAGCCTTCGGCCGCCGCGACCCGCAGCGCCTCCCGCAAAGCGTACACCATGGAAATAGGAGCGGTATGGTGGTAGGCGCGGGCTTCGCCCCAGTAGTTCTCGATCAGCGTCAGATCGAGATACCAGCTTTGTACCGCCCCCTTTCGGCGGGCAATGCGCTCCCGGGCCCGGTCGTTGAGCGTCACCGGCGCCAGGCCCGGCGGAGCGCCCAGGCATTTCTGGGAACCGCTGTACGCCGCGTCGATCCCCCACTCGTCGATGCGAACCGGCATGCCGCCCAAAGACGATACCGCGTCCAGCACCGAAAGGGCCCCGTAGGCCCGGGCGCAGGACGCGATCTCCTCGACGGGCTGGCAGACGCCGGTGGAGGTTTCAACGTGAACGAAGGCTACGATCTTGGCACCGCCTTGCTTGAGCGCCTCTTCCACATCCGCCGGGTCTATGGGCTGTCCCCACGGTGCCCGCACGATGACCGTCTCCGCACCCGTGCGGCGCGCCATCTCGGCCATGCGCTCGCCGAAGGCGCCGTTGACGCAGATGACGGCCCGATCGCCGGGTTCCAATAGGTTGACCATGCACGTCTCCATCCCGGCGCTGCCCGTACCCGACATGGCCACTGTCAGCCGGTTGGCCGTGGCGAACGCCGACCGGAGCAGATCTCGGGTGTCGTTCATGACGTTGAGAAACGCCGGATCCAGATGGCCCACCACCGGAGTGATCATGGCCTGCATGACGCGGGGATCCGGTTCGCTTGGGCCCGGGCCCAGCAAGATCCGCGCTGCGGACCCGAGCTCGCCGTACCGTTCGACCGTCATCCGAACCGTTTACGCCTCCTCGCTTCCTTGGCTCATCTGCAGCGCGTCCAAAAGGGCCCGGCGCATGACCGCGATCGGCGGGGGCCTCCCCGTCCATCGTTCAAAGGCCTCGACGCCCTGATACAGCAACATCCCCCATCCCGGCACGATCCGGCATCCGCGGCGGGCGGCCGCGGCCAACAGGGGTGTGTAAAGCGGTGTGTATACAATGTCGCATACCAGCAGGGGAGGATGCAACCAGTTTTCGTTCACGGGCAGGTGGGCTTCTCCGGCGCCGGCCATCCCCAAAGGCGTCGTCTGAACGAGCACGTCGGCCGCGGCCAGCTCCTCTTCCAGTTCCGGAGAGTCTAGCGCCAGCGCCGTCGTTTCAGGGCCCAGCCGGGCGGCAAGTTCAGCCAGCTCCCGGGCCCGTTCCCGCGTCCGGTTGGCGATGGCGATGCGGGCTGCACGGCTTTCCGCCAGTCCCACAGCGATGGCCCGAGCGGCCCCGCCCGCGCCGAGGATGACCGCCCGGCTTCCCGCCGGGTCGAAATCCGCTTCCTCCCGCAACGACCGAACGAACCCAATGGCGTCGGTGTTGTCGCCGACCAGATAGCCATCTTGGTTGATCACGGTGTTGACCGCCCCGATGGCGGCCGCGGCTGGCGTCAGCCGGTCAAGGAACGGCACGATCGCGGTCTTGTGGGGAACGGTGACGTTGACGCCCCGCAACGACAGGGCTCGCAGTCCCTTCACCGCGGCTTCGAGATCTTCAGGCCGGACCGGGAACGGCACGTACACCCAGTTCATCTCGAGCTGGGCGAAGGCCCGATTGTGCATCACCGGCGAAAGCGAATGGGCCACCGGGTAGCCGATGAGGCCTACCACCGCCGTTTCTCCCGAAAAGTCACGCACCATTGCTCGCCTCGTCTTCGGCCAACCCGCCGAACATCTCCGCGACGACCTCCTCTACTGTCGCCACGGACACCACCTCAAGCCCCTCCACTGGGCCGGGAACGTCAGCCGCGTTGTCCTGCGGGAGCAAAACCCGGCGGAGCGCCGCCCGCCGGGCGCCGTAGAGCTTTTCGTACACGCCGCCCACCGGGCGGATGAACCCTTGAATGGACACCTCGCCGGTGACGGCCGTGTCCTGCCGGACGGGCCAGCCTCGGACGGCGCTCATCACCGCGACCAGGATAGCAGCCCCGGCTGACGGCCCGTCGATGCGGGCGCCGCCTACAACATTGACGTGCACATCCCAGTCGGAAAGATCCAGCCCCGCGACTTTCCGCAGCACGGAGGCCACATTGAACACCGAGTCCCGGTACATGGTGCCGGCTGTCTCGTTGAACCGGACGGTGCCCTTGCCCGGCTTCCGGGCGGGAAAGGCCACGGCTTCGATCTCCACCGCGGCGCCGACGTACCGGTTGACGCCCAGGCCGAAAACCCGGCCGACTTCCGCCGGCCGCCGGGGCCGGGCCGGCGCCAGGTGCGGAATGCGGCCGATGCGCACCACTTCCGACACCGTCTCGGCGGTGATGCGGACCGGCTCGCGGCCCCCGGCCCGGTGCAGCGCCAGGCTGTAGGCGTCCGCGAGCATCCGGGTGGCCATGCGGCCTTCCACGGTGTGACGGCTGATCCGGGCCGGCACTTCGGGATCGAGCTCCACTCCCAGGCGGCCGGCGGCCTGGGCGACAATCAGCTGGATTTGGCGATCGGTCAAAGGTTCGAAAAATACTTCCGCGCACCGGGAGCGCAGGGCCGGATTAATTTCGCCGGGCTCCCTGGTGGTCGCGCCGATCAAGACGAAGTCCGCCGGCGCGCCTTCCTCAAACAGCTTGCGGATGTAGCGGGGAACTTTCGGATCGTCGGGGTCGTAGTAGGCCGAGTCGAAATTCACCCGCTTGTCTTCCAAGACTTTCAGAAGCTTGACCTGGAGCAACGGGTCCATCTCGCCGATTTCGTCGATGAACAGTACACCGCCGTGGGCGTCGGTCACGAGTCCGGGCTTCGGCTCGGGAACCGCGGTCTCCGCCAGCTCCCGGCGGGCTCCTTGGTAGATCGGGTCATGTACCGAGCCCAAGAGAGGGTTGACCACCTCCCGGGGGTCCCAGCGGAGGGTGGCGCCGTTCACCTCCACAAAGGGTGCATCTTCCGAAAACGGTGTGTACGGCAGCCTCTTGGCCGCCTCAAGCACAAGCCGGGCCACCGTCGTCTTGCCGACCCCGGGCGGCCCGTAGAGAATGACATGGGACGGGAACGGCGAGCAGAGCCGGGCCATGAGGGCTTCCACCGCTCGCTCCTGGCCGACGACTTCCTCAAGCGTCCGGGGCCTCAGCTCCTCTGCCAGCGGGCGGGACAGGCGGCGCCGCTCCAGCTTTTCCAGCTGCGCCAGCTTGCGCAGCGTGTGAGCGTTATCGGGTCCGCCCTCCTCCTTGATAACCTGAAGGCGCAAATCTTTGACGTACTCCTCATGACGGGCCCGCAGCCGCTCGGCTACCCGCCGCTCGATTTGCGCCTCGACCGCGCGCCGGGCCAGCAGATCGGCGACCGTCTCCTCCAGCTCGTTTAGAATCTCGTCGAATCGCTCGGACGGTGCACCGTCGAGGGTCGGGTCGTCGTGCAACAGCCGGCGGAGAGCTACCGCCTGCCGGACGGGATCGTCAGACCGCATGTCCTGCAAGACGTCCAGCTGGCCGGCCTTGAGCACCAGCCCGTCGGGGCCGTGGACCTTGGCCATGACCTCCCATAAGACGGCCAACCGGCGCCGGGCGTCTCCGCTGACCCGTATCGCCGGGCGCGGCCCGGCCGGCGCCTGGCCGGCCGGGGGCCGCTTCCAGAAACTCATGACGACTCCTCCAGCACTTCCAGCTTGAGGCGGGCCTGCACCCCGGGATGAAGCCTGACGGCAATTTCATAGGTTCCGATTGACTTGATGGGCTCATCCAGCTCGATGCGGCGCTTGTCCACGTTGGCGCCGTGCTGCTGCAACAGTTCCCGGGCGATGTCGGCGGCCGTGACGGAGCCAAACAGCTTGCCGCCCTCACCCGCTTTGACCTTGAGCACCAGCGGCCGGGCTTCCAGCTTGGTTGCGGTCTCCCGGGCCTGGGCTTCCTCCCGTTCCCGCTTGCGCTTCTCGGCTCGCTGTTTCTGCTCCCGCTGCTTTAAGCTCGCGTCGGTGGCCAACAGCGCGAGCCCTCGCGGGATCAGGTAGTTACGTCCGTACCCTTCGGCCACGTCGACCACGTCGTTTTTCCGGCCCAAGCCTTTGACGTCCTGCAACAGGATGACCTTCATCCCTCGATTCTCCCCCCGTCGGCGGCCTCATCGGAAGTCGGAAGCCGGCGAAAATTGAACCACGTATCCAGCACCCCAGCCCACGGGGGCACGTTGGGAAGGGCGAACCAAACGATTCCCAACATGACGGCCCCCAGAAGCGGCGGCACCCTTCGCCGCTTCAGCCAGTGCCAGCCTACCGCCAGCCCCTGCACCGTAAACAGTACGCTAAAAAAGACGTTCAGGTTGCCCCCGGCGATTTCCATCAACCGGCTGCCGGTAATCGCAGCGCCAAGCAACAATCCCTGGCCGGCGACGAACCCGAGGGCCACCGGCCACGGGAACCGCCATCGGGAAAAGGGCGGAAACCAGGGCGGCGCCTCGCCAAGACGCTGCAACAGCCAGCGGGCAATGGCCATGTTGACGAATGCCCACGGGACCGCATAGCTCGCCATCATGCCGGGAAAAAGCGGCCGCGCCTCGGCAAACGCTTGCTTCCAGCTGGCTGCGGCCTCTTGCAGGCTCCTAGCGGCCTCAGGAGCCAAGGGTCCGCCCGCCGCCTGATCGGCCGCGGTTTCAAGCAGAGCCACCCAAACATCGATCACCAGGCCTACCAGATCAACCCGCTCGATCACCCGGACAAGAGTCCACAGGGCGGCGCCGGGAAACAGCGCCGCGCCCAGGCCGAGCCAAAAGGTGGGTCCTGCCGCAACGCCCTCCCGCCATGCCCCACCGATGACAAGCCCCAAAAGCCCCACGGTCACGGGGACAGCCATGGCGGACAAAAGCGCCGGGCGCTCGGTCCCAGAAGGGAGGATGGGTTCCAGCTCTGCCAAAAGCGGCCCCTGCAGAGCACCGGCAACGATTACCACAAACGCCGCGGAAACAATGCCGGCCCGGTAGCCGTGGCGGTACACCAGCGCCGCCAGCGGTGCAGGAGATAGCCCCCACAACGGCAGGGGCGATACGGCGCCCAACACGGCCATGAGAACGGCAGCCGCGGCCAGGACCGCGCCGTCGACGGACCCGCCCGGCCCGTGCGGCGGCCGCTTCCCGTCCATGCCGCTCACCCCGCCCCGTCCTGCAGGTACGCGAGCAGTGCGGAGCAGTCACCGAACCACTCCTCGGCCTCATGCCCTTGTCCCCGCATGGCCCTCAGGCGCCGCAGAACAGCCGCATCCAGCCCCGCGTACGAGATTCCCAATCGTTTGCTGAGCAAAAACGCACCGATGACCACGTCGGCGAGAGCGGCCTCCATCTCCCGGTCTTCGTTGCGGTACATGGCCTGGTAAAGGGCGGCGAAACTGACGGCCAGATCCGCTTTGAGCCGTTCGATAGCCTGCAGGTTGCGGGCGATGTCAGCCCGCGCCCCCCCGGCGCGGCTCACCCTCACCACCTCCGTCCACGGCCGAACTTCGGCGCTGCTTGAGCCCTCTCCTTCAGCGGCTCGGCTCCCGCCGCCGGGCCGCGCACAGTAAAGACAGAGGGTGGACCGGACCGGCCCACCCTCTAATACCCGACCTCTCCCGCGGAACACCGGCCGCAACGGGGTCGGATGCCGCGCCTTCAGTCGGTGGTGTAGGGCAAGAGCGCCAGCTGCCGGGCCCGCTTGATGGCCACCGTCAGCTGCCGCTGATGCCGGGCGCAATTGCCCGTGATGCGGCGGGGCAAGATCTTGGCCCGCTCCGTCAAGTACCGGCGCAGGCGGCCGGTTTCCTTGTAATCCACCCGGTCGATCTTGTCCACGCAGAAGGCGCAAACCTTCTTCTTGCGCCGCCGATCGCGCCGCATGGCCTTACCTCCCGTTGAAGTCCCCCTTACCCGTCAAAAGGGGACGTCGTCCTCTTCCATCTCGTCGACGGTCCCGGCAAACCCGGGCCCGCCGCCGTCCTTGGGCCAGTCCAGGAACCGGACGTTGTCGGCTACCACTTCGGTGACCCAGCGGGTGCTGCCGTCCTGTCCCTGGAACGACCGGGTCTGCAGGCGGCCTTCGACGGCCACCAACCGCCCCTTGTTGAGATTGTGGGCACACGTTTCTGCGAGCTTGCGCCAGGTGACCACGGGAAAAAAGTCCGTCTCCCGTTCCCCCTGCTGGTTGGTGAACGGCCGGTCGACCGCCAGGCGAAAGTTGGTCACCGCGACACCGGCTTGCGTGTAGCGCAGCTCGGGGTCGGCCGCCAACCTGCCGATCAAAATGACCCGGTTCAGCAACGAGGCTCCCTCCTCCCGGCGGTTGCCCTAGCCTTCCGCCGGGGCACCGGCGGCCTCACCGTCGGCCGCACCGCTCGCCTCGCCAACCGGTGCGGCAGCCGAATCGGCGCCCGGCGCAGGGCCGGCCGCTTTGCGGGCTTTGGCCCGGGGCGGGATTTCCCGCACCACCAGGTGGCGCATGACCGAGTCGGTGATGCGCATCACCCGTTCCAGCTCCGCCGCGACGCCCGGCTCGCCCCGGAACTTGATCAGGACGTAGATGCCCTCTGTGCGCCCGGCGATTTCATACGCCAACCGGCGCTTGCCCCACCGGTCGACGTGGGTCACTTCTCCGCCCTGGCCGCTCACTGCGCCGGTCAACCGGTTGAGGGTCGCTTCCAGCTCCTCCTCGCCGAGTCCCGGGTCGAGGACGACCATAGCTTCATACGGTCGCACCGCGGCTTCACCTCCTCCCTTTGGACGTCGGCCCCAGACTCTCGGTCTGGAGCAGGGATACCGCTTGAGTATTATAGCACCCGCTTCCGGGCGCAGCAATCGCTGTCAGTCTCCCGGCTCCTCCTCGATGAGCCGCTTGACGATCGCCTTCACCTGCCGCTCGAAGCGACGCCGGGGCAACATGACGACCCGCCCGCAACCGAGGCAGCGGATGCGAAAGTCCATGCCGGTGCGCAAAACTTCCCACTGGTCGCTGCCGCACGGGTGGGGCTTGCGCATCTGGACGACATCACCCAGGTAGAACTTGCGGATCACAGCGCGACTTCCCGCCTTACTGTTCTGCCCCCGGCCTGCCTGTGCAGGCCGGGCGGGATTTCCGCCGGTGCCGGCCGGGCCTTGGGCATTCCGCCCCTTCGATGTTCTCGAAACCGGCCCCCACTCCTTCCCGGGCGGCAAAGCGGGCGGTGCGAATCGGGGGCTTGATGAAGGCGGCCGGAAGGTATACCTTATCAAAAGTGGAACCTCTGCATGTTACCGCGGCGACTGGCGAACAATTAGAGGCGTGCACTGGAGGATGAAGGGATTATGGCGAGACGGACGGGACCGAAGCACCGCATCTGCCGGCGGGTCGGCGAGCCCATCTGCGGATCGCCCAAATGCCCGGCGTTGAAGCGCCCATACCCCCCGGGCCAGCACGGGCGGGGGCCCCGGCGGAAACTGTCCGAGTACGGGCGCCAGCTTCTTGAGAAGCAGAAGCTGAAGGCAATCTACGGCATTTCGGAAACGCAGCTGCGCAACCTGTTCCGCAACGCGGCCAGGCATCGGGGCCGCACGGGCGAACTGCTTTTGCAAATGCTGGAAACTCGGCTCGACAACATCGTCTACAGGATGGGTCTGGCGCCCACGCTGCCCAGCGCCCGGCAGCTGGTGACCCACGGCCATGTGACGGTGGACGGCCGCAAGGTGGACATCCCCTCGTATCGGGTACAGCCGGGCCAGCGGGTCGGCATGGCGGAGAAGTCCCGCAACCTGGGCCTTGTCGTCAGCTCGTTGGAATCGACGCCGTCCCGGGTGCCCTACGTCGAGGTGGATCCGGAAAGCCGTTCCGGAACGCTTTTGCGTCTGCCGTCCCGGGAGGAGATCCCTATCAAGGTCAATGAGACCCTGGTGGTCGAGTTCTACGCCCGCTAACGAACACGCGACGTCGGCTTCGGGCCGGCGGATTCGTGCGCTGGGAATGCTGCTTGGGGCCTTGGTGCTTGTGGCCCAGGCAGCATTTCCCATTTCTGGCGCCGCCGCGGGCAAGGCGGTCGTGCTGCTTGTGGACGGCCTTTCGGTGAACGAGTTCCTCGATCCCCGCTGGACCCACTTGCGCCGCGCGGCCCAGGGAGGCGTCATCGGCCTCATGAACGCCCGCACCGCCGCAGCCACCTCGCCCGCTGCAGCCCACGTCACCTTAGGCGCGGGCGCGCGGGCGCGGGCCGGCCGCCGAAGCGGGCTGGCGTTTGATGCCGGCGGCCGCTACCAAGGCCAGCCTGTACAGCAGTTGTACGAAAGCTTGACCGGCGCGGCCGCCGGCGACGACGCGGTGTTGTTTTTAGGCCTCGCCGAGTTGCAAGCGGTCTCCGCGGAGTTGCCTGACCGGGTCGTGCCCGGCTCGCTCGGACAAGCGGTCCGGGACGCGGGCGGCCGGGTGGCCGTCATCGGCAACAGCGATCTCTTCGACGCGTTCCGCCGCCATGGCGTCCTTTTGGCCATGGACGCCCAAGGACGGGTGCCGCTGGGGTCCGTGAGCCGGGAGCTCCTGGCCAGCGATCCCGGTTTTCCGTTCGGTCGGCGCACCGACTACGATGCCACGTGGGAGGCTTTGGCGGCGGTCTATCCCGCGGCAGACCTGATCGTCGTAGAACTTGGGGACCTGGCCCGGCTCGATGCGTACCGGGACTGGCTTTCGCCCGGCCGGTTTGCCGACCTGCAAGACGCGACGCTGTCGCGAGTCGATCGGTTTGTCGGCCGCCTGCTCGATTGGTCTCCGGCTCTCGACACATGGCTCTTGGTCATCGCTCCGACGCCGCCGGCACCTGAGCTGCGGGAGAATCTGCTCCTGTCTCCCTTCCTCTGGACCCGCATCGGCGGGGGCGCCTCCCTGCCGCGCCTGGCCACTTCCGCCACAACCCGCCGGGCCGGCATCGTAGCCAATACCGACATCCCGCCGACGATCCTTGCAGCTTTGGACGTGCCCCCGCCGCCGCGGATGGTCGGCCGGCCCGTCGTCGCCGCGGCCCCGGAGGATCTTATCCGCGACTGGCCGCCGCCGTCCGCGCCGCCGGCCGACCCGTGGGAAGCCCTGACACTCATCTTCCGGCGGGCTGCCCTGGTCCGCAACCTTCGCCCGCCGGCCGTGCAAGCGTTCATCGGCTTGTCCATCGCGGTGTTCGTGGCCTGGATCGCCTGGAAGCTGGGGGCCGCCGCGCTCGGCGTTCCCGGCCCCGAGTCCCGGCCGGCCCTGTGGCGCTGGGTATTGTCGGTGCTGGTGGCGGCCCCGCTGGCCATCTTGCTCCTGCCCGTGGCCGCCGCTGCGGACCCCGCCACAGCCGGCCTGACTTTGGCCGGGCTGACCGCCGGCCTGGCCGCGGTAGCCGCCGGTGCGACCCGCCGGGCGGGACCGGATCCGTTCGTCTTGCTGGCTTTGGTGACCACCATCGCTCTCGTACTTGATGCGGTCCGGGGAGCGCCGCTGATCAAATCGTCCATCCTGGGCTACGATCCAATCGTAGGCGCCCGGTATTACGGTATCGGCAACGAGTACATGGGTGTACTGATCGCCTCGACGCTGGTAGGCACCACGGGCCTGATCGATCGGGCCCGTCGCCCTTCGGCTTTGCGCTGGGCCGTCGCCGCCGTTTACGGAGGCGTCGTGGCAGTCCTCGCGTCACCGGGCATCGGGGCCAACGTGGGCGGAACCGTCGCCGCCACCGCGGGGCTTGCCGTGACGCTCGTCTTGATCTGGAACTGGCCGATTTCCTGGAAAACGGGCGTTGCCGTAGCCGCAATCGTGTTCGCGATTTTGGCCGCGGCTGCGGCTTTCGACGTGGCGGTAGGAGGAAACGACGCGTCCCATCTGGGGCGGGCAGCGGCCCGGGCCCTGGCGGGCGGCTGGGACGGCCTGGCCGGCATTGCCATCCGCAAAATTCAGATGAACGTCCGGCTCCTGCGCTGGACGATTTGGTCCCAGGTTCTTGTGGCCGCTTTGGCGGTGTCGGCCGTCGCTTTGTACCGGCCCATCGAGACGATTCGCCGGCTGGATCGCGCCCATCCCAACCTGATGCGGGGGATACGGGGCGCGGTCGTCGCGAGCCGCGTGGCCCTCGTGGCCAACGACTCCGGCGTCGTAGCTGCGGCTACGACGATGATTCCCGCCACCGCCACCTTGCTCTACTTGGCGGTGGACAGCGGCCGGGACCGGTCGAGCCCCCTCCGGTAGGTCCTCCGTTTCGCTGTTTGGTTCGATTCCGGCCGATATGATATACTTGGACCAACTTTGGAGCGTATGCTGGGGGGCGTTGGCTTGTCGACGGCCGGAAACGCCCGCGCGGCGGGCAAGCCCGAGATTCGGCCCGGGGATATCGTCTCCCGCTGCGGCTTGTTGTGCAACACGTGCAGCGCATACATCACCGGGGTCTGCCCCGGATGTCCGAACCTGGAGACGGGCGAGTGCATCATTCGTGACTGCGCCGATCTGAAGGGGACTAGCTGCCTGGACTGCCAGGCGTCTTCCTGCTATCATTTCGAAGCGTACGTCTGGCGGCGCCGGGAGATGCGGGCCAAAACCAAGACTTACGCGCGCCTGGCGGGCCTGGGAAACCGGGGCTCATCGTCCGCGGGTCGAGGCGGCTGCGGCGGATGCGGGTGCGGGTCAAAGGCCGGCGGGTGCGGTGGCGCCTGCGCTACCGGTTGTCCTGCCGCTCGGCTGGCGCGGGCCTTGTCCGAGATCTGACGCCGGCGTAGTCCGCCCGGGGATAGGAGCCCAAGACTTTCACATAGGCGCACTGTCGGCGCAGGCCCTCCAGAGCGCCGGCCACCGCCGGATCCGCCCGGTGCCCTTCCAAGTCGGCGAAAAAGATGTAGTCGCCCAACAGTTGCTTGGCCGGGCGGGATTCAAGCTTCGTCAAGTTGATGTTCCGCCGGGCGAATTCACCCAAGGCCCGGTACAAGTTGCCGGGCCGGTCGGCAGCGAACGCGAACACGACCGAAGTCTTGTCTTGTCCCGTCCGCGGTCGGTCAGCGCGGCCTGCGACAAAGAAGCGGGTAGCGTTTCCCGGAAAGTCCTGGATGTCGGAGTCGAGCACGGCCAGGCCGTAGAGGTCCGCGCACAGGGAGTTTCCGATGGCCGCCAGACCCGGCTCTTCCGATTCCCCCGCCAGGCGGGCGGCCTCCGCGGTGCTGAACGCGGCCTGCACCGAAACCCCGGGAAGGCGGGCCTGCAAGTAGCGGCGGCATTGGGCCAGCGCCTGGGGGTGGGAAACGACGGTGTGGATGGGCCACCCTTCGTGTCCTCGGCGCACGAGCAGGTGGTGGCGCACTGCAAGGACGATTTCCCCCGCGATGGCCACATCCACGTCGTGGGCCAGCGTGTCCAAGGTCACCGCGACGGACCCTTCGATGGAGTTTTCCGCCGGCACCACCGCCCAGTCGAGCTCAGCCCGTTCCACGGCGGCCAGAAGATCCGGGATGCCCCGGTACGGGATCAGTTCCGCGTCAAGGCCCGCCTGGGCCAGATGCTTTCGCGCCGCCTCCTCGCTGAACGTTCCCCGGGGGCCGAGGAATCCGATCTTGGCCCCCTGCCCATCACCCATCGGTCCGGCCCCCGCCGCCGGCATTCACCTCGCCGACCGTTGAGGACGCGGGCGCGCAGAAGCAAAGATCCGGTTGGCGGGCGGCCCGCGCTTCGTCCAGGCGGCGCACCGGCGTTTCGTGGGGGGCGTTGCGGACGAGGTCGGGGTCTTCCTCGATTTCCCGCACGATCTGCTCCATGACGCGGGCGAATTCATCCAGCGTTTCTTTGGTTTCGGTCTCGGTCGGCTCGATCATCAGCGCCTCTTCGACAATGAGCGGAAAGTACACGGTGGGCGCGTGGATGCCGTAGTCCAAAAGCCGCTTGGCGATATCCAGGGTGCGCACGCCGAGGCGCTTGTACCGGCGGCCTGAGAGCACGAACTCATGCTTGCAGTAGCGGTCGACGGCCACATCAAACAAGGGCGCAAGTCGCTTCATGAGGTAATTCGCATTGATGACCGCTTGCTCGCTGGCGGCTTTGAGTCCCGCCGCGCCCATGGTGCGGATGTAGGCGTACGCCCGAACCATCATGCCGAAGTTGCCGTAAAAGCCCTTGATCCGGCCCACCGATTGGGGACGGTCAAAGTCCAGGTAGTATCGGTCCCCGTCCCGCTCCACGGTCGGAACCGGCAAGAACGGCACCAGTTCCTCCCGCACCGCGATGGGGCCCGAGCCTGGCCCGCCCCCGCCGTGGGGCGTGGAAAACGTCTTGTGCAGGTTGAAGTGGACGATGTCAAACCCCATGTCGCCGGGCCGGCAGATGCCCAAAATCGCGTTGGCGTTGGCGCCGTCGTAGTACAAGAGCCCTCCCGCGTCGTGAACGAGCCGGGCGATTTCGAGGATATCCTCCTCAAAGAGCCCCAAAGTGTTGGGGTTGGTCAACATCAAGCCCGCGGTCTTGGGCCCTACAAGCGCTCTTAGCGCCGCCACGTCGACACCGCCCCGGGCGTTGGATTGGACCTCGACGACGCGGTAGCCGCACATCGCCGCGCTGGCGGGGTTTGTGCCGTGGGCCGAGTCGGGCACGAGCACCTCCCGGCGGGTGTGGCCCTCGCCCCGGGATTCGTGGTACGCCCGCATGATCATGAGGCCGAGCAGCTCGCCGTGGGCGCCGGCCGCCGGCTGCAACGTGGCGCGGCTTAAGCCGGCGATCTCGCACAGGTAACGCTCGAGGTTGTACATCAGCTCCAGCGCCCCCTGGACCGTCTCCTCGGGCTGGTACGGGTGCAGCCGGGCAAACCCGGGCAACGCCGCGACTTCCTCGTTGATTTTGGGGTTGTACTTCATCGTGCACGACCCGAGCGGGTAAAACCCGACATCGACGCCGTAGTTGCGCCGGGACAGACCGACGAAATGCCGCACCGCCTCGGGCTCGCTCACCTCGGGGAGGGCCGGCGGGTTTGTGCGCTGGTGCCGGTCAGGGATGAGAGCCTCAATCGGCTGCTCGGGCACGTCAAGGGGCGGCAGCCGGTAGCCGCGGCGGCCCGGAGCCCCCCGCTCAAAGATCAGGGGAAAACTTCCCTTGAGCTGGTAGCCGGTCATGCCAATCCCCCCAGCGCGGTGACGAAGCGGTCCATTTCCTCCCGGGTCCGGGCCTCTGTGACGCAGACGAGCAAGCAGTCGGCCAGTTCCGGGTAAAACCGGCCAAGCGGCAGACCGCCCAAGATCTGGTAGTCCAGCAGGCGCCGGGTGACCTCCTCGGGGTCCGCGCTGAGCCGGACGACGAACTCATGAAAAAACGGCCCGGGGAACGCCGCCGATACACCTTCCAGCGCGGTCATGGCCCGCTGGAGGTAATGGGCCTTCTGCACACACTGACCGGCCACCTCCCGCACCCCTTCCTTGCCGAGCAACGTCAGGTAGACGGCGGCGGCAAGAGCGTTCAACGCCTGGTTGGTGCAGATGTTCGAGGTGGCCCGCTCCCGGCGAATGTGCTGTTCCCGGGTTTGCAAGGTCAAGACGTAGCCCCGGTTGCCGTCCCGATCCACTGTCGCGCCGGCGATGCGGCCCGGGATGCGCCGGACCAGCTTCCCCTGGGCGGCAAAGAATCCCAGGTACGGCCCGCCGAAGCTCAACGGGCTGCCCCAAGGTTGTCCTTCGCCCACGGCCATGTGGGCGCCGTACGCCCCGGGCGGCTGCAACAGCCCCAGCGATAGGGGATCGGTGATCACCGCGATCAACAGCGCGCCGTGTTCCTGCGCCACCTCCGCCATGGCCTCCGCGTCCTCAAGGCAGCCGAAAAAGTTCGGCTGCTGGACGACGACGGCTGCGGTCCGCCCGTCTACCCGGGCCCGTACTTCGTCCACCGGGGTGACGCCGTCCCGAAACGGCACCTCGACGATTTCCAGCCCTTGATGGCGCAAGTATGTTGCGCTCACTTGCCGGTACTCGGGGTGCGCCGCCCGGGGCACCACGACCCGGTCCCGGCCGGTGTGGGCGCACGCGACGAGGCACGCTTCCGCCATGGCGGTGGCCCCGTCATACATCGAGGCATTGGCCAGCTCCATACCGGTCAGTTCGGCTACGAGCGTCTGATACTCGTACGTCGCCTGAAGCACGCCCTGGGTTATCTCGGCCTGATAGGGCGTGTATGAAGTGTAAAACTCGTTGCGGGAAACCAGCTGGCTCACCGCCGCGGGAATGAGATGATCGTACGCTCCCGCGCCAAGAAAGCACGCGTACCGCCCGGCGTCCGCGTTGCGCCCGGCCAGTTCGGCCATGTGGCGGCGCAACTCGGCCTCGGCCATCCCTTCGGGGATGTTCAAGGGCCGGCGCAGCCGGATTTCCGCAGGGATATCTGCGAACAGCTCCTCCACGTCCGCCACGCCGATTGCGTTGAGCATCGCGCGGCGGTCGGCATCGGTCATGGGCGAATAGGACAGGCCTGACCGCCTCCTTTTCAGCGCCTGGTCCGGGCCGCTACCGTTCCAGCAGCTCCCGGTATTGTTCCGCGTCCAACAGCTCGTCCAGTTCGGCGGGGTTCTCCATCTCCAGCACCGCAATCCAGCCGGCGCCGTACGGGTCCTGGTTGACGAGTTCCGGCCGGTCCGCGAGGTCCTGGTTGACCTCGACGACCCGCCCGCTGACCGGCGCGTAGATGTCGGAGACGGCTTTGACCGACTCAACGGCCGCAAACGCCTCGCCCGACTGCAACGTGGTCCCTTCCTGGGGCAGGTCGACAAACACCACGTCGCCCAGTTCTTGCTGGGCGTAGTCGGTGATCCCCACCCTCACCCGGTTGCCTTCCCGCCGAACCCACTCGTGCTGCTGGCTGTAGCGCAAATCCTCGGGGTACACGAAAGCGCCCTCCCTCTCATGTCATCCCGCGCCGTGTCGCGGGGGCTGGCCGCTGATTACCGGGAAGCGGTGCCCGGTTGCACAAACCGGCCTTTGATTACCCGGCAGCGAGCCCGGCGGCCCCGGATGCCGACGGCCAGCTCCGTACCGGGCGCCGCGAGCCGGGAGGGCACGTACCCAAGCCCGATGGGTTCGCCCAAGGTCGGGGAAATGGTGCCGGAGGTCACGCTCCCGATCGCTTCCTCACCGGAAAACAACGGATAGCCGCGGCGGGGAACGCCCCGGTCCAACATCGTAAACCCGACCAGCCGCCGGCTTACGCCCTGGTCCCGCTGCCGCTCCAGCGCCGCCTTACCGACGAACGACTCCTTGTCGAACTTGACCGTAAACCCAAGGCCGGCCTCCAGCGGCGTCGTCGTGTCATCGATATCCTGGCCGTAAAGGGGAAACCGCATCTCAAGGCGCAAGGTGTCCCGGGCGCCGAGGCCCGCTGGCACAAGCCCGAGGTCGCCGCCGGCCGAAAGAAACGCCCGCCAAAGAGGCAACGCGGCCTCAGGAGAAATGTAGATCTCGAAGCCGTCCTCGCCGGTGTAGCCTGTGCGGGCTACCATCGCGGGATGACCGCCCACTTGGCCCTCGAGGAACCGGAACGAGGGCAACCCGTCAAGCGGCAGGTCCGCCAGCTTCTCCAGGACCGCCTGGGATCGCGGGCCTTGAACGGCCAAGAGCGCCGTCTGCTCGGACAGATCTTCCAGCACCACATCCTCCGGGTTGACATCGGGGCCGCCGTCCCCTGGCCACGCCCGGCGAAGGTAATCCAGCCAGCCCAGGTCCTTCTCGATGTTGGCCGCGTTGACGACCAGCAAAAAGTCGTCCTGACGCCGGTAGATGACGACGTCATCGACGATGCCGCCGTCGGGCCGGCAGATGGGCGAGTACCGGGCTTGGCCCGGCTCCATGTCCGCGACCCGGTTGGTCACGACCCCATCGAGAAACCGGGCCGCTGCCGACCCCGCCACCCGGATCTCTCCCATGTGGGACAAGTCAAACAACCCGGCCGCCGACCGCACGGCCCGGTGCTCCTCCAGGATCCCGGTGTATTCAAGGGGCATGCGGAAGCCTGCGAAGTCGGTCATACGGGCCCCACTGGCCACATGCTCCTCGTAAAGCGGGGTGCGCTTCCCCGTCGTATCGTCCACAAGCTCGACCTCCCGCTGCCCCGGCTGTCCAGCTGTCGTTCCGCCCTCCGGGCGTTCCTTCTTCTATTCTACCTGACCCCTGGTGGATTCCTTCGCCGCGCGGAACCTACGCCCATGCTCCGTCCGGGTTTCACGGATTTCAGAGGAACGGGCATCTAAGTTGTGAATCGTTTCAAAAGATACTCCGAACTGAGGAGGCGGTGAACCGTATGGCGGATTACCTTGGGCCGGCGATGCCGGAGCCGGTTCTTTCGAGCTACATCGCGGGGCGCTGGGTGGAGGGCAGCACGGGAGAGCTGTATCCCGACATCAACCCCGCCACCGGAGAACTGCTCGGCCACGTATCCGTAGCTGGCGGGGCTGAAGTGGATCAGGCGGTGGAAGCGGCCCAAGAGGCGTTTGCCGGATGGCGCTCGGTGCCCGCGCCGCGGCGGGGCGAGATCCTGTCGCGGGCGGCCCAGCTTTTGGCCGAGCGCAAAGAGGCTTTGGCCCGGCTTATGGCCGAGGAGATGGGCAAGGTGCTCTTGGAAGCCCGAGGCGACGTCCAGGAAGCGATCGACGAATTCGCATACATGGCCGGCGAAGGGCGGCGAATGTTCGGGTTCACCACCCCCTCTGAGATGCCCGACAAGTTCGCCTGCTGCGTGCGGGACCCGGTAGGGGTCGTGGGCTTGATCACTCCTTGGAACTTCCCCGCCGCGGTCCCCTCGTGGAAGCTGGGCCCGGCGCTCATCGCGGGCAACACCGTCGTCTGGAAACCGGCCGAGGACACGCCCCGGGTGTCGCTGGCCCTCGCACTCATCTTGGAAGAGGCCGGGCTTCCGCCGGGTGTGCTGAACGTCGTTCTCGGAACAGGCCCCCGCGCGGGCGCTGCCTTGGTCGAACATCCCGGGGTGCGCGTCATCGCCTTCACCGGATCGACGGAAACGGGCACGCGCATCGCGGCGGAGGCGGCCCGGCGCGGCAAGCGGGTGTTGCTGGAGATGGGCGGGAAAAACGCGATTGCAGTCATGGACGACGCCGACTTGGATTTAGCCGTCGAAGGCATTTTGTGGAGCGCCTTCGGCACCACCGGACAGCGGTGCACGTCCGCAAGCCGCCTCATCGTCCACCGCCGGGTTCTGGAGGAGCTCACCGAGCGGCTGGTCGAGCGGGCCCAAAAGCTCCGCCTGGGCAATCCGCTAGCCGACGATACCGACGTGGGGCCCGTCGCCAGCCGGCGCCAGCTGGATCGGGTACACCGCTATACGGAGCTGGGCCTGGCCGAAGGAGCGCGCCTTTTGTGCGGCGGCGAGATGTACCGGGAAGGCGAATGCGCCCGGGGTTTCTTCTACCGGCCGACGCTGTTCGGCGACGTCCGGCCCGGCATGCGGGTGGCCCGGGAGGAGATCTTTGGGCCCACGGCGGTCATCGTTCCGTGCGACAGCCTGGAGGAGGCCATCCGGATCAACAATGACAGCGCCTACGGGCTTTCAAGCGGCATCTACACCCGCGACGTCAACCGGGCCATGCGAGCCGCCCGGGACATGACGTCCGGCATCGTTTACATAAACCACGGCACCACCGGTGCCGAGGTTCATCTGCCCTTCGGCGGCACCCGAAGCACCGGAAACGGCCACCGGGAGGCCGCGGTCCAGGCGCTGGACGGGTTCACCGAGTGGAAGACGATCTATGTCGATTACTCGGGCCGCCTGCAGCGGGCGCAGATCGACACCGCTTCGGCCCCGGGCCGGCCAGGCACATCCCGGGACGTCCCGGGATATACTGGTTAGCAGTTGCCGGCCGGGGTGCCCGGCCGGCCCGGGCTGGGGGCGATGGTTGTGCTGTGGCGCGTGTTGCAGGTCGTCTTGAACCCGGTCCTTCGGGCCCGGGGCCGCACGCTACTGGTCGTTTGGCGCCGCCGCCGCATCTGAGCCGGCCGCATCTGTTGAGCCGGAACGGCGGCGCGCCGGTTTGCGGCTAGGCTCGCCTGTCCTCAGAGCGCGGGTCGAGGGCGTCCCGCAGCCCGTCCCCGATGAGATTGATCGCCAGCACCGCCAGCATGATGCACATCCCTGGAAACAGCCCCAACCAGTAGGCGCGCGGCAGGAACCGGCGGCTGGCGGCCAACATGTTTCCCCAGTCGGCGGCCGGCGGTTGTACGCCCAGGCCCAAAAAGCTGAGCCCGGCCATGGACAACAGGGCTGAGCCAAAGCTCAGGGTCGCTTGCACCAGGATGGGCGAGAGGGCGTTGGGCAGCACATGGCGCATCAGGATCCGGCTACTCTTGGCACCCGAGGCCCGGGCCGCCTCCACGAACGGCTCATTCTTCAGCGCCAGAACCCGGGCTCGGACAATCCGAGCGTAGCCCGGCACCGAAACGACGGCCACCGCCAGCACCGCGTTGAACCAACCGGGGCCCAGGGTGCCGACCACCGCCAGGGCCAGAAACAGGGACGGCAGCGCCAGGAGCACATCCATGATGCGCATGATCAGGCTGTCCATCCACGGTTTGGAGAACCCAGCCACAAGGCCGAGGAGCGTTCCCGCGGCGCCGCCGAGCAGGACCGGCAAGAGGCCTGATGCCAGCGACAGCCGGCCGCCGAAAAGGACGCGGCTTAGGACGTCCCGGCCGACGTGGTCGGTTCCGAACGGATGCCGGAGGCTGGGCGCCTGAAGCCGCTCGCGCCAGTTCTGGGCGTCCGGCTCGTAAGGAGCAAGCCACGGTGCGGCCACGGAAACGGCCGCCAGGGCGACCAAAAGAATTGCGCCGGCCACAGCCAGCCGGTGGCGGGAAAACCGGCGCCACGCCGTTGCCGGGGCCCCGGGCCGAGTTGTGGTCATCCGAAGCGCACCTTCGGGTTCAACCAGGTGTAACCGATGTCCACCAGCAAGTTGACGCCGGAAAAAACGGCCGCCGTAAATAAGACGCATCCTTGCAGCAACTGGATGTCCCGGGCCAAAATGGCCTGGACAGTCAAACGGCCAAGACCGGGCCAAGCAAACACCGTCTCGGTCAGCACCGCGCCGCCCATCAGGCTCCCCAACTCCAGGCCGACGGTGGTCAGAATCGGCATGGCCGCGTTCCGCAGGGCGTGCTTGCCCACTACCCACACCTCGGCCAGTCCTTTCGCCCGGGCGGTGCGCACGTAGTCTTCGGCCAGCGCCTCCCGCACCGCCGCGCGGGTCATGCGAGCGATGAACGCCGTCGACGCGGCGCCGATGGTCACAGCGGGCATCACCAGGTGTTTCCAGGAGCCACTGCCCGAGGCCGGAAACCACCCCAGGACGAGAGAGAACAACATCATGAGCAACAAGCCCAGCCAGAACACGGGCACGGACACACCCACAAGGGACGCGACTGTTAAGGCGTAGTCGATTCTCGAGTACGGCCGCGCCGCCGCGACGACGCCGGCAGGTATTCCGAAGAGGACGGCGATTACGAGCGACGTCCCGGCCAGCTGGACCGTGTAGGGGAACCGCTCGCGAATTTCCTCGGCCACAGGACGGTTGGACCGCCACGATTTGCCGAGGTCCCCCCGGAGCAGTTTGGCGAGAAAGTCTTGGTACTGCGCCAGGAGGGGGCGGTCGAGGCCCAGCTGGGCCCTGATCAAGGCCACGTCCTCCTCGGTCGCCCCCCGGCCCATATCCCCCAGGAGAGCCCGGGCTGGGTCTCCTGGGGTAGCATGGATCATGAGAAACACAAGGACGGTCATTCCCCAGAGCACGGCCAGCGTGCCCAGGAGCCGGTGCAGCAAGTATCGCGCCACCGTTTCTACCTACTTGACCCTCGCACCCGTCAGATTGAGGTTGATCCAGGAGAAGTTGATGACCTCACCTTCGATCCGGTCCCGCTTGGCGTAGCTGAACAACGGATAATACAAGGTGAGGATCGGCAACTCCTCATGCACGATCTCAGCCACCTCGCGATAGGCCGCCATCCGAGCCGCGGGGTCCGGCTGCTGCCGGGCCTCGTCCAGCAGCTGGTCAACCCGCGGATTGCGGTAAAACGAAATGTTGTTGTCCGGTATTTGCGACGAGTGCAGCAGGGCGTAAAGGGTGTAATCCGCGTCCAGGGTGACGGTTCCCCATGTGGTTAAGTACATGCCTTCCCGGTCTTCCTGGCTGACCAGCCCCACGTAGGCGCCATAGTCTGTGACCTGCACGTCCACCTGGATGCCCACCTGCTCGAGCTGAAACTGGATGGCTTCCGCCATCAGGCGAAGCTCCGCGGATTCGAAGGCCACCAAAGACGTGCGGAAACCGCCCGGGTAGCCGGCCTCGGCCAAAAGCTGCCGGGCCTTCTCAAGGTCGTATTCGTACGGTTCCAACTCGACCGCGCCCCACACCGTCTCGGGCACCATGCCCGCCGCGGGGACGGCCATCCCTTGCATGAGCTGGGTGGCCATGGCCTCCCGGTCCAGGGCATACGCAATAGCCCGGCGCACCCGGGCGTCGGCCAGCGGCCCGCGGGTGACGTTGAAGCCCAGGAACGTCGATCCCCACCCAAGCGCCTTGTGCACCGCAATCCCCGGCTGGCCTGCCAGATCCGCAATTTGATCGGCCGGCACGTTGAAGATAATGTCCACCGCCCCGGACCGCAGCTCCACGATTTGCGTGGTCGGCTCGGGGATAGTCCGAATTATCAACGTGTCGATCTCCGGGGCGCCGCCCCAATAGTCGGGATTGCGCCGCAACACCACCTGATCGCCGGACTGCCAGCTTTCGAACACAAACGGCCCGGTTCCCACCGGATGGCGGCCGAAATCGTCCCCGTACCGTTCCACCGCCGCAGGGCTGACGATGGCCGTCACCGGATGGGCCAGGTGGGCCAGCAGCGGGGCAAACGGGTAGCTGGTGACAATTTCCACCGTATGGGAGTCGATCACGCGGACCTCTTCGATCATGCTGACGACGAAGCGACCTCTGGCTTGCGTCGCGGGATCGAGAATCCGCTCCAGGGTAAACTTGACCGCCTGGGCGTCAAACGGCGTTCCGTCGTGGAACTGGACGCCTTGACGCAACGTGAAGCGCCACGTGCGATCGTCCACAGCTTCCCAATGGGTCGCCAGGCGCGGTTGAAACCCTTCGTCGTCCTTGGAAACAAGGGTCTCGGCGACTTGATTGGTTATAACGAACGAATAGCCGTTAAACGTTATGTTCGGGTCCAACGTCGGGGGCTCGCCCGGGTTGGCCACGACCACCGTCGCGGCTTGCGCTGGAAGCACCCCCGCCGACAATGCGGCGGTCATCAACAAGATGGCGCAAATCCACTGTCCGGTCCGCCGGTTTGCTTCGCGTCTCACTGGCGCTGTCCTCCCGCTGGGATTTGTTTCTCGTCGGGGCCGCTAGCGTCCGAGTGCCTCGGCCACTTTGTCCGCGATTTCGGTGATGGTGGCCGCCACAGGAACGCCAGCCGCCTCCAGCGCCTCGACCTTCGATTGGGCGGTTCCCCGCCCGCCGGAGATGATGGCGCCCGCGTGGCCCATCCGCTTGCCGGGAGGAGCGGTACGGCCTGAGATGAAGCTGACGACCGGCGTCCGCATCTCCTTGATGTACTCAGCCGCCTCCTCCTCGTCGGAGCCGCCGATCTCACCGATCATTACAACGACTTCGGTGTCGGGATCGGCCTCAAACATGCGGAGGACGTCGACGAAGCGGGTACCGATGATCGGGTCGCCGCCGATGCCGACGCACGTCGACTGCCCGATACCGCGGGACGACAGCTCGTTGACCACCTCATACGTCAAGGTGCCGCTGCGGGAGACGAGCCCCACAGGGCCCGGCGTGAAGATGCGCCCCGGCAAGATGCCCACCAAAGCCTGCCCGGCGGAAATGAGACCCGGGCAGTTGGGCCCGATGAGCCGCACCCCCTGACGGCGAACGTACTGAACCGTCTCAATCATGTCTTGAACGGGAATCCCCTCGGTGATGCAGACGATGAGATCGACGCCGGCCTCGGCGGCTTCCAGCACCGCTTCGGCGGCAAAGGGCGCCGGTACGAAGATGATGGACGTGTTCGCATCGGTGGCCCGCACTGCCTCCCGGACGGTGTCGAACACCGGCACGCCCAGCACCTCCTGCCCGCCCTTGCCAGGCGTGACGCCTGCCACCACGTTGGTTCCGTACGCCATCATCTGGCTTGTGTGAAACTGGCCTTCGCGGCCGGTGATGCCCTGCACGATGAGACGGGTGTTCCCATCGACGAGAATGCTCACGGACGGTCTTACCTCCTCGTTACCGTTGCGCCGCGGCTACGGCCTTTTGGGCCGCTTCCTGAAACGTCGCGGCCGGAGTCAGTGCGGTGCCTTCAAGGAGCTTTCGCCCCTCTTCCTCCCGGGTACCCGCCAGCCGCACGACCACCGGCACCCGGATGTCCATGGAGTCCATCACCGCGAGCAGTCCCCGCGCCACTTCGTCGCAGCGGGTGATGCCGCCGAAGACGTTGATGAGGACCGACTTGACGTCGGGATCCGAAAGGACCACCTCCAAGGCGTTCCTCACCACCTCCGCCCGGGCCCCGCCGCCGATATCGAGGAAGTTTGCGGCTTTTCCGCCGCTGCGCTGGATCATGTCCAGCGTCGTCATGACGAGCCCCGCGCCGTTGCCGATGACGCCGACGTAGCCGTCAAGCTTGACGTATTGCAGCCCGCGCTTTCTCGCCTCGACCTCCAGCGGGTGGTCGCCTTCCGCTTCCTTGAGCTCGGCCAGCGCCTTCTGGCGAAACAGCGCGTTGTCATCGATTTCCATCTTGCCGTCCAGCGCCACGAGCCGGCCGTCGCTCAAGCGGGCCAGCGGGTTAATCTCCACCAGGCTTGCATCACGGGAGCGGGCGATCTCGTAGATCCGCCGCGCGATGGCCGCCAGCTGGGGGAAGAGCTCGGCCGGCACCCCAGCCCGAACGGCGAGATCGCGGATGTGGAAGTCCCGAAGGCCTAGTCCTGCGTCCAGCCACAGCTTGACGACCTTTTCCGGGTGTTGGGCCGCGATCTCCTCGATGTCCATCCCGCCCGCGGACGAGAGGATGAAGACGTGGGCTTGCCGGTCCCTGTCGACGGTGATGCTCAAGTAATACTCCTGCTCGATGCTGCCGGCCTGTTCCACCAGGACCCGCTCAACCGGATAGCCCCGCACGTCCATGCCGAGAATTTGCCGGGCCACCTCGTAGGCTTCATCGGGCCCGGCGGCCAGCTTGATGCCGCCCGCCTTCCCCCGGCCGCCGATGGGCACCTGAGCCTTGACTGCGACGCGCCCGCCGATCTCTTGCGCGATGGCCCGGGCTTCATCCGGCGTGCGCGCGATGCGCCCGGGCGGAACGGGTATTCCAGTCTCGGCGAAGATGGCTTTCGCCTGGCTTTCGATGAGCTTCAAGTCTCCAGACCTCCCTAGCCTTCCGCCGGCGTTCCGCCGGCCATTATACATCAAATCGAGGCCAAAATGGAAAACGGCGCCCGCCGGTTGGCCGGGCGCCGGGCCGCTCAATACACCGGCGTGCACCAATGACGGTATTTGGGCACCCGGCCGCGGACCACGTCGAAATAGAGCTCCTGAAGCTGGCGGGTGATCGGTCCCGGCTTCCCGTCGCCGATGAGACGCCGGTCGATTTCCGCGATGGGGCTCACCTGGGCTCCCGTGCCGACGAAGAACGCCTCATCGGCCAGGTAGAGCTCGGTCCGGTCAATCTCTCGCTCGACCACCGGCAACCCCAGTTCCTCCCGAACCAGCTCCATGACGGTTACCCGGGTGATCCCTTCGAGGATGTCGGCCGTCACCGGTGTGGTGATGACGCGGCCGTCGCGCACAATGAACAAGTTTTCCGCGGTGCCTTCGGAGACCTTCCCTTCCTTGGTAAGGAAAATGGCTTCATCGTACCCGTCGTCCATCGCCTCAGTTTTGGCCAGGGCGGCGTTGACGTAGGCGCCGTTGATTTTGGCCCGCATGGGGATGGTATTGTCGCTGAGATGGGTCCAGGAGGAGACCCGAACTTTGAGCCCCTTGCTCAAGTCCAGATAGGCCCCCATGGGCATGGCGAACAAGAGGAAATCGTCCGCCACGCCGGCGAGCCTGGGACCGATGTCCTCTCCCGATTTGTAGTATATGGGGCGCAAGTACATGTCCTGGCGGTCGCCGTTCTTCCGCAACAGCTCAAGGGTGATGCGGTTCAAGTCTTCCAGGCCGTAGGCCGGATCGATGCGCAAAATCTTGCAGCTGTTGAGCAACCTCCGGTAGTGCTCGGTCATGCGGAAGACGTACATCTGCCCGTCGCCCTCGTTCCAGTACGCCCGGATGCCTTCGAAGCATGCCGTGCCGTACATGAAGGCGTGGGTCATGACGCTGATCTTGGCTTCCTCCATTGGCACGAGCCGGCCTTGCAAGAAGGCAAATCGTCCCATCTCTCGTGGCGCCTCCTCTGCCGTGTCTGTTTCGCTGTCGCACCCCGGCCAGCGGGGTTTGCAGCCTCGGAGCCGATTTGTCATAATGAGAATCGCCTTGTCACGACCACAGTTGTCACGACCACAGCTGGCACAGCTCCGATTGACGAGCTCGGACGCCCGGGGGTATTCGATGGCCCGGTTCTCGCTCGAAGAAGTGTTCGCTCGCCTGTTGGACCGCTACGGCCCGCAGCATTGGTGGCCCGCGGAAACTCCGTTTGAAATCGTGGTGGGCGCCATCCTCACGCAGGCCACCAGCTGGCGCAACGTCGAGAAGGCCATCGGCCGGATGAAGGAAGCCGGCCTGCTCGAGCCGGCTCGGGTGCTCGTGGTTCCCGTTGCCGAGCTCGAAGAAGCCATCCGGCCGGCCGGGTATTTCCGGGCAAAGGCCTGCACGCTCAAGCGGTTCTGCACCCTCCTGAACGACCGCTACGGCGGAGACCTGGCGCGCATGCTGGCCGCGCCGGCTGCGACGCTTCGCCGGGAACTGTTACGGGTCCGGGGCGTCGGTCCGGAAACCGCCGACTCCATCTTGCTCTACGCAGGAGGTTACCCTGTCTTCGTCATCGACGCGTACACGCGGCGAATCTTTTCCCGGACCGGGCTCATCGGGCCGCCGTCCGACCGGTACGACGATTGGCAGGCGGAGTTCCATCGGAACCTGCCCCCGGACCCGGAGCTGTTCGGCGAATACCACGCTCTCCTGGTGGCGCTGGCGAAAGACTGTTGCCGCAAGCGCCGTCCCCAGTGCGGCCGCTGCCCTTTGCAAGACGGGTGCCGGGCCGCCCGGGACCCGGAGTATCTAGACCGAAATTAGGTCTGCGTTCTACGAGCTGCAATCTGGATCCTTCTACGTTCCGCAAGGAAGGCAGAGAAAAGGGATCAACGCAAGAGCAGGTACGCGATGAGGGCAATCGCGGCTATCCAGGCGAGGCCGGCGTACCGGGCAGCCCGAGGGTTCTCCGTTTCGGCCTTTCCCTTGAGCAGCGCTCTTTCCATCCGGGCCGCCCGTTTTAGATTGTCTACGGCGTCGCCGATGCGCCCCATGCGCTTGTAGACGACGCCCAGGTTGTGGTAGGCGACCGCGTAGTCCGGATCGAGGCGAATGGCCTCCTTGTAGGCCGCCTCGGCCTCTGCGAGCCGCCCTTCCTCTTGGAGAACGTTGCCGAGATTGCTGTGGGCCGGAGCGTAGGACGGATCGCACTCGATGGCGGCGAGGAATTGCCGCCGGGCTTCGTCCCGCTGCCCCATCCGGGCGTACGCGACACCCAGTTTGTTCCGGGCCGCAGCCCAGCGAGGATCAAGGTTCACGGCTTCCTGGAACTGTCGAAGGGCTTCGTCGAACCGCCCCTGCTCAAGAAGCCGCTCCCCCGCTTGAAACCGCTGCCGCGCGATGTCGGCCGGCGGGGGCGGCGTCCCGCCGCTTGAGGGTTGGCCGGTCTGGGGGAAACGGTCGCCGTCACCGGTGATTGCCATCTCCGCCCCTCCTTCCCAGCCACATTACTTCACGCAGACCCGCTTGTCAATGTGACCGGTGCGTATTTCCCGGGAAATATCCTAGGCCTAGGCCGGCCGGAGCCGTCCGTATAGCGCTCGCAGGGCGTTCATATACTGTTCGTGCAGCGCCCAACCCTCAGGGCGCGATCCGGTGCGGGGTGGTGGCCAGGGTGTGGCAAAAGCTTTCCCAGGCGTTGGAGCGCGCGTGGCGAGCATCCGAGTGCTCTCACCGGGTCCACGTGGATGACGGCCAGGCCGTTCAAGCGCTGGCCGCGTCCATCCTGGAGCACATGCACGAGCGCTGTAGCGGCCGTCGATCTGTAACGGTGGTTTGTATCGGCACCGACCGGTCCACCGGCGATGCGCTGGGACCGCTGGTCGGAAGCCGCCTCGCTCAGTCGGCTCCTGCATGGGTGCGGGTGCTGGGTACGCTGGATGAGCCGGTTCACGCGGCGAACCTCCACGAAGTGCTCTGGCGCATCGAGCGGCACCCGGATGCGGATGAGCAGGGGGTCATCGCGGTGGACGCGTGTCTTGGCCGCAGCGAAAGCGTCGGGTACATCTCCGTCAAGCCGGGAGCCCTGCTGCCCGGGACGGGCGTCAACAAGCAGCTTCCTCCCGTCGGCGATCTTCACATCATCGGCATCGTCAACGTGGGCGGTTTTATGGAGTATTTCGTCTTGCAGAACACTCGACTGAGTCTGGTCATGCGGATGGCCGAAACCATTGCGGAAGGGGTGAGAATTGCGCTCGAGCAATGGCCGGCGATGCGGGAAGCGGCCGTAGCCCGCTCACCGGGCGGGATCCAGCCCTGAGACGGGCAGCGCGGGCGATTTCTGCCCGCTCACTGCGCTCTTGCGCTCCCGGCGGGGATTCAACGGCCAAGGACGGCCCGGATCCGTTGGACGAACGAACGGCGTCCTTCCCGGCCGCCCGCCGGTTCCGGATTCGGCTCCCCTTCCTGGAGGAGCGTGCCGGCGATCCGGCGGATGGACTCCGCCGCCCGGCTCTTCGGGTAGGTCGAGAGGAGGTCCGCTTGCCGGCGGATCGCCTGGCCGACCGCTGGGTCTTCGGGGATGTATCCCAGGAAAGTCATGTCCACTCCCAAAAACCGCTGGCTGGCGAACAGCATTTTCTGCCCGATATCATGGGCTTCCTCGCGGCTTGCAGTCCGGTTGACTACCAGGCGCATGGTCAAGTCGTCTTCGTGGCGGGAAATGACCTTCAGCAGCGCATATGCGTCGGTGATCGCGTGAGGCTCGGGCGTTGTAATGACGATGGTTTCGTGAGCCGCTCGAAGGAAGTTCGTCACCGACCGTGAAAGCCCGCTGCCGGTATCCAGGAGCAGGATGTCGGTGTAGCGCTCCAGTTGCTGGAACTGGGTCCGCAGCTTGGCAAATTGGCGGTCCCCCAGATCGGTCAGCTCCTGCAACCCGGAACCACCGGGGAGCACGACCAGCCCGCCCGGCCCTTCCACCAACACCTCGAATATCGTCTTTTCGCCGGCGATGACGTGAGCCAGGTTGAACCGGGGCGTCAAGTTGAGGATGACGTCGACGTTGGCCGTCCCCAGGTCGCCGTCGACCACGCACACACGCTTGCCCAACTCGCACAATGCCACGCCGAGGTTGACCACAAAGGCGGTCTTCCCAACCCCACCCTTGCCGCTGGTGACGGCTATGGTGCGCGAGGGCGCGCCGGTCGGCCTCCGGGCCAGATAGGCAGGCGGCTCAGGCAACGGCCCCAGCAGGAGGCTGCGGGACGATCCCCCCTGCCGGTCGATGACCCGGGCCTGGAGCGCTATCGTGCCGCCTTCCGCCTCGCCTTCGACGTGCACAGGCGTTCCGACGGGAACCAGGACCAGGCGGCCATCCACCATGGGCATGGTGATGCGGAGCCGTTCGGGGGACGATTCGATGACGGAGCACTCGTACGCGCCTTTGTGGAGCGGAGACTCGGCTCGCAGGGTAACCGTTTGGCCCGGCTTGAGCCGCGTCCAGGCGGCAGCGTCTCTGCTCTGGCCGTCGTCCCGCTGCTGCACCATGCGCCCCCTCCTCACCGCGCGGGTTATGTTCCACGTGGAACAATCAACTCGAGCAACCGGCCCACATCCTCAGCCGTGTAAAACTCGATGACGATCCGCCCGCCCTCCCCCATCCGCTGGACACTGACGCGCGTGCCCAACGCTTCCGACAAGCGCATCTCCACATCCTTCCAAACCGGGTCCGGATGGAGCTGGCGCGCCCCGCGAGCGGCCATCCTCCGGGCCTTGCGAGCGTGCTTGCGGGCCAGGGCCTCCGCCTGCCGCACTGTCAATCCCTTGCTCACGATCTCCGCCAGAAGCTCCTGCCGCAACGACTTGTCCTCCACGCCCAGAAGAACCTTCGCGTGGCCGACGCTCACCTGCCCGCTCGCCACCGCCCGCTGCTCCTCCTCGCCCAGCGCCAGAAGCCGCAAGCTGTTGGCCACCGCGGGGCGGCTCCGCCCCACCTGTGCCGCGACCTCCTCCTGGGTCAAGCCCAGATCCATCAGCCGGCGATACGCGCGCGCCTCCTCAATGGGATTTAAGTCTTCCCGCTGCAAGTTTTCCACGAGGGCGAGGACGGCAGCCTCCTGATCGGACATCGCCCGCACCACCGATGGGATGACCGCCAGCCCCGCCTGCCGGGCCGCCCGCCACCGCCGCTCGCCGACCACAAGCTCATACCCGTCGCCCGTCGGCCGGACGATAACGGGTTCCAGCACGCCGTGAACCCGGATCGATTCGACCAGCTCCTGTAGAGACTCCTCATCCATCTCCGTTCGCGGCTGATACCGGTTCGGCCGGATCCGGTCGACGGCCACCTCTTCGACCCGCGTCTCCTCTCGCTCCTCGCCGGGAATCAGCGCCCGCAATCCCCTCCCCAGCGCCCGCCGGCTCATCCCGCCCGGACCTCCCGGGCCAGCTCTTCGTACGCCCGCGCCCCCCGGGACCGGGCGTCGTACAGGACGATGGGCTGGCCGAAACTAGGCGCTTCGCTGAGGCGAATGTTGCGCGGGATGACCGATCGGAACACCCGAACTTGTTCCGGGATGTACCGCCGCGCTTCCGCCCCGGCGAAAAACGCCTGGACATCCTCCACGACTTGCTGGGACAAGTTGGTGCGGGCGTCGTACATCGTCATCACGATGCCTTCGACCTTCAACTCGGGGTTCAGATGATCCCGCACAAGCTTCAGCGTCTTGACCAGCTGGCTGAGCCCTTCCAGCGCGTAATACTCGCACTGGATTGGCACAAGCGCCGAATCCGCCGCGGTCAACCCGTTGAGCGTCAACAAGCCCAGCGATGGGGGCGAATCGATGAGTATGTAGTCGAACCGCTCCTTAACGCCTTCAATCGCCCGCCGCAACCGGAACTCCCGGGACATGGCCGCCACCAGCTCGATCTCCGCGCCGGCCAGCTCAATGGTCGCCGGCGCAATCCACAATCCCTCGATGGAGCACTGTTGCAAGATGCTCTCAAGCGGTTCCTCATGAACCAGCACATCGTACATGCACCGCTCAAGCCGCACCTTGTCGACCCCAACGCCGCTCGTGGCATTTCCCTGCGGGTCCAAGTCGACCAGCAGAACCCGGGCCCCCCCGACCGCCAAGTACGCGGCGAGATTGACCGCCGTCGTGCTCTTGCCGACGCCGCCCTTTTGATTGACGATCGCAATCACCCTGGCCATCGGATCACCTCGGCTCCTTGGCCCGCCCTACACGGATCCGCATTTCCCACCACTCCGCTCGGCTGTCCTCCCACACCGCCTCATCGACTTCTACGAGCAGTCCCGCCTCCCGGAGCTCCTGGACCACTCGATCGATGCTATTGCGAAACAGCCGCACGTCTTTGTACACCCGGACCATCCGCCGCCCGCTCGGCCGGTTCTCCTCCCCCGGTTCGCGGTCCCGGCTGCTCCCGCGCGGGCCCGGCGACGTTTCCTGTTCCAAATCGCCGCCGTCCCCCCCCGCCTTCCGGCCTTCGCGAGACGCGCTCAGCAGCTCCGCGACCCGGCGCTCAGTCTCCTCCACCGTTAACCCGCGAGCCTCGATCTCTTTCGCCAACCGCTCCTGCTCCGCTGGCTGGGGAAGCCGCAACAGCGCCCGGGCGTGCCGCTCCGTCAACCTCTGGTTCGCCAGCCGCTCCTGCACCGCTTCCGGCAGGCGCAACAGGCGCAGTTTGTTCGCGATCGCGCTTTGGCTGCGGCCCAGCCTTCGCGCGAGTTCTTCCTGGGTCCAGCCGAACCGGTCCAGCAAGTTCCGGTAGCCGATTGCCTCCTCCAGCGGCGTCAAGTCCCGCCGCTGCAAATTTTCCACCATCGCCAGCGCCGCCGCAGCCTCATCCGTCAGCTCTCGGACGACCGCGGGAATCGTCGTCCATCCCAGCTGCTTGCACGCCCGAAAGCGCCGCTCGCCCGCCACCAGCTCGTAGCCGCCGGCCACAGGCCGCACGATCACCGGCTGCAGCAGGCCGTTTTCGGACACCGATGCCGCGAGCTCCTCAACCGAAGATTCGTCGATGGCGCGCCGCGGCTGAAACGGCGACGCTGCGATGGAAGAAACCGGGATTTCCTCCACCCGCTCGCCCGCCCGTGTCCGGTCCGTCCCGGGTGCCCGCCGGCCCGCGGCCTCGTCCATGCCTTTTCCTTTCAGCAGCTCGCTGAGCCGCACCCAGGCCTCACCGCCTCCCTGACCCGTCGCCCTTCATTTCGAGACCTGCGCGAGGGCCTCCTTCCCGTCCCCTTACCCAACCGCCTCGCGCCTGATCACCAGCAACGTTCGCCCCCCGGCGCCGCCCGGCAACTCGAGCCTGTGGACAGCTGCGACCCGGGCGCCGGCTTTCCCCAGGGCTTGTTCCGCTTGTCCCAGTTCTTCCGAGACGTCCGGGCCTTTCATCGCTACGAGGTGCCCGCCGGCCCGGAGCAACGGAACGCACCACGCCACCAAGCGGTACAGAGGGGCAACCGCCCGCGCCGTGACCGCGTCCGCGACGCCCGCCCCGCGTGTCCGCCGAGCCAGCTCCTCCGCCCGCTCGTGCAACACTTCCACGTTCTTGAGTCCTAGGGCGCCGACAGCGCCCTCCAGAAACTTCACCCGCTTCCCTGTCGCTTCCACGAGCAGCACCCGCACGTCCGGCCGAGCGATGGCGAGCGGCACGCCCGGAAACCCTGCGCCCGTCCCGACGTCCGCGACCTTGGCGCCAGCGTGGATCACCCCCGCGCGCAACACGGTCAGCGAGTCCACAAAGTGCTTCAGCACCGCCTCCCGGTCGTCGGTAATCCGCGTGAGGTTGACCCGCGCATTCTGCTCAAGCACCATGGCCCAAAACCGCCGCAAAAGGGCACTTTGGCCCGGTTCCAGGTCGATCCCCATCTCCCGGCAGTACGCCTCCAACCCCTCCAGGCCCGGTCTGCCCGTCACGCTTTCACAAACCTCCCTCCCGGCGCCGACCATCTCGAACCGGCGATGGGGAAATAAGAAAAGCGCGAAACGGACCGTTTCGCGCTTTCCCACCCGCACCGATTCACAGCCATTACCCCCGAGGCACGATGACCACCCGCCGGTTGGGGTCCTCGCCCTCACTGTGGGTTTCCACGCCCGGCTCGTTCGCCAGCGCCAGGTGGACGATCCGCCGCTCCATCGCGCTCATCGGCTCCAGCACCACCCGGCGACCCTGGCGCCTTGCGCGGGCTGCCATTCGCCGGGCCAGCGCCCTGAGGGCTTCAGCCCGCCGTTCCCGGTACCCTTCCGCATCCAGCACGATCCGAACCCGCTCGCCCGAACCTCGATTGGCGACCTGGTTGACCAAAAACTGCAGCGCGTCCAAGGTTTGCCCCCGCCGGCCGATGACCAGCCCCAGGTCCTCCCCGACGATATTGACGTGAACGAAACCATCCTCGTCCACCCGGCTCTCAAGCGCCGCATCGACGCCCATCCGCACCAGCACGCCCGTCAAAAACGTCCGCGCCGCCGCCACTTTTTCCTCCGGCGGCCACGGCCGTAGCTGAGCATCCTCCCGCGCGGCCCCCGGCCCCTCTCGCTCCTCGCCAAGCTCCCCCTCGGCTGCCCGAGCTCCACCGGATCCGGCCTCTTCGTCCATGACCGGAGGTTCCCCCGCCACCCCGGCTTTTCGCCGAACGCGCACGCGCGCCTGTTTTGCCCCGAGCAGCCCGAACAGTCCTTTGGTACCCTCTTCCAGCACCTCGACTTCCACCTCGTCACGGGAAGCGCCCAGCTCCGCCAGCGCGCCCGCGACGGCCTCCTCCACTGTGCGCCCCACCTTCTCCACCACTTGCATCAGCGCACCTTGTCCCCCTTCTTCGCCGCCGCCAGCTGTCGGTTAATCACGTACTGCTGGCCCATGGAGAACACGTTGCTGACCACCCAGTAAAGCACCAACCCGGCAGGGAACTGCACGCTCACCCATACGAGAAACACCGGCATGATGAACATCATCGCTCGCTGGCTGGGATCCGTGGCGCTGAGCATCATTTGCCCGTACGTCGTCAGGCCTGACAGCAGCGGAAGAATCCAGTACGGCTCCCCCGCCGGCCCGGCCAAATCCCATATGAGAAACTGCCGCTGCTCCAGCGGAAATTCCCGCAACACGAAGAACAACGCCCACAGGATGGGCAGCTGCACCAGCACCGGCAGACACCCGCCCAGCGGGTTGATATTGTGCTCCCGGTGGAGCTCCAGCAACCGCCTTTGGTATTCCTGCGGCTTGTCTTTGTACTTCCGCTGCAACTCCTGCATCTTCGGCTGCAGCTCCCGCATGGCCGCGAGCGACTTCGTCTGGCTAAGCGTGAGGGGAAAGAGCAGCAGGCGGATCACAAGGGTCAAGAGGATGATTCCCAAGCCGGAGCTGTTGGTCAGATCCGCAAAAAAGACGAGCATCTGGAGCATAACGTCGCGCAAGAAGTCCATCAATCCGCCCCCGTTTAGACCCGCATTTACCGCACCGGATCGTACCCGCCGGGGTGCCACGGATGGCACTTCAGCAGTCGTTTCAGCGACAGCCACCCGCCCCGCAACACGCCGTAGCGGGTAATCGCTTCCTCGGCGTATGCGGAGCACGACGGGTAAAACCGGCACCTGGGAGGAAAGAGCGGCGACACCGCGCGACGATACACCCGGATGGCGAATACCAGCATCATCCGCATCACCGGCCGTTGCCCGCTCCCTTCCCCGGCTCCCTCGCCCCCGCGGGGGCATCATGGGTCTGCAACGCCCCGGCCCCTGCGAGCAGCTGGCCCACCGCCGAAAGAACGCTCGCGAATTCCGCCTCACGCGCCGCCGCCCGGGCCGACACCACCAAGTGAAGGCCCGGGGCCAACTGTTCCGCGTGGGCCCGCACGGCTTCCCGCAATAGCCGCTTTACCCGGTTGCGGACCACCGCTTTGCCCACCTTCTTGCTGACCGAAAATCCGACGCGGGTCACGCCGTCCGGCGAATCGGCCACGTGAAGCACCGCGATCCGGTTTTTCCGCACCCGCCCCGATTCGTAACACCGGGCGAAATCCCGCGGGCGCCGCAACCGTTCCAATCGTGCCACGCCCGGGCTACACCGTCAGCCGATGACGCCCTTTCGCCCGCCGCCGCTTGAGCACCCGGCGGCCGCCCGGGGTCGCCATGCGGCTCAAAAACCCGTGGGTCCGGCGCTTCCGCACCGGGTTGGGTTGGTACGTGCGCTTCACGCTACTCACTCCTCCGGAAAACTGTCTCGATTATAGACCACGGCTCGCGAGAGCGTCAAGCTTTAGCCCTTCACGCGCACCCGTCCCACAGGCGTTCCGCGTCCCCTTACGCGAAAAAATCTTCTCGCGCGCCCCTTGTGGAGAATTCTGTGGATAACCGCGGCCGCCGCGGGCTATCCGCCTTGCCGCGACGGCCCTGACGGCCTGTGACTTACCCGCTCCCGCGTGAAAGCCCAGCTCAGAGCTGTCATCTCCCTCTCTGCTCCCGCGCGGGACCGACTTCGAAGCCCGGCACGACGCCATTTTCGACTCTGTGGACAACTTGTGGAATTACATCATCCCCAGCTCGGCGCTTTCTGCTCCGTCGGCGGGCTTACTGACGCCGTCGAAGCCTGTGGATAACCTGTGGAATCCGCGCCGGCCGGGCCTGATGCAGGGGAGCAGGAGATGGCCCGCAGTGGAAAGAAGATCCTGGCTGCCAAAGCGCCGGCCCAGCCGGCGCCGGCTGGGCGGGACACCCTCTCGAGGGCGTCCCGCAGCCGGTGGTGACCCCCCAGTTTGGCAAAAGAGGGAACCGCCCGCCCCCCCGCCCCCCCCCCCCGCCCCCCCCCCCAGAGC